>NZ_CP059217.1:227272-567420 GCF_014252355.1 Blattabacterium cuenoti
AAAAATATCAACAAAAAAAAGCTAAACAAAAAAAATATCAACAAAAAAAAGCTAAACAAAAAAAATATCAACAAAAAAAAGCTAAACAAAAAAAATATCAACAAAAAAAAGCTAAACAAAAAAAATATCAACAAAAAAAAGCTAAACAAAAAAAATAAAAAACATACAGTTCTTACTACTACAAAAGCTAGACAAAACAATTTAAAAACTAAAAAAATCAAAAAACACTAATTTGGATATTGCTATTTAGTTTTTTTTTGTAGTAGAAAAATATTTAGATATATAAATACTAATTTGATATAAAATTAATAATGGAATTAAAACAATTATTGTACTTATTAGATCTCCTGGTGTAATTGCCGATGAAAAAATTAAAATAATTAAAAAAGCATGTTTTTTATATTTTGTTAAAAAAATATTAGAAAGTAATTCTAATTTCGTTAACATATATATAAATAATGGAAAAAGAAATGTTATACCCATAGATAATATTGTGTTTATTATTAATGATATATAATCGGATAAATCAAATATATTTTTAGGTATAGAACTAATTTGAAAGTTTGTGCCAAAAAAAATAATAAAAGGAAATAATACAAAATAACCGAAACATATACCAAATAAAAATAATAATGATGCAATGATTAAAATATTTTGAGTATATTTTTTTTCTTGGTTAGATAATGCAGGACATATAAACATCCAAAATTCATAAAATATGTACGGAAAGGATAATATAACCCCCCCCCATAAACAAGCCCATATATAAATATTAAATTGACCAAAAATTGATCTATTTTGTATTTCTAAATGTTTTTCTGAAAACATTGAATAAATTGGAGTATGAAAAAAAAAATGATAATTTAGAAATAATTCTATAAGTAAAAAAATTGTTTTTAACAGGACCAAAAAGTATATAATCAAATATAAAATATTTATTCTGCATAAGAATAATTGTTGCAATCACAATTGCAATAAGACTACGTATTATATGTTTTCTTAATTCTTCAATATGTCTCCACACAGGCAGTATTTTTTCTTTCATATTTTTTTTTATATATGCTTTTTTTTAATATAAATTAAATAAAGAAATACAAAATAAATTAATTATATGAAATGTGGAATTGTTGGATTACCTAATGTAGGAAAATCAACGTTTTTTAATTTTATTTCTAATTCTAAAGCTAGATCAGCCAATTTTCCTTTTTGCACTATTGAACCAAATTATGGATATACAATAGTTCCAGATACAAGATTAATAAACTTAAAAATGCTTATTAATTCTATTAAAATAATTCCATCTGAAATTCAATTAGTAGATATTGCAGGATTAATAGAAGGATCACATGAAGGTAATGGATTAGGAAATAAATTTTTATCTAATATTAGAGAAACAAATGTTATTATTCATATCATTAGATGTTTTAAAGATATCAAAATTATTCATGTAGAAAATAATATTAATCCAATAAGAGATAAAGAAATTGTAGATATAGAATTACAATTAAAAGATTTAGAAACAATAGAAAATAAAATTAATAGATTATTAAAAATAAATAAAAAATTATATAAACAAGATATGTTGGATACTTTAAATAAAATTCATGTGTTTTTAAAACAGGGAAAAAATATAAGAATGTGTCCATTAACAGAAAATGAAATTGATTATATACAAGATTTACATTTATTAACACTTAAACCAGTGATTTATGTAGCAAATACAAATCAAAAACATGAAGATTATAATATTAGTTCTTTACAAGAACTCACTGAAAAAGAAAAAGCTCCATTTTTTATTTTATCTTTAGATGAGAAAAAAAAATATTTATACAAATCAAAAATTGGTGAAATTATTAATATGGTATATAAGTTATTCAACTTAAAATGCTTTTTTACAATAGGAAAAAACGAAATACGTTCTTGGTCTATTCCAAATAATTGGACTAGTTATCTAGCTTCTTCTAAAATTCATACAGATTTAAAAAAAGGATTTATTTGTGCTGAAGTAATTCATTATAATGATTTTATTAAATATAAATCAGAAGAAAAAGTAAAAGAAGCTGGAAAAAAATTAGTAGTTGGAAAAAATTATCTCATTAAAGATGGAGATATTATTAAATTTAAATTTAATAAATAAAAAATTTTTTTTCATCATTATTAATTTCTTTAATAGTTTCAAATATTAATTGTACTGTTTGTTCAACATCATTTCTATGAACCATTTCAACAGTAGTATGCATATATTTAAGGGGAATAGAAATCAAAGCTGATGAAACACCTTTATTAGAATATGCAAATGCATCTGTATCTGTTCCAGTATTGATAGATGTTACTAAACGTTGAAAAGATAATTTATTTTTATTAGCTGTATTTATTAATAATTCTCTCAAATATTTTTGTATAGATGTAGAATAGACAATAACTGGACCACTTCCACATTTAACATTACCATGAATTTTTTTATCAATCATAGGAGTAGACGTATCATGAGTTACATCAGTAACAATAACAATATTAGGATTTAATATATTAGAAATTATTTTTGCTCCTTTTAATCCCACTTCTTCTTGAACAGAATTTACAACGTATAATCCAAATTTTAAATTTATTTTATCTTTGACTATTTTTTTCAATACTTGTGCAATGATAAAACCTCCTATTTTATTATCTAATGATCTACAAACAAAATAATTTTTATTAAGAATAAAAAACTGATCAGGATAAGTAATTAAGCATCCAACATGTATTCCCATATTTTCTACTTCTTTTTTATCAGAAGCTCCAACATCAATAAAAATATTATCTACATTTGGATATTTATCTTCTGAGAAAGTTTTTCTAGTATGAATTGCAGGCCATCCAAACACTCCATATTTTAATCCTTGTTTTGTATGAATAACAATTTTTTTAGATATAGCAATTTGATGATCTATTCCTCCATTTCTAGAAACATATATAATTCCATTATCAGAAATGTAATTAACATACCAAGAAATTTCATCAACATGTGCTTCAATAATTAATTTATATGGAGAATTATTAGGATTGAGTATACCAACAACCGTTCCATATAAATCTGTTTGTATTTTATTCACATAATGTTTTATATAATTTGTCCATATATTTTGACTTTCACTTTCATCTCCAGATGGAGAAACACTATTTAAATATTTTTGTAAAAATTTAATATCTTCTTCGTTAATATTGTAACAATAATTTTTATCCATATTATCTAAAATGTTTTAAATATTAATTAATCCTTTAAAAATTAATTTAGTTGATCCTGTTAAATAAATTTCTTTATATTTATTGTTAATTGCAATAAATGAAACCCACAATTTTCCTCCATTAGTATAAGTTAAAATTTTTTTTGTAACATTGATTTTATTCATTTTATATGAGGCAATAACAGATGCAACAACTCCTGTTCCACATGAAAGAGTTTCATGTTCAATTCCTCGTTCATAAGTTCGTATGATAAGTTCATTATTTTTTAATAATTGTACAAAATTAACATTTACTCCTTCTTCTAAATATTCATTTTTAAATTGTATTTTTTTTCCACATTGATTAACATCTATATTCTTTATATCTTTTACAAAAATAATATGATGAGGTGAACCTGTATTTAAAAATATATATTTTGTATTTATTTTAATTGTATTTGAATCAATATTAAGCATTTGTATAGATACTAAATGATTTTTTAAAATTGTTCCATAATGTTGACCATCTATAGCTCTAAAACTAATCATATTTTGTTGTGATATTTCCATATGTTTTGCAAACAATATTGCACAACGACCTCCATTTCCACACATAGTACTTTCTTTTCCATCAGAATTATAATACTTCATATAAAAATCATTCTTTGAATTTTTTTTATCGTCTGTAATTAATATAATTCCATCTGCTCCAATACCAAAATGTCTATTACATAATTTTTTTAAAAAATTTATATTATTATATGGAATAATGTGATATCTACAATCAATAATAATAAAATCATTTCCAGTCCCTTGATATTTAAAAAAATTTATTTTCATACATATTGTTTATAAAAAAATGCATATTTGCAGAATATAGAATATATTATATAATATTATGAAGAAAATAATTTTTTATGTTATCCTTAGTAGTATTATGAGTTCCATAATAACTATGACTACATATAAAAAATATACACAACAAAATGAATCTAATTTTCTTTATAATACTGCATATCCATTTAGATGGAATAATCCTATGTTAATCAGTAGTTATAATCATGGATTACCAGATTTTACTAAAGTGGTTAACAAAACTATTAATACAGTAGTAAATATTAAAAATTATTATAAAGATTATGGATCCAATGAAAAATTGAATTTTGATCCATTTGATTTATTTTTTGGATTTCCAGATCATTATAGATATAGAAAACATAGTATAGGATTAAAATTAAAAAATATAGTTTATAATAAGAAAATAGAAGAAGAAGAAGAAG
Source organism: Blattabacterium cuenoti (assembly GCF_014252355.1). Classification (GTDB taxonomy): domain Bacteria; phylum Bacteroidota; class Bacteroidia; order Flavobacteriales; family Blattabacteriaceae; genus Blattabacterium; species Blattabacterium cuenoti_AD. The sequence goes on from NZ_CP059217.1 coordinate 231,759, forward strand.
AATGGCAAGGTATTCATGGGTCCGGTGTTATAATATCTTCTGATGGATACATAGTAACTAATTATCATGTAATTCAAAATGCTAATAAAATAGAAGTTACATTAAATGATCAAAGATCTTATAACGCTAAATTAATAGGAAAAGATTCTAGTACAGATATTGCTTTGTTAAAAATTAATGAAAAAGGATTACCATTTATTTCTTTTTCAGATTCTAATAAAGTACAAGTTGGTGAATGGGTTTTAGCAATTGGAAATCCTTTTGATTTAAATTCTACCGTTACTGCAGGAATAATAAGTGCAAAAAATCGGAATTTAGGAATTTTAAGAGAAGGAAATAAAAATTTATCACCTATAGAATCTTTTTTTCAAACTGATGCAGCAGTCAATCCTGGGAATAGTGGCGGAGCATTAGTAAATACAAATGGTGAATTAATAGGTATTAATACAGCAATTTCGTCTAATTCTGGAAATTATATAGGATATAGTTTTGCAGCACCTTCAAATATAGTAATCAAAGTGGTCCAAGATATTAAAAAATATGGTGTAGTTAAACGTGCATGTCTAGGAATTAAAGGAATTGAATTATCTAAATTAGAATCTTATGATAAGATAAAACCTAAATCAGGATTATTAATTGAAAAAATATATAATAAAAGTGGGGCTTATTATGCTGGATTAAAAATAGGAGATATTATTAAAAGTATCAATGGATATCCTATTCAAAATATATCTGATTTATCAATGATTATAGGGACAAAATCTCCTGGAGATAAATTAAAAATAACATTTTTAAGAACAGAACATATAATGGATTGTGATCTTATTTTAAAAGAGTCACAAAATGATGAGGAGGATCAGGATCCACAACCACAAATACAACATAATAATATCAAACAATCCTCTTCTTTATTCTTAGGAGGTACTTTTAAAAAATTAGAAATAAAAGATAAAAAAACTTATAGACTAAATTATGGAATTAAAGTTATAAATTTGAAGAAAAATGGTAAGTTGAATGAACTTGGAATAGATGTAGGTGACATTATAATATCTATTAATGGTAAAAAAATCAAAAATCCTAAAGATGTAGATAATTTTTTAAAAAAATATGAGAGATATGATAGATATGTTACAATAAAAGCTATTAAATCAAATGGAGATATATATATAGCTAGTTTTAAGTAATATTAATTTTATAATTATAAACGGTGCATTAATATTGGAATAATTGATTTTTTCCAATGTACAAAAGTATTTTTTAATATTTTTTCTCTTGCTGTTTTCATAAGATGAAAATAAAAATTAAGATTATGTATAGTAGCAATTTGTTGAGCTAAATTTTCTTTAGAATAAAAAAGATGTCTTACATAAGATTTACTATATGTTTTATCTACATAAGAAGTTCCAAATTCATCTAAACAAGAAAAATCTTTTTTCCATTTACTATTTTTTATATTTAAAATACCTTTCCAAGTAAATAATAAACCATGTCTTCCATTTCTTGTAGGAATGACACAATCAAACATATCTATTCCCAGAGAAATAGCTTCTAAAATATCTGAAGGATTTCCAACCCCCATTAAATATCTAGGTTTGTTTTCAGGTAGTTGATCAGTTATTATATTTATAATATATTGCGTGTCTTCTTTTTTTTCTCCCAGACTTAATCCACCTATAGCATATCCATCATATTCTTGTATTAAACTAACGGTTTCCACTGAAGATTTTCTTAAATCGGGATATACGCTCCCATGGACAATAGGAAATAAACTTTGTTTATGATTATATATTTCTGGATTATTTTTTAAATAATTAGCACATTTTTTTAACCATAAATGTGTTCGTATTAAAGACTTTTTTGCTTCTATATAACTACAAGGATATGGTGGACAATCATCAAACGCCATGATTAAATCTCCACCTATTATACGTTGAATTTTCATAGATTTTTCTGGATAAAAAAAATGAAGGCTCCCATTAAAAATAGATTTAAATTGTACTCCTTCTTCAGTTATTTTATTTAATTTTTTCATAGAAAAAATTTGAAATCCTCCACTATCTGTTAGAATTGATTGATGCCAATTCATAAAAGAATGAAGTCCTTTAATTTTATGTAAAACTTCAACTCCAGGATAAAAAAATAGATGATATGCATTTCCAAGAATCATTTTATAACCGATTTTTTCTAATTCATGTTTAGAAACACATTGAATTGCTCCTTTTGTTGCAACTGGCATAAAAATTGGAGTTTCCATACTACCATGATCAGTTATTAAAATTCCTACTCTACTTTTAGTAAATTTATCCTTTTTGATTAAATTGAATTTCATTCTTAAATGATAAATAATAATTTAAAATTATAAATACAATAATTGAAAAAAAGGAATTTTCAAAAAAAAATAAAAATTTGTTTTATCATAACCCAGTTATGTTACAAGAAAGCGTCAAATTACTAATTACAAATAAAAACGGAATTTATGTAGATGCTACATTTGGATGTGGAGGACATTCATTAGAAATATTAAAACAATTAGATACACAATCAATTTTAATTGCTTTAGATCAAGATAATGAATCTATAAAAAATAATTTTATTAAAGATAAAAGACTTCATTTATTTCATGATAATTTTATAAATATTAAACAAATTTTAAAAAAAATTAATATAAATAAAATATCAGGATTATTAGTAGATTTAGGGTTTTCTTCTTTTCAACTCAATAATCCATCTAGAGGATTTTCACATCAGGTGAACGGAATTTTAGATATGAGAATGAATCAAACAATTCATTATTCAGCTTTAGATGTTATTAATAAATCTTCAGAAAAAAAATTATTTTATATATTTTCTAAATATGGTGAATTTAATAATCCAATGAAAATTGTGAAAAAAATATTAAAGTTTCGTTTAAAACAACCTATTATAACTACATATGATTTAATAAATTTATTTTTTTTAAAAAAATCTTCTTTTCATCAAAGAAAAAGATTTTTATCAAAATTGTTTCAGGCTATAAGAATAGAAGTAAATAACGAAATTCAATGTTTACAAACTCTTCTTATAGAATCTTCTAATATTATATTGCCTGGAGGTAGAATTTCGTTTATATCATATCATTCTATAGAAGATAGAATTATTAAATATTTTATTAAACAAGGAAAATTAAATAATATAAAAATCAATAATATTATACCACCATTTAAAATGATTCATAATAAAGTAATAACACCAAATATAGAAGAAATGAAATGTAATCCAAAATCTAGGAGTGCAAAGTTAAGAGTAGCAGAAAAAATATAAGTTTTTTATGAAAATTCAAGATATTTTAAAAGGAAAGTTTTTAGTAGAAAAACAATCTTATCATAATTGGAATTTTATTGTTTTCATTACATTTTTATCTTTAATCAGTATTACTAGTTCTCATATAATGGATCAAGAAATAAGAAAAATAACTAAAATTAATGAAGAAATTAAAGAATTAAAATCTGAATATGCATCTATACAAAGTAGATATATTAAGATAAAATTATTATCTGTATTAAAAACATTATTGCAATCAACAGGATTAAAAAATTTGGAATACCCTCCATATGAGGTGATTTTAAAAGATGAAAAATAAAATTATATATGAAACAATATAGTAATAGTAGTATAACTACAATCAAAAATAAAAAAAGATATTTTTTGTTATATAAATCTTATATAATTAGTTTATTTTTTATTTCTATTTCTATATTAATTATTTTTAATTTATTTCACATTCAACATTCTTCAGATCATTATAAACAATCTTTGATAAATAATACAATTAGAATCAATTTAATAAAAGCTAAACGTGGAAATATATATGCAACAGATAAAAGTATTTTAGCTATGTCGATTATACGATATGACGTACATATTGATTTTAAATCTATTTCAGATCAAGTTTTTGAACAAAATCTTTCTGCCTTGTGCAATTCTTTATCATCATTTTTTAAAAAACCAAAATCATTTTTTTATTATAAGTTTAAATATGAAAAAAAAATTGGCAACAGATATTATTTGTTAGCAAAAAATTTAGATTATGCTAATTTTAAACTTTTGCAAAGTTTTCCAATTTTTAATAAAGGAAAAATAAAAGGTGGGTTTATTGTAGAAAATAAGATGTATAGAGTGCATACACTAGAAAATATTGGCAAAAGAACTTTAGGATATGATGATCATAGAGGAAAAGCTGGATTAGAAGGAGCATTTAGCAAATACTTAAAAGGAAAAGATGGTAAACGTTTAGAACAACGTATAAGTGCAAATATATGGAAACCATTATATTATAAAAATGCAGTAGAACCAGAAGATGGAAAAGATGTTTATTCGACTATAGATATATATTTACAAGATATAGCATATCATGCTTTAATTAAAGAATTATATAAATCACGTGCAGATCATGGATGTGTTATTTTAATGGAAGTGAAAAGTGGCAAAATTAGAGCAATGATCAATTTAGAAATAACTAAAAATAATACTTATGAAGATGTTAGAAATTTTGCTGTATGGGAAGGTAGTGAACCAGGTTCTACTTTTAAAACTATTTCAATATTAGTAGCTTTAGAAGATAAAACAATAGACACAAATGAAATGATAAAAATTAATAATGGAGTTTTCAAATTAAAAGGAAAAGAAATAAGAGATAATAATATACTTTTTAAAAATAAAGTAATTAAAGAAATCAGTCCACAACAAATTTTAGAAAATTCATCAAATGTTGGAATTGCCAAAATTATTTATAATAATTATAAGGAACATCCTGAAAGATTTTTAAAATATTTGTTTGAATGGAATTTAAATAAAAAAATAGGAATAGATATTCCAGGAGAAAGTTATCCCATTATTCCAAAACCTGGAGACAAAAATTGGAGTAGTATTACACTTCCATGGATGACTTTTGGATATAATTTAAAATTAACTCCTTTACAAATTATTACTTTTTATAATGCTATTGCAAATCAAGGTAAAATGATTAAACCTATTTTTATTAGAGAAATAAAGTATCGTGGTAAAAGTCTTAAAAAATATACGACTCCAATAGTTATTAATCCTTCTATAGCAAAAGAATCTTCTATAAAAAAAATTCAAAATATGTTAGAAGGAGTTGTAAAACATGGAACAGCAAAAAAATATTACAATCCAAAATATCCATATGCGGGAAAAACTGGAACTACACAATTAAATTATTGGATTAAAAAACAACCGTTAACTTACAATAGTTCTTTTGTTGGATATTTTCCTTCAAAAAATCCAAAATATTCTTGTATTGTTGTTATTTCAAAACCAAAAACTGGATACTACGGAATAGAAGTTGCTGTTCCAGTATTTGATAATATTGTACAATCCATTTATCCAATAATAGTACTACAAAATGGTAATAAATATAATAATTATATTACCAACAAGAATATTATTATGGATTCTTTGAAAGAATTTAAAATATCAAAAATATATTTATTTAATAAAAATATTATACCAAATATTATCTCAATACCTGGAAAAGAAATTATTCCAATATTGGAAAATTATGGATTGAAAGTAGAATATTCAGGAGTTGGAAAAGTGCTTTATCAATCTATCAAACCGGGAAGCAAATTTAAAAAAAATCAAAAGATATTTTTGAAATTAGAAGAATGATGAACAAATCATTAAAATTTATATTACAAGATATTCCTGTGTTAAAAATTATAGGAACTAATAATAAATTAATAAAAGGCATTTCTACAGATTCAAAATCTATTCAATCTAATATGATGTTTATAGCTTATAAAGGCCAAACAAAAGATGGACATGATTTTATAGAAGAATCAATAAAAAAAGGAGCTACTGTTATAATTTGTGAAAAAATTCCGATATATTGTATTATTCATCATAAAATTACTTATGTATTAGTAAAAAATTCCATAGATATTTTAGGAAAGATTGCTTCTAATTATTATGATAATCCAACAAAAAAAATAAAATTAATAGGAATTACAGGAACTAATGGGAAAACAACAGTATCATCTATTCTTTATCAATTATTTTATCATCTTGAAGAAAAACCATTACTAATTTCTACAATAGCTATTATAATATTAAATAAACAATTGGACACTATACATACTACTCCTAATATTATTGATATTAATAAATATTTAAATTTATCCATTAAAAAAGGATGTAAATATGCATTTATGGAAGTTAGTTCACATGGCATTCATCAAAATAGAATTAATGGATTATTTTTTTTTGGTGGAATATTGACTAATATTACACATGATCATTTAGATTATCATAAATCGTTTAATCATTATATCTCTATTAAAAAAACTTTTTTTGAAAAATTTTTAACAAGACATTCTTTTGCATTAATTAATGCTGATGATCAATATTCACATATAATGACGCAAAATTTATTAGCTAAGTTATATTTGTATGGAATTATACATCAATATAATTGCAAAATTAAAATCATTCATCAGACTTTTAATGGACATTTATTAATGATTAATGGATATAAATTCATGTTTCCTTTAATTGGAAAATTTAATGTATATAATCTTTTAGCAAGTTATATAACAGCTACTATACTATTGGATGACAAAAAAAAAATTATCATTTTAAAAAACTTAAAAAATATTATACCAATAAAAGGACGTTGTGAACAATTTATTACTTCTTATGGAGTTCGTATAATAGTAGATTATGCTCATAATCCAGATGGATTAAAAAATTTGTTAATATCTGTGAATAATTTAAAATCCCAAACATCAAAATTGTTATGTATTATAGGATGTGGAGGAAATAGAGATAAAACAAAACGTCCTTTAATGGGCCAAATAGTTTATAATATTTGTGATATATCAATTTTTACTTCAGATAATCCTAGAAATGAGGATCCAGAAGAAATACTATATGATATGAAAAAATTTATATTGTTTACTACAAAAAAAGTTTTACTCACAATAGTAGATAGAGAAAAAGCTATTAAATCTGCAATTAAAATGGCAAAAGCAAAAGATATCATTCTGATTTTAGGAAAAGGGCATGAAAATTATCAAGAAATTCAAGGGACTCGTTATCCATTTAATGATATGATTGTAGTTAAAAAATTTTTTAATAAAAAAATAACTCATTAATTACTTAATTAGTTATTTTAATAATATTTATGTTATGTCTTTATACTGTTTATTAATATCTTTTATATTATCAATTATTATATCATTATTATCTAATAAAGCCATAATTTATTGTAATATCAAAAAGCATAATATTATAGCAGACAAAATAAGAAATCTTGGTCTTTGTGGGCAAAGAAAAAAAGAAGGAACTCCAACATTTGGTGGAATTAGTATTATCATTTCTACATTAATTCCAACATTTTTTTTTTCTCAATTGAATAATATATATGTACTTATGCTTATAAGTACAACATTATGGATGGGGGCTATAGGTGTCATTGATGATTATATCAAAATAAAATATAATAAAAAAGGATTAAATGGAATTTTTAAAATATTGGGTCAATTAATATTAGGAATATTTATAGGTTGTACAATGTATTTTAATAGAAACATTACTATAATTGACAATGCAAAAGTGAATATTATTAATAACTATACTAATGATAATAGTACTAAAAAAATACATTGTTTGAAAACAACTTGTCCTATTTTTTTTCGTAATGATGAATTAGATTATACTTCTATTATGACTTATTACAATAAAACATGGTATAAATATACTTGGATAATTTTTGTGCCTATTATTATGTTATTAATTGTATTTATGTCTAATAGTGCTAATTTATCTGATGGACTAGATGGATTAACATCTGGAGTTTCTTCTATAATTGTAATTACTTTATTTTTATTTACTTGTTTTTCAAGTCATAAATTTTATCACAAACATTCTCATTTTATGTGTATTACAAATATAGAAGAAATTATGATATTTTCTATTTCTCTTTTAGGTGCGTTAATTGGATTTTATTGGTATAATGCATATCCAGCTCAAATATTTATGGGAGATACAGGAAGTTTGACTATAGGAAGTGTACTAGCAGTAATATCAATTTTTTTAAGAAAAGAATTATTATTTCCTGTAATATTTGGAATTTTCTTTGTTGAAAATATTTCTGTAGTGATACAAGTATTGTTTTTCAAATTTTATAAAACAATGTATGGAATTGAAAAAAGAATTTTTTTGATGTCTCCTATTCATCATCATTTTCAAAAATTAGGTTATCACGAAAATAAAATAGTTAATCGTTTTTGTATAATACAAATTATACTATCTTCTTTAATAATTTTTTATTTAATTAATGCGCAATAAATAATGAATAACAAACAATTAATAGTGATATTAGGTGGTGGGGAAAGTGGAGTAGGAGCGGCATTGTTAGCTAAAAAAATGGGATTTAAAATCTTTGTATCTGATTCAGGTTGTATTTCTCATAATAACAAAACAATTTTATTAAAAAATAAAATTTCTTTTGAAGAAAACAAACACACGGAAAGTATAATTTTAAATAAATCTAATAAAATTATAAAAAGTCCAGGACTTTCAACAAATGATAGAATTATCAAAAAAATAAATCATTATGGAATTCCTATGATGTCGGAAGTAGAATTTGGAAAAAATTATAACCAAGATTCTTATATAATTAGTATTACTGGTACAAATGGAAAAACTACTACATCAATGATGATTTATAAAATACTTAAACAAGAAGGTATGCAAGTTGGAATAGCAGGAAATATAGGAAAAAGTTTTGCAAAAGAAGTTTTGAAAAAAAAAAAAATTTATGTATTAGAATTAAGCAGTTTTCAATTAGATGATTGTTCCAAATTTCGTTCTAATATTGCAGTATTATTAAATATAACTAGAGATCATTTAAATATATATTCTAATATAAAAAATTATATTTTTTCTAAATTTAGAATAGCAACATTGCAAAAAAGTAAAGATATATTTATTTATAATTATGATGATCCTATTATTAGAGAAGAAATGAAAAATTTTTCCATTAAATCTCACTGTATTCCTTTTTCTATACAAAAGGAATTATCGTTAGGAGCATATATAAAAAACAATTCTATTTTCATTAGAAATCCAAATTACAAAGAGTCCCATATATTAGAACTACGAAATATACCTTTAATAGGAGATCATATTATTTACAATATTTTAGCTAGTATATTAGCCTCTAGTTTTTTAAATGTTACTAATCAATCTATAACTTCTACTATCTTAGGAATGAAACCAATAGAACATCGTATGGAACCTATCATGAAGATCAATGGAGTTTCATTCATTAATGATTCTAAAGCTACTAATGTAAGTTCTGTTTTTTATGCATTAAAAAGTTTAAGTTATCCTATAATATGGATAGCTGGAGGAAAAGATAAAGGAAATGATTATTTAGAATTATTAACATTAGTTAAAAAAAAAGTAAAATTTGTTATTTTATTAGGTAAAGAAAATAGTAATTTTAAAACTTATTTTAAAAATATTATTGATATTATTTTGGAAACACAAAATGTTAGAAAAGCTGTTCGTATAGCATATTTTTTGTCGGTTAGTGGAGATCATATTATTCTTTCTCCTGCTTGTTCTAGTATCGATCTATTTAAAAATTATATAGATAGAGGAAGAAAATTCAAAAAAGAAGTTAAAAAACTGTTTTGTTATGATGAAAACAATAAATTCTTTTTTAGCAAAACATATAAAAGGAGATAAATATTTATGGGCTTTTATCAGTTTATTGTCCATATTTTCTTTTCTCCCTGTTTATTCCGCATGTACTAATTTAGTTTATACATATGGTGGAGATACTACTGTTTTTAATTATTTATTTAAACATGCTTTTTTTTTACTAATTGGTTATTTAATTCTTTTTATATCTCAATTTATTAATTATAAATATTGTTATCGTCTGTCTGTCTTTGCAATTCCTATAATTTTAATTTTATTGGTATTAACTCTTATACAAGGTAAAAAATTAGATGGAGTTAACGCTTCTAGATGGTTATCTATTCCCATTATCAATATATCTTTTCAAACTTCAAGTATTGCTGGACTAGTAAGTTTTATTTATTGTGCTAGATATTTATCAAAAAACAACAAAATTAATATTTTTCACTCTTTTGTTTTTTTATTATTTCCAATATTTTTAATTATTGGATTAATATTTCCTGCAAATGGATCTACAGCAATTATTGTGTTTGTTTCAGTTTTAATGATTCTTTTTATGGGTGGATATCCATTAAAAGGATTGATTATTTTTTTTATAATTGTAATATTATCAGCAAGTATCTATATTTATTCTGTAATAAAATTAGTAGAAACAAATTCAATGAATAGAGTAAATACTTGGATTAGTAGAATAGAAACTTTTTTTGATCCAAAATCTAATAATAGTTATCAAATGAAACAATCTAAAACAGCTATTTTTTTAGGTAAAAAATTTGGTAGAGGTCCTGGAAAAAGTGTTTTAAAAGCATTTTTGCCGCAATCTTATTCTGATTTTATTTATTCAATCATTATAGAAGAATATGGATTGTTTGGTGGAGTAATACTATTATTCATATATATTATGATTTTATTTAGAATTATAGTGATTGCTACAAAAGTAGATAATTATTTTTGTACTTTATTAGTTCTTTCCGTAGGATTTCCTATTATTAATCAAGCATTAGTAAATATGGGAATAGCTGTTGGATTATTTCCCGTTACAGGACAAACACTGCCTCTTATTAGTGCAGGAGGAACTTCTATGTGGGTTACTTTTTTTAGTTTTGGTATTATATTGAGTGTTAGTAGAATGATTGAACAAAAACAAGAATAAATCAATAGCTTGTAATGCAATGAAAAAAAAAAAAATACCAAAAATAATTATTGGAAGTGGAGGAACATGTGGTCATATTTATCCTGGAATAGCTATAGCTGAAGAATTAAGTACTAAAGTACCAAAAAGTCATATTTTGTTTATTGGATCTAAAAATCATATGGAAATGCAGGAAATTCCTAAATTTGGATATTTATTTGAAGGAATTCGTATTTCAGGGGGAAAAAATAAATTTTGTTCTATAGTATCAGGAATGATTTTATCTATGGAATTAATTTATAGTTTTTTTTTAATCAAAAAAATTTTTAATAAATTTTGCCCAGATATAGTAATTGGAACAGGTGGTTTTGTAAGTTTTCCTACACTATATGCAGCACACAAATGCAAAATTCCTATTTTGCTACAAGAACAAAATTCATTTCCTGGATTTACTAATAGAATTTTTTCTAGATATGCTAGAAAAATATGTGTTGCTTATAATGAAACAAAAAAAAATTTTCCAAAAAAAATAAAACACAATATTATTACAACTGGAAATCCTATTAGATCTGAAATCATGCACAAAATATTGTTAGATAAAAAACAAGCATGTTTGAATTTAGGATTAAATGTGAATAAACCAATTATTTTATCTATAGGTGGAAGTCAAGGAGCTCATAGCATTAATATGGCTTGGATTAATGGATTAAATAAGTTAATAAATTTAGATATACAACTTATTTGGCAAGTTGGAAAAATAGATATTATAAAAATATCCAAAAATATAAATTTTTATCATAAAAATATTATTATCATGGATTTTATTGAAAATATTAGAATTTATTATTCAGCAGCAGATATTGTAGTATCTAGAGCTGGTGGATTAACTATATCAGAAATATCTTTAATAGGAAAACCTTTTATACTCATACCTTTGCCTTTCGCATCTGATGATCATCAAAATAAAAATGCTAAAATGTTGGAGGAACAAGATGCAGCTTTAATTATAAACAATGAAGAAATAGAACAAAAATTAGTAGATGCTACTATAGATCTTTTAAACGACTCTATAAGACAAAATAGAATGATAAAAAATATTTTAAAATTAGGTAAACCTAAAGCAACATATAACATTGTTAAAGAAATTTCACATATTATTGATTTATGAATTTGGATGATATTAAGGCTTTTTATTTTATAGGAATAGGTGGTATGGGAATGAGTTCTTTAGCTAGCTATTTAAATTATATAGGTAAAAAAGTTTCTGGTTATGATAGATCGAGAAGTTTTTTAACTCACAAATTAGAACAAGAAGGCATTTCAATCATTTATCATGATAATATAGACTTATTACCATCATGGATCTATTCTGAACAATGTTTAATTGTTTATACCCCTGCTATTACAAAGAATAATAATAAACAATGGATATTTTTACAAAAAAATGGAAAAAAAAATATTCAAAAAAGATCTCAGTTATTATCTTTGATTACTAAAAATAAAATATGTATAGCTATTGGAGGAACTCATGGTAAAACTACAACTGGTGTTTTATTAGGACATATATTGAAAATCACAGGTAAAAATATCACTGCTTTTCTTGGAGGAATTTCTGAAAATTATCAATCTAATTTAATTTTAAATGGAAATGATATGTTTTTAGTAGAAGCAGATGAATTTGATCATTCATTTTTACATTTGAATCCAAATATAGCATGTATTACTTCTTTAGATCAAGATCATGTAGATACTTATCCCAAAAAAGATAATTTAGTTCAAGCATATATAAAATTTTCTCAAAGAATACGACATCCATATAAAACAATATTTCTTTGTAAAGAGGAATCTTATTATAGTTTGTCTAAAACTATAACAACAAACATAATATATTATTCTATTCTAAAAAAAGAAAAAGGAATTTATTATTCTAATCATATTTATATAAAAGAAAATAAATGGTATTTTGATTTCCATACTCCAAAAGAAACTTGGAAAAATCTTACATTACCACTTCCAGGATATCATAATTTAAAAAATATAACAGCTGCATTAGCAATTTCAGATTATTTAAAACTTAAAGAAAATGAAGTAAGAAAAGCTTTGTGGTTATTTAAAGGAATTCATAGAAGATATTCTATTCATTTTCAATCTAAAGAAAAAATTTATATTGATGATTATGCTCATCATCCAACAGAAATTAATGCGTTAATTAATACTATTAGAAAGTGTTTTATAAATAAACAAATATTGGGAGTATTTCAACCTCATTTATTTAGTAGAACTAAATTTTTTGAAGAAGATTTTGCCAGAAGTTTAGAAAAATTAGATATTTTAATTTTGTTAGATATTTATCCCGCTAGAGAATTACCTTTATATGGAGTGAATTCTTATAAATTATTAGATAAAATAAAAATGAAAAACAAAGAAGTTTCTAATATGAGTAATTTATTAAATCAAATAGAAAAAAAACAATTTGATATTTTGCTTACTATAGGAGCAGGAAGTATTGATTCATTGGTATATACTATTAAAAATTGGTTTCACAAACGATATGGATAGATGTATAATCTAAAAAAAAGAATGTTTATTACAATTTTATATTTTACTTTGATAAGTATATTATTTTTTTTTTCTCAACAAACATCTAAAAATAGAAAATTTACAAAATTAAATATTATTATTTATCCATTATATAAGGATCATTTGATTAATGAAGATATTGTAAAAAATATTTTATTTGATAAAGACAAAGGATATATAACAAAAAAAATTGGTCAATTGTGTATATTAAGAATGGAAAAAAAGTTGAATCATTATCCTTTTATAAAAAAATCTGAAATATTTTTGAGTGTGGATGGGACCTTAAACATTAAAATTCAGGAACAACAACCAATTTTGAGAATCAAAACTGGAAACAAAGAACATTATCTAACTCAGGATGCAGAATATTTAGAACTTTCTTCTTATTATTTTAAAACCAGAGTTATATTATTAGCTACCGGAGAATTTTCAAAAGAAGAAAAACAAGAATTAGTCAAGTTAGTCAATGTCATAAATTCAGATGAATTATTAAAACATCAAATTATTAGCATAAAAAAAACAAAAGACAATATATTTAGTTTAATACCAAAAATTGGTAATCATTATATAATATTAGGAAATCTAAAAAATTTTAGAAAAAAATTGAAAAAATTGAAAGCTTTTTACAAGCAGTATCTAAATAAAATAGATATTAATCAATATCGATTAATTGATTTACAATATAAAAATCAAGTAGTAGCAAAAAAAAGATAAGTCTATGGAATATCAAGATATAGCTATTGGTCTAGATGTTGGGACTACGAAGATTGTAGCTATGGTAGGAAGAAAAAATGAATATAATAAAATTGAAATTTTAGGAATTGGAAGATCTAAAAGTATAGGAGTACATAGAGGAGTAGTTAACAATATTACTCAAACTATTGAATCAATTAGAGAAGCTGTAAATGAAGCGGAACATAGTTCTGGATTAAAGATAAAAGAGGTTATTGTTGGTATTGCTGGTCAGCATATTAGAAGTCTTCAACATAGTGATTATATCACTAGATTAGATTTTGAAAATGTTATTAATATAAAAGATATACAACAATTAATTGATCAGGTTCATAAACTTGTTATGCTTCCAGGAGAAGAAATAATTCATGTTCTTCCACAAGAATATAAAGTTGATAGTCAAGCAGAAATATGTGAACCAATTGGAATGTATGGAAATAGATTAGAAGCTAATTTTCATGTAGTAGTAGGTCAGATTTCTTCTATTAGAAATATTGGTATATGTGTGAAAGCAGCTGGACTCAATTTAGCTGGTATGACTTTAGAACCTCTAGCTTCTGCAGAAGCTGTTTTGAATACAGAAGAAAGAGAAGCAGGAGTTGCTTTGGTTGATATAGGAGGAGGAACTACTGATTTAGCTATATTTAAAGATAATATTATTCGTCATACTGCTGTGATTCCTTTTGGAGGAAATATGATAACTGAAAATATCAAAACAGATTGTTTAATTATTGAAAGACAAGCAGAATTATTAAAAGTCAAGTTTGGATCTGCTTGGCCAGGAGAGAATAAAGAAACAGAAATTGTTTGTATTCCTGGATTAAGAGGAAGAGATCCTAAAGAAATTTCTTTAAAACGTCTTTCTAGAATTATTCATTCTAGAGTAAGTGAAATTTTGGAACAAGTTAATATCGAATTAAAAACTTATGGAAATGAAGAACACAAGAAAAGACTTATAGCAGGAATAGTTATGACAGGAGGGGGATCACAATTAAAACATCTTCGTCCGTTAACAGAATATATTACAGGAATGGATGTACGTATTGGATATTCTAATGAACATATTTATGGATTAGGAAATGGAATGATTAGTAATCCAGAATATGCTACATCTATAGGATTAGTAATTAGGGGATTGAAAGATAAAAATCACAAAATTTTTAACTATTCTACAGAAATAGAAGAAACTAATCAGGTTTTCAAAAAAAATAAACATAATAGATTTTCTTCTTATAAATGGAATTTTCATAATAAAACTTCACAATATAAAAATAAATCAAAATCTTTTTTTGAAATTTGGGCAGATAAGTTTCGTCAAATACTGAATGATACAGAATAAGATGAAAAAAGAAAATGTTATTATACAACAAAAAACAGAAAATAATAATAATCAAAAAGACAATATTAAAGGGTTGAATAAAAATCGTTCTGCCTCCATAAAGGTTATTGGAGTTGGAGGTGGTGGAAGCAATGCATTGAGTTATATGTTTGAACAAGGAATTAACGGAGTTGATTTTATAGCGTGTAATACAGATTCTCAAGCTTTGCAAAATAATCCAGTGCCTTTAAAAATTCAATTAGGGGCTTCTATTACAGAGGGCTTAGGAGCTGGAGCAGATCCAGAAATTGGAGAAAAAGCAGCTCTAGAGAGTTTAGAAGAGATAAAAAATATTTTAGATTCTAATACCAAAATGACTTTTATAACAGCTGGAATGGGAGGTGGAACAGGAACAGGCGCCGCACCAATTATTGCAGGTATTTCAAAAGAAAAAGGAATATTAACTGTAGGTATAGTGACTATTCCGTTTCACTTTGAAGGCAAAATGAGATTGCAACAAGCTCAAAAAGGAATAGAATCTTTAAGAAAAAATGTAGATTCATTGATTGTTATAAATAATGATAAATTAAGAGAATTATATGGTAACCTTGGATTTAAAGCAGGATTTGCTAAAGCAGATGAAGTATTAACTACTGCAGCAAAAGGAATTGCAGAAGTTATTACACATCATTATAAACAAAATATTGATTTAAGAGATACCAGAACAGTATTAAAAGAAAGTGGAACTGCAATTATGGGATCAGCTATTTCTATAGGAGAAAATAGAGCAAAAGAAGCAGTTATACAAGCATTGGATTCTCCTCTTTTAAATGATAATAAAATAACTGGAGCAAAAAATGTTCTTTTGCTAATAGTTTCAGGAAAAATTGAAATTACAATAGATGAAATAGGAATAATTAGTGATTATATTCAAGCAGAAGCTGGAAATAATGCAAATATTATTATGGGATTAGGAGAAGATGAAAAATTAGAAGAAAGTATTTCCGTAACTATAGTAGCGACTGGATTTCCTACAGAAGTACAAAGATTTATTAATCATGAAGAAAAGAAAATATTTCATAAGTTAGAGGATAATAAAAAATTAAAACAAGATGGAATACATCCTTATTCTATAATCGATACGGAGCCATATAAAAAAAAACCTGGATACTACAAACAAAGTACATCTGAAAATTTAGATACTTATTCTTTAGATAACAATAACAAAAATGACTCTTTTTTTAATCAGATTAATAAGAATGGTAATAACACTATTAATGAAAAAAAACAAATTCAGTATTATAAAACACAAGAACATAAAAAAAAATACTTACTTGAAGATCATTTTGATCTTCCTATTTATTCTAATTATAACGAAGACTTAAATAATAATAATAATAATCATACTCAAAAAAAATAATAAATAAAATTAGCATCATAAATCAGCATTATATGGATGATTTTGTAATTCCAAAAGGAACTAGAGATTTTTCATCTATAGAAATTAAAAAAAGAAATTACTTAATTAAAATTATTAGAGAAAAATTTGAGATTTTTGGGTTTTCTCCTATAGAAACTCCTTCTTTTGAAAATTTATCCACTCTTATGGAAAAATATGGACAAGAAGGAGATTATTTAATATTTAAATTACTTCGTTCTGGGGATATTTTAAAAAATAAACTTTTAAATTATTTAAATAATAACAAAAATAATTTTGATATTATTAATTATACTACTATAATTAAAGAAATATCTAACAAGGGATTAAGATATGACTTAACAGTTCCCTTTGTTCGTTATGTATCTATGCATAGAAATGAAATAACTTTTCCTTTTAAACGATATCAAATACAACCTGTATGGAGAGCTGATAATCCACAACAAGGAAGGTTTAGAGAATTTTATCAATGTGATGCAGATATGATAGGATCTCAATCTGTTTCTTCATTATGGCAAGAAATTGATTTTTTGAAATTATGTGATGAGATTTTTAATGCATTAAATTTTTCTGTTATTATCAATATTAACCATATAGATATTTTAAAAGGATTAGCAGAAATATCTGGTATAAAAAATCATCTATGGAAAGATTTTATTGCTTCTTTAGATAAATGGAATAAAATGGGAAAACATGTAGTGAAACACGAAATGATACAAAAAGGAATTTCGTATAAGTCTTTTGAAAAGATATCTATTTTTTTTGATATGAAAGAAGATTTTGACAAAAAAATAGATATTATAATCAAAGCTTTTCAATATTCCAAAACAGGAATAAAAGGAGTGAAAGATATTAGTTTTATATTTCAAAATATGAATAAGTTGTCTTTAAAAAAGATCAAATTACAATGGAACATGTCTTTATCAAGAGGAATGAATTATTATACAGGAACTATATTTGAAATCACAGCTAAATCTATTATAAAAAAACAAAATGATGTAGTAAAACATAAACAATCTATCGGAGGTGGAGGAAGATATGATAAATTATCTAGTTATTTTGGAATGAAAAATTTTTCTGGTATAGGAATTTCTTTTGGATTAGATAGAATATATATATATATGGAAAAACATAATTTATTTTCTATAATTAATAATTGCAAATTTCCACCATCAAAAGTATTATTTATTAATTTTGGAGAAACAGAAGTGATACATGCATATCATATGATAAGTTGTTTAAGAGATCATGGAATTTCTACTCAATTATATCCTAATGCAATCAGTATAAAAAAACAATTTTTGTATGCTGATAAAAATAATATTCCATTTACCATTAGTATAGGCAAACAAGAGATAGAAAATAAAAAAATAAAAGTAAAAAATATCAACAATAGAATTGAAATAGAATATGATAATTTACAAAATGTAATTCAACATTTAACTTCTTATTTTAAATCAAATGCAAGTTTATTTGTTGAATAACTAATAATATACTATAAATTTTATATTACTATTAATGATATTATTATAATACAAATGTTAATGATTTTATTTTTTTTATTTAAAATCTATAATATAAACTAAATAATGATCATCTATTTTTCGATAAAAAGCAGAAAATTTTTTACTATAGGATTCCTTAATTACCCAACAAGATATAGAAGAAGTTTTATAATTTGTATCTATACAAAAAGGAGATACTTTATAATGATCTAAAAAACTATAAAATTGACCTCCCTCTAATTTATATAAACTTTCTTTAATTCCCCATATAATATGCAAATAATCTTCTTCATAATGAGGATTAATAAAAATTGATTCATCTTCTCTCAAAAATTTTTTCTTAATTTTCAATATTTTTTTGTCTTGTCTCAATTTTTCTATATCTATCCCTATATGATATGAACTGACAGCTATTGCTATCTTCTCAAAAGAATGACTAAATGAAATATATTTATTTTTTTCTTCATTTTCAATAAATGGTTTTCTTTTATGATTATAAAAAATATTGTTATTAATGCCTATATATTTTAGAGCATAACGTATCCCTAAATATTCTTTTTTTCTTTTTTCAGATAAAGAAAAAAAATGTTTTTTTTCTTTATCTGAAAGAATTACAGGTTCTAAATAATTGTTTTTTAAATATTCCCATCTAAAAACAATAATTTGTGTGTGTAATGTAGTAGTACGAATATTATCAATGTACATGAACAAAATATGTCTTAATTTATTTTTTATTTAATTTTAAACTACTATTCATTACTATTTTTTATAATAATAAAATGAGTGATTTGGTTTCACAAAAACAACAAATTATAAAAGCATTAGAAACTGTTTTTATAGAAAATAAAAAACAAAATATTATTCAATCTGGAATGGTTGAAAAAATAGATATTGATGAAAATGAAATTATTATTTTCATAAAATTAAATAATCCTACGATGCATGTAAAACAAAAATTGAAACAAACAATTTTTAAAACTATAGACATCTATAATAACAATATAAAACAAAAAGTGCGATTAGAAATCGCAAATAAATTAAATTATCGAAATAACAATAATAAAAAATTTACTGGCATCAAAAATATTATAGCAATAGCTTCTGGAAAGGGTGGTGTTGGAAAATCTATAGTTTCTACTAATATTTCTGTAACTTTAGCAAACATGGGATTTCACGTAGGTTTATTGGATGCCGATATTTATGGACCGTCTATTCCTATTTTGTTTAATATAAAAGAAAAAGATTTCTATTATGGTATAATTAAAAAAAACGAATGTACTGAAAGTTATATAATGAAACCTATTATAAAAAATAAAGTACATATTCAATCTATAGGATTTTTTTCTAAAGCTGGACAGGCTATAGTTTGGAGAGGCCCGATGGCTAGTAAAGCATTACATCAATTAATTCATGAAACTGAATGGGGATATTTAGATTTTTTAATTATTGATCTTCCACCTGGAACAAGTGATATACACTTGTCTATTTTACAAGATTTATCTATGACAGGGGTTGTTATGGTTAGTACACCACAAAAATTATCATTATCAGATGTTCATAGATCTATTGGTATGTTTCGTATTAATACCATATATGTTCCGATCATAGGAATTATAGAAAATATGTCGTCTTTTATTGACAACAGTCAACCTTTATTTGAACAAAATACAGTAAAAGAATTTGCCATAAAATTAGATTTATTTTTTTTAGGAAAGATCCCAATGATTAAAAAAATTCAAGAATATTCTGATTTAGGCATTCCAGTTGTTTTAAAAAATTACAAAGTAAAACAAATTTTTTTGCAAATAACAAAAAATATTATACGTAAATTAGATGAATTGGTTGAATGAATAATAATGCATTTATTTATACAATTATTTTATTATATCTACTTCGAGTGATAATGTTATATTAAATTTTGTTTTTATATTTTGTATTATTTTTTTTGAAAAACAGTATATTTCTTTTCCACTAGCGTTTCCATAATTGACTAAAATTATCGGTTGTTTTTTATATGATCCTACATTACCAATTTTTTTACCTTTCCACCCAATTGTTTCAATCAATGAACTTGCAGATAATTTTGCTTTTTGTTTAGAAACTTGAATACCTTTTATAGTTGGATATTTATCTTTTAATTTATTAAACTTTAATTTATTAACAATAGGATTTTTGAAAAAACTTCCTGCATTTCCTATTTTTTTTGGATTTGGAAGTTTTTTGGTTCTTATATTATAGATAGCTAGGCTTACATCGTAAATAGTAGGTTGTTTAATTTTCAGATTTTCTAATTCTTGTTGAACTTCAAGATAAGAAGTATTTATATTATGATATCTTTTTCTTAATAAAAAAGAAACAGATACGATAATGAATTGATTTATATAAGATGGATGCTTAAAAAAAGAATAACGGTATTTTAGTTTACATTCATTTTTTGAAAATATTATAAATTTATCTTTATTTATTTCATATACTTGAACTTCCAATAATACATCTTTTATTTCTGTTCCATATGCTCCAATATTTTGTATTGGAGCAGCGCCAACTGTTCCAGGAATATGAGATAAATTTTCTAAACCACCAAATCCTTTTTTTATTGTCCAATTAACAAAATTATTCCAATTTTCGCCACAAAAAGCTTGAACAATAACTTGATGTTTTTTTTCATATATTACTTTTTTTCCGGATATTTCCATTTTTACTACAATTCCAGGATAATAATTATTTATAAATAATATGTTGCTACCATTTCCTAAAAAAAATTTTGGTATTTTTGGATATATATTGCCTAATATATGTAGATTATGTAAATCTTTTATATTTTTAATAGTTAAAAAGTAATGTGCATATACCATTATGCCAAATGTATTCAGTTTTTGAATACAAAAATTATTTTTTATATACATACATATATAATAAATGCACAAATACAATTTTGTGCATAAGTATTGTATGATTAAATTTATCATTAAAAAATAATATAATATGAAAAAAAATGGAAATTTTATTTTTGGAGTCATTTTTGGTTCTTTAGCAGTCTTAATATTAAGTAAATTTTTTTCATCAAAATCAAAAGAAGATAAAATGATAAATATGTTTGGAGAAACAACGGAAAAAATCAAAGAAAATTTTAAAGAACTTGTAAAAAAGTTTGGAAAAATAGTTAAAGAAATGAAATATAATTTTGAACATAATAAATGTTGTAGTAAGAAAAATAAAACAGACAAAATAGATCAAGTAGAGGAAGAATTGGGGACATAGACCATTTTATTATTGGTTAAATAATATGTTTTTTTTTATTAAAAATTTATTAATAAAAAAAATTTCATCCTTAAAAAAGGAAATGGTTATATGGATAATTAACATTATGACAGAAATTTTACTTATTTTTTTTTTTATTATACTTTTTATAATTATTTTGTTTGTAGGTAGTATTTTACTGTCTTTCATTTTATCTTATTATTTTAACAACTATATTTTTGGTTTTGGTTTAGTTGTACTTATTTATTTTTTTATTTTATTTTTTACATTTTTTGTTTTCAAAAATATTATTCGATTTTTCATTAAAAATTCACTACAAAAAATGTTTGATAGATATAATTAATTTTTTATGAAAACATTTCAAATTATTTATGGAATTCATCCGTTAATAGAAGCTATTAAAGAAAAAAAAATTATAAAAAAATTATTTTTTCAAAAAGAAATTAATATCAAAATAGGAGCCAATTATAAAAAATTACTATACTTGTCGAAACAAATGAATATTCCTGTACATTTTGTTTCTAAACATCGATTTGATCATGATCAATTAAAATATAAAAACCATCAAGGAGTTTTTGCCTTGTTATCACCTATAAAAACTTTTAATATAAAAAACTTACTACCAACATTTTATAAACAACATAAAAATCCACTATTGCTTGTTTTAGATCGCATTACAGACGTAAAAAATTTTGGATCTATTATTCGTACTGCAGCTTGTTCAGGTGTACATTCTATTATTATTCCAAATAAATCTACAGCAAGGATTAATTCCGATTCTATTAAAACTTCTTCAGGGGCTTTATTCAAAATTCCAATATGTAAAGAAAACAACATTCAAACAACTATCAGATATTTAATTAAATCTGGATTACAAATTATCTCAGCAACAGAAAAATCTGATATTTCTTGGTATAAAATAGACTTTTCTGGTCCTACCGCTATTATACTTGGAAATGAAGAAAATGGTATTTCTAGCAAATATTTAAAGTTATCTTCATATCAAGTCAAAATTCCATTATCAATACAAGGCATATCTTCTTTGAATGTTTCAGTAGTTTGTGGAATATTATTATATGAAGTTTTTAGACAAAGAAAAATTAAAAATCAGATTGAAAGTGCCGTAAAAAATTAATATCATTCTCAAAATAAATTCTTATATCATTAATTTTATAAATTAATATAGAAAGTCTTTCTATCCCTATTCCAAAAGCAAATCCTGAGTAAATTTCTGAATCAATATTTACGTTTTTTAATACTTCTGGATCTATCATTCCACAACCCATAATTTCTATCCAACCCATTGTTTTTCCAAAATATATGTCCACTTCTGCACTTGGTTCTGTAAATGGAAAATATGAAGGGCGAAATCTGACTTTTGTTATATCACCAAAAATAGAATGTATTAAATATAGAATAGTTTGTTTCAAATCTAAAAAAGTAACTTTTTTATCGATATAAAATCCTTCCGCTTGGTGAAACATAAAATGAGAATGTGTAGATATTGTCTCATTTCTATATACTTTTCCTAAAGATATTATTCTAAAAGGTGGAACATGTTTTTTCATATATCGTATTTGTACAGAAGATGTATGTGTTCTCAGTAAACTATTTATATGTTTATATAGGAAAAAAGTGTCTTGCATTTCTCTAGATGGATGTTCTGGTGGAATATTTAAAGCTGTAAAATTATGCCAATCATCTTCTATTTCAGGTCCTTCTACAACAGAAAATCCAATTTTAGAAAATAAATCTATGATTCTATGTATTAAAATAGATATAGGATGCATAGATCCTATTTGTTTATATGTCCCTGGTAAAGTTGGATCAAAATGAGGTATCTTTTCTTTTTTTTGAAATTTTTTTAATTGTATTTTTTCTTTTACCTGTTTTTTTAAATTATTAATAATTTTTCCAAAATACTTTTTGTCTTGAATAGAAAAATTTTTTAATTTTTTAAATAATAAAGTTAAAATACCATTTTTTTTACCTAAAAATTTAATTCTAAATGATTCTAATTCAGAATCACTTTTTGCATCAAATACTTTGATTTCTTCTTTTATTTGTTCTATTTTTTGTTGTATTTCCATACATAAATAATATTCATGTAATCTTATTATATTATATTACTTGATTTACTGCTGAAGTGATACAAATAAATTATTTAAAATTATACATATTGCGAAATATTATATAAAATTTTTGAATTTATATTTATTTATGATATTTTTTTGAAATGAATAATATTACAGACATAATTATTGTATTAATATTTTTATATAGTGGATATTCTGGATATCAGAAAGGATTAATTGATCAACTATTTAAGTTTATTATACTATTTATTATCCTATATAAAGGAATTATTGTTTTTCAGTTAGTTTCTAAAGTTGTTTCAGAATATGTTCTTCATAATCATGAACTTGTAAATAAAAATCAATTATTATTTTATATTTATTCTATATATTTTTTGATGATAATATTTATATCTTTTTCAATTAAAAAAATAATAGAAATTTTATTAAAAACGACTTGTGGTCCTTTTATTAATAAAATATTAGGAAGTTTACTAGGAATTACAAACTCTTTTGTTTATATCTCTATATTAATTTCTTTTTTGAAAGAAATGAATAATAAAATTCATTTCATTCCTTATAAATATTTTCACAAATTCTTCTTTGAAGAAGAATTTCAATATATTTTCTTGATATTTAAAAATGTTTTTATATTTTTTTTAAAAAAAATGGCAGCATTGTATGATATACTTTAAAGTATGGTATGTTGAAATAATAAATAAATTGACAATAAAATCTTTTTACTTTACTAACATCATAGTATTATATTAGTTACATCATCTGTGTATTAGTATTAATTATTATAATCAATTTGTTTTATATGTTGTATGTAGTACTATGTAGTAGTATGTAGTATGTAACAAATAGAATTAATCATGATTTATAAAATTTCATAATATTTTTTTAAAGTTGTTTCTAAAGTAAAATTTCCATTTTTAAGAATCGTTGTTTTTTCCATAACTGTTTTATCTGATGTTTTTTGAGAAGTTTTATAACTTTTATAAAAAACAAATGTTATTAAACATAAAAAAAATATCATTGCCCATTCTTTTAAAAAATCTAAAATAGTAGCCGTAATACCAGACATTGTAAATGCAATTAATCCAGTTAGAAACCAGCCTCTTATAACTTTTAAAACTCCTGAAACCCTGTATACTGCAGTTTATATATCCCAAGCTATATCTGAAAGCGATGTTCCCATAGAAACCATGAAAGTAACAAAAGTAGTAGATAGTGGAAGTTTATGAACAGTAGCTATATAAATAAGTATACTTGATATGGTTAAATTTGAAGAAGCTATTACTAGATCAAAGGCAATACTGTCATCTTTTTGTATTTTTTGTTTAAAATTTTTTTCTATTTTAACTAAAAACCGTTTGGAAAATAAATTGAAAAATTTATTTCCAACGAATAAAAAAAATCGAACAATTTTTCTAGACATAACAAAATTTGACAAAAAAGTGTCATGGTCATGTTCTTCATGTTTTCTGCTTAAATTAAGTTCTGTGCTAGAAATTTTTTTAGTTGTTGTAGAAACCCAAAGTGTTAATATCATAATAATTCCTGAACAAATTAAAATTAAAGAAGGAACAGGAACTTTTCCAGATAAACTTGTCATATGTAATTTTTCCGCTGGAGGACAACCTGCTGATGTCCATATGTTGTAAGACTGAATACTCGCTATAGGTATTCCGATAAAATTTACTATATCATTTCCTGAAAAAGCCATTGATAAAGAAAATATCTCATATAATACAACAAATTTTAAAATGTTATATCCTAATAAAGAAACCAATAGCTTTGATCCCAATAGACATATAAAAAATAACAATAACAAAACAAGATAAAAATGATGATGTATACACATGATCAAAGGATGTATCAATAAAGAAAATTTTGTTAAATGCTCTTCCATCACTTTATGTATTACTTTAAAAATATGTCATAATACTCAATGAAATAGCAGACCATATCATATAACTCCTATACATGGTAATTTACTTTTATATTCAAAGCTGAATAAAAAACGAATAAAATAGTGAATTAATGAACCAGAAGTAAAAGAAATTAAAATAGATAAAAAAATTACTATTCCAATTTGAAGTGTTTTTTCTGCTTTAATATAATGACTTAAATGATGTAACGGTTCATTACATAATGGAGAATACATTTTAATTATTGCTATACTCAATGCACCTCCTAATAAACAAAACACCATTGATACTGTGGTAGAAGATGTTGGTAATTGGTAATCCTAAAGTATTAAAAATATACAATAATATGATATCTGAAATCATGACAGCTAGAAAAATCAAAATTAGATCAGATAAATAAAAATAAGAAGGATCAAAAACTCCTTTTCTTGCTACTTACATCATTCCGCTACGCTAGACAAAAAAGAACCAAACAATAATATTCCCAAGTTAGCAAATATCATAATAGTTTTTCTAGAAGCTACTTTAGATCCAAGAGCAGAATTTAGAAAATTGACTGCATCATTAATTAAACCAACAATAAGATCAAAAATAGATAAAATAAACAAAATCACTATAATTAATGGATAAAAAAGTTTCATAATAAAAATGAATAATTATATCAAACAAATTATATATTTATTTATGAAAAATTTTTACAATTCTTTTAAAGATTCCTTGATAATATTTTCTAAATCCAATTTTGGATTTTTATTTATAACATGATCCAAAACTTTTTTAGAGTCTTTATGAGAAAACCCAAGTGTTATTAAAGCTCTTAAAGCTTCTTGTTGTTTGTATTGATATTCATTTTTTGTATTTTGAGTAATAATAACTGGGTCCATTTTATCTTTAAGTTCTATAATTATTCTTTTTGCAGTTTTATTTCCAATTCCTTTAATTTTTATAAATACTTCTGGATCCTCTTTATATATAGATTGTTCTATTTCATTTGGAGTTAAGTAAGATAATAAATTTATAGCTGAACTTGGCCCTATTCCATTCACTGAAATTAAATGTGAGAACATTTTTCTTTCTATTTTATCAAAAAAACCGTACAATAACTGTTTATGTTCTTTCGTAAACAGATAAGTATATATGATAATTTCTTTCCCATTTTTTTGTTCTGACAAAGAATAATAAGTATATACAGATATATATATATAATATCCAACTCCGTTACAATCTATAATTAAATTAGATTGATTTTTTTCTATTAATTTTCCTCTTAAATGTGTTATCACTGTAATATTTTTCAAACATAAACAATGAAAAATTTTTTATTTATTTTTTTATAAATAAAATTGTTATTGGAACTCCTATAAAATCAAAATGATATCGTATTTTTTTTTCAGTAAATCTTTTGTAAGATTGTTTTATTAAATGTGGATAATTAGAGAAAAAAATAAATTTAGGAGTAGCAGACGTTGTGGATTGAGTACAATATTTAATGTAAATCCTTTTTTGTTTTATAGAAGGTGGTGGATATTTTTTTAGAATTGGTAACATGATATTATTTAACATATTTATTTTTAATTGTTTTTTACGCATTTCTAAAATGCGTTGAGCTATAGGAAATATATTAGATAATCCATCTCTATTTTTTGCAGAAATAAATAAAATTGGAACATTATAAAATGGGGAAATTTTGTGTCTAATGAAAATTTCTAAATTTTTCATAAAAAAATAATAATTATTTTGGTTTTTTAATAAATCACATTTATTAATAAGAATAATTATTCCTTTCTTATTTTTTTCCACTAACCTAAATAAGTTACTATCCTGAGATTCCCATCCTTGCATGGCATCTATCAGAAGAAAACATATATCTGTATATTCAATCGTTTTGATAGTCCTTATCATAGAATAAAAATCTAAACTGTCAACAATTTTAGATCTTTTTCTTACTCCTGGGGTATCTACTAACATACAATTATATTTTTGAGAAAAAACATCTAAACTATCTCTAGTAGTTCCAGAACAAGGAGTAACTATATTATGATATTTTTCTAAAAAAGAATTAATTAATGTAGATTTTCCCACATTTGGACGACCTATAATAGCAAAATTTGGAATGGTTAATTTATTTTCTTGAATTTTATTATTATATTTTTCTAAATATATTTCTATTAACTTTTCTAATAATTCTCCTATTCCACTTCCATTGATAGAAGATATACAGCAATAAGAAACAAATCCTAAACGAAAAAAATCTGTATCAGAATACATATTTTTTCCTTTATCTACTTTATTTACTACTAATACAATTGATTTATTACTTTTTCTTAACAATTGTGAAATTACAATATCAGTATCTAAAATTCCAATTGTGATATCAACTACAAATAAGACTACATCAGATTCTTGAATTGCTATTAATATTTGTTTTTTAATTTCTGTTTGAAGTAGTACATTTAAAAATTTTTTATCATGACTATCTTTATCTGTATATCCACCAGTATCTATGATAGAAAAAATAATTCCATTCCATTGCAATTTTCCATAAACTCTATCTCTTGTAACTCCACTATTTGCATGTACTACTGATTTTTTTCTTCCCACAAGACGATTGAATAATGTAGATTTTCCTACATTTGGACGTCCAACTATCGATACCACATAACTCATTTATGATAATAATTAATTTACATACAATCCATAAAATTATATTTTTTTTATTTATTAGTTTTAATGATTTGATTCATTCATGTTTTATCTTTTTATCAAAGTGTATTATATTTAAATCAAAAAATAATGCGTATAGATATTGTTAGTATTTTTCCTAGATTATTTAATGAATTTTTATACAATTTTCCTGTTAAAAAAGCAATTCATAAAGGACTTTTAGAAGTTCATGTTCATGACTTACGTAAATATGGCATAGGCAATAAAAAAAAAGTAGATGATTATCCATATGGAGGAGGTGGAGGAATGGTATTAAAAATAGAACCTGTATATCAATGTTTTAATACACTTTTATCAGAACGACATTATGATGAAACCATTTTTATGACTCCAGATGGCAAGTGTTTTACACAAGAATACGCCGAACAGTTAACCAATACAACGAACTTATTAATTCTTTGCGGTCGTTACAAAGGAGTTGATCAAAGAATTATAGATCATTTAATATCTAAAGAAATATCCATAGGGCCTTATATTTTATCTGGTGGAGAATTAGCAGCAGCTGTTATTGTTGAATCTATAACTAGGCTTTTACCTGGAGTATTGAATAATTCAAATTCTATTGTTGGGGGCAGCACTTATACGACGACGTATCCTATTTATACCCGTCCATGTATTTATAAAGGCTGGACTGTTCCACAAATACTTTTGTCGGGAAATCATATCAAAATTAAAAATTGGCGAAGAATTAATTCAAAAAATCAAGATAAAAAATTCATATAATATATTTTATTTGGTTTATTATATTTTCGATTTTTTACATTTTTACACGTCCCATTTGAGCATCATATAATACTACTATACCATTGTAATTTAATGTTTTGCAAAACATAATAATATTGTAAGTTTTTTATGTGTTAAGCTTTATTTTATGTCAAAGTTTAACCTAACCATACATACATAACCAGCAAGCAGCATATCATACTAAAGTATTTTTTATACTAAACTTTATCATGGATGTATGATTGTTTATTTACCAAATTTTCACCTTATAACATGTTTTATATCTATATTTATTGTAAAACTATAATTTTTTGTTAAACAAAATAATAAAACTTTATAATCAAATTCATATAATATGATCAAAAGGACAGATTATACGGCAGATAGTATACAATCATTAGAAGGTATTGAACATATCAGAATGAGACCTTCTATGTATATAGGAGATATTGGAACTAGAGGATTACATCATTTAGTGTACGAATTAATAGATAATTCTGTCGATGAGTCATTAGCCGGATTTTGCAATAAAATATGGGTTACTATTCATAACAATGGATTTATTACAGTTTTAGATAATGGACGTGGAATTCCAATTGATATTCACAAAAAAGAAGGTAAATCTGCATTAGAAGTAGTTATGACTAAAATTGGAGCAGGAGGAAAATTTGATAAAAATTCTTATAAAGTATCTGGAGGATTACATGGAGTAGGAATTTCTTGTGTCAATGCGTTATCCACCAATTTGATTGCTACCGTTTATCGTCATGGAAAAATATATCAACAAGAGTATTTTAAAGGGAATCCTACTGGACAAGTAAAATGTCTAGGAGAAACTAAGATGCAAGGTACAAAAATACATTATATAGCGGATATATCTATTTTTACAACTTCAACATATAATTATGATTATATATCTAATCGTTTGCAAGAATTAGCTTTCTTAAATAAAGGATTACATTTATTCTTAAAAGATGAACGAAAAGATAATAATAAAAACCAAAAGAGTCAATATTTTTTTTCTAAAAATGGATTAAAAGAATACTTAACTCTTTTAGAAAAAGATAAAATATCATTAAATAAAAACATTATTTTAATTGAAGAAAAAAAAGACAATTCTATGATAGAAATTGCTATGCAATATAACAATTCTTTCAAAGAACGAATTTTTTCTTATGTAAATAATATAAATACTTATGAAGGTGGAACTCATATTACCGGGTTTAGAAGAGCTTTAACAAGAACTTTAAAAAAATTTTTAGATTATACTATTACTACAAAAGAAAAAGATAAATTAGAATGGGTTGGAGAGGATTGTAGAGAAGGACTTACCGCAATTATTTCTATAAGAGTTGTAGAACCTCAATTTGAGGGGCAAACCAAAACAAAATTAAGTAACCATGAAATTGGAGGAATTGTAGATAAGATTGTTGGAGAAAAGTTAAATAACTTTTTAGAAGAACATCCGAATGATAGAAAAAAAATTCTTGATAAAATTTTGTTATCTGCTAAATCACGTCAAGCTGCAAAGAAAGCTCGTGAATTGATACAAAATAAGATACCAATACAACAAACTTGCATACTTCCAGGCAAATTAGCAGATTGTACTTTTAATGATCCAGATAACAGTGAAATTTATTTGGTAGAAGGAGATTCTGCAGGTGGCACTGCTAAACAAGGAAGAGATAGAAATTTTCAAGCTATTTTACCTTTGAGAGGAAAGATTATTAATGTTGAAAAATCTTCTGCATATAAAATCTTTGAAAATGAAGAAATTAAAAATATATTTATATCTTTAGGAGTTACAATGGAAACAGAAGACAACAAAAATATTTTAAATATTCAAAAATTGAGATATAAAAAAATAATTATTATGACAGATGCAGATATAGATGGTAGTCATATTTCTACTCTAATTTTGACGTTATTTTTTAGGTATATGAAACCTTTGATCGAAAAAGGATATATTTATATTGCAACACCTCCATTGTATTTAATCAGAAAAGGAAGACATATTAAATATGCTTGGAATGAACAAGACCGTGTTAACATTATAAATAATTTAGGAGGCTCAAAACGTGTTAACGTACAAAGATATAAAGGATTAGGAGAAATGAATGCAGAACAACTTTGGGAAACTACAATGAATCCAGAAAAAAGAACTTTACGAAAAGTTTGTATAAACAATATATTAGAAGCAAACCAAATCTTCTCTATTCTTATGGGAGAATCAGTTCCGCCAAGAAGAGATTTTATAGAACATAATGCAAAATTTGCCAAAATAGACATATAATTTATAATTGATGTTATACAGTCATACAATTAATTTCATTAATGAATTATATTCAATCCATACTTTTAGGGTTTATTGAAGGTGTAACTGAATTTTTACCAATTTCTTCTACAGGACATATGATTTTTATTGCTGATATGATGGGGATTTTAGGAAAAAAAGTTACTAATTTATTTTTAATTTCTGTTCAATTTGGAGCTATTTTGTCTGTTATTGTGTTTTATAGAAAAAAAATTGTATTGAAAAAATTGAATTTTTATATAAAAATTTTTATAGCATGTTTACCGATAGTATTTTGTGGATTGATTGTGAATCATCAAAATATATTATTATTTGACAAAACAATGTTAGTATCAATTTCTATGATTTTAGGAGGCATAATTATTTTACAAGTTGATAATTATTATAATAAAAAAATATTAAAAAATAAAAATATTACTTATTTTCAATCTTTTGTAATTGGATTAATCCAATGTTTTGCAATTATTCCAGGTATATCTAGAAGTGCTACTACTATAATTACTTGTATGTTACAAAATATTAATAAAATACAGTCTATTGAATTTTCTCTATTCTTGTCTATTCCTATCATTATCATTGCAACATGCAAAAATTTATTAGATTATTTTTTACAAATCAATTATTTTATTTATCCATTTGAACTACATATTTATCCTTTATATTTTGATTACGAAGAAATAAAATTTTTAATAATTGGAATCATAGTATCTTTTGTCACTGGACTTTGTGCAATCAGATGGGGTGTAGAATTTATGAAAAAACATAGTTTAAAATTTTTCGGATATTATAGAATTCTTTTTGGTTTTATTTTTATGTTGTATTTGATTTTTTATTAACCAACCATACATTAAATTTTTGATTTGCTTCTTCATTAGTTAATCCCCCTTTCTTAACTCCCTCTAACAAATGTTTTTTAAACAGAACTCCATTTTTTCTAAAAATTGATTTTACTGTATCTGTTGGTTGAGCTCCTTTGACTAACCATGATATAGATTTATTAATATTTAATATTGCATGGTTATGTTCTTCTTTATGTGGATTATAATTTCCTAATTTTTCAATAAATTTTCCATCTCTTGGAGAACGAGAATTAGCTACCACTATATGATAAATTGGTTTGTGTTTTTTACCAATTCTTTTTAAACGAATTTTCAATGACATAATAAAATTAAAAAATAATAATAATAATAAATCAACATGTATATTGATTTCATATTATATAAAATTATGCAGAATTATCATGTAAAAAAAATAATCTATATTTACACAGATATAGACCCGTTGTGTAAAGGAAGCACAGCAGATTTTGGTTCTGTTAGTTGGGGTTCGATTCCCTACGGGTCTGTTACTGTAATACTTGATTTTGTTAAATCATCCTGATTTTGAATTTTTTACAAAATGATTATTGGAATGAAAGTAAAAAAAGAAAAAATTTTGCTGATAGCATTCTTAAGTTTTTTAGCTGCTATTTTGATGCATTTGTCAAAATCTTTTTTAGGGTTTAATAAATTTACCCTTTGTTTATTAAGATATTGTGTTATCTCTCTTTTCATGTTTTATGCTTGTTTGAAAAAAGACTTAACCACTTGGATTTTGTTATCTATTATTATAGGAATAGAAATTGGATTAGACCAACCTAAAATAGCAGTAGAACTTAGATTTTTTTCTCAAATCTTTTTAAGATTAATTAAAACAATCATAGCACCTATTTTATTTTCAACTTTGGTAGTTGGAATTGCAAGTCATTCGAATATTAAACAATTAGGTAGTATGGGATGGAAATCCCTTTTATATTTTGAAATAGTGACAACGTTAGCTTTATTTGTTGGTCTTCTAGCAATTAATGTATCTCAAGCTGGCGTTGGAATTGCTATGCCAGCAGGAATTACTGAAAAACAATTACCTAAAGTAGAAAATCGATCTTGGCAAGAAACTATTATTCATGTATTTCCTGAAAATTTTGTTAAATCTATTTATCATGGTGATGTATTACCAATTGTTGTATTTTCGGTGATTTTCGGAGTATCTATGGTGTTTGTGGAAGAAAAGAAAAAAAACACCATACTGTTATTTGCAGAAAGTCTTTCAGAAGTTATGTTTAAGTTTACTAAAATTATTATGTATTTTGCTCCTATAGGGGTTGGGTCTGCAATAGCTTATACTGTTGGGCACATGGGATTGGATATATTATATAATTTATTTCAATTATTATTGACTCTGTATATTGCTTTAATAATCTTTTTATTAGTTATTTTATATCCTATTCTGTTATGGATCAAAGTTCCTTTAAAAGCGTTCGTAAAGGCATTAACAGAACCTGTATCATTAGCTTTTGCTACTACAAGTTCAGAATCCGCTTTACCTCTTTTAATGGAAAATTTGGAAAAACTAGGAGTACCTCGCAAAATTATAGCTTTTGTAATTCCTACAGGTTATAGTTTTAATTTAGATGGAACTACACTTTATTTATCTTTAGCTACTGTATTTGTAGCGCAAGCTTCTGGAATACCACTTAGTTTTAGTCAGCAAATTATTATAGGATTAACTTTGATTTTAACTAGTAAAGGAGTAGCCGGAGTTCCTAGAGCCTCTTTAGTAATACTTTTATCAACTGTAGCATCTTTTGGATTACCTACATGGCCTATATTAGCAATTATAGGAATAGATGAATTAATGGATATGGCTAGAACTACTGTTAACGTAATTGGCAATGGATTAGCAAGTTGTGTCATTGCTCGTTCAGAAGGAGAATTAAATGATAAAAAAATGTTGGAATACAATAAAAACTAAATCTGTAGAAGGAGAAATATTAAAAAAAAGTCCTTCCAATATAGCTCTAATAAAATATTGGGGAAAACAAAAAAATAAAATTCAAATTCCATTAAATTCATCAATTAGTTATTCCCTAGGAGGTATTTATACCGTTACTAAACTAATTTTTTATCCTAGAAAAGAAAAAAAACAATCAATTAGAGTTTTTTATTCTGGAAAAGAAAAAATTAGTTTTATTCCAAAAATATTAGAATTTTTTAAACGAATTTCATATTATTGTTCTTATTTAAAACATTTTAATTTTATAATTAATACTTATAATACTTTTCCACACAGTAGTGGACTAGCTTCTTCTGCATCATCTATGAGTGCATTAGCTTTATGTATCATGGAAATAGAAAAAAAATTCAAAATTACTATTAATAAAAATTTTTTTTTTAAAAAAGCATCTTTTTTAGCCCGTTTAGGTTCCGGTAGTGCATGCAGATCAGTTTATTCTGGATTGGTTGTATGGGGATATCATAAATCGATCATAGGTAGCAATAATTTGTATGCTATTCCCTATCCTTATAAAATACATAGAATTTTTAAAAATATAAGGAATACTATTTTAATCATAGATGACAAACCTAAATATGTGTCTAGTTCTGACGGCCATAAATTTATGCTTAAGAATCCTTATTATAAAGAACGAATAAAATGCGCAAATAAAAATATGGATAGAATGATTTATCTTCTTAATACTGGAAATTTTAAAGCATTTGGAGAATTAATAGAATATGAAGCATTAAATCTTCATGCAATGATGATGACTTCAAATCCTTATTTTTTATGTATGAGACCAAGCACCTTGAAAGTACTTTATAAAGTATGGCAATTTCGAAAATTAAGCAAAAATAATGTTTTTTTTACATTAGATGCAGGAGCAAATATTCATTTGTTATATCCAAATAAAGAAAGAAAAGATATTATAAAATGGATTCATAGTGATTTATTATATAATTGTAAAAAAATTATCAATAGTTATTGTAAATAAATTTTATATTTGTTATTTTATTCATTCATCATACCATACAAAATTATAGTAGTAATAGTAATAATGGTGGTGGATGTAGCTCAGTTGGTTTAGAGCATCAGATTGTGGTTCTGAGGGTCGCCGGTTCGAATCCGGTCGTCCACCCACCCCCCCCTACACACTAACTACTCCAACCATATTAATACCCTAATACTTGTTTTATTCTTTTAAAAGCTTCTATAATATTACTTTCTGTGGAAGCATACGAAATACGTAAACATTCTTTATCTCCAAAAGCATTTCCACTAACAGTAGCTACTTTTGCTTCATGAAGTAATAAATTTGATAAATCTTCCGAATTATTAATAATTTTGTCTCTATACTTTGTTCCAAAAAAAGATGAAACATTTGGAAATAAATAAAAAGCACCATCTGGTGTTATCACTTTAAATTCCGGTATTTCTTTAATTAAGTTTAAAATTAAGTTTCTTCTTTTCTTAAATTTTTGTATCATATATCCTAATTTATCTGAAGATACTTTTAATGCTGAAATGGCAGCACGTTGTGCTATAGAATTAGCGCAAGAAGTAATTTGTCCTTGTATTTTATCACAAGATTTAGCAATCCATTCTGGAGCACCTATATATCCTATTCTCCATCCAGTCATAGAAAAAGATTTTGATAATCCATTAATAGTGATCACTTGATGATATATATCAGGAAAAGAAGCTATACTTATGTGTTTCTCTGAATAGCAAATATGTTCATAAATTTCATCAGAAAGAATAATAATTTTTGGATTTTTTTTAAAAATTTCTGCTAATTCGTTTAATTCTTGATATGAGTAAACACTACCAGTAGGATTACATGGAGTACTGAAAATAAACAGCTTCGTTTTATATGTGATATATTTTTTTAATTGTTGTGGATTAATCTTAAATTTTGTATCCATTGTGGTTGGAATAACGACTGGATTTGCTTCACAAAATTTTACCATTTGATAATAACTTACCCAATATGGTGCTGGAATAATGACTTCATCATTTTTATTTAGTAAGGATAAAAGAATATTCATAATAGATTGTTTAGCCCCAGTAGAAACTACAATTTGAGATGGATGATACGTCAGTCCATTATCCCGATAGAATTTTTTACAAATCATTTCTCTAAGTTCTATAAATCCAGATACTGGAGTATAATAATGATATCCTTCGTTAATCGCTTTTTTAGCTTCTTCTAGAACAAAATTTGGAGGATGAAAGTCAGGTTCTCCTAAACTTAAATTAATGACATTGTATCCTTTATTTTTTAGTTCTCTCGCTTTTTTAGACATAGCTAGAGTTTGGGAATAAGATATATTTTTTAATCTTTTAGACAACCTATTGTTCATCATAAAATAGATAATTTGAAATGTGTACAAATCTAAATAAATTTGATTATAATTTTTTTTCTGATGGATATGGATAACATAGAATTAATTAAAAAATATTTTCCTAATCTCTTGGAATTTCAAATAAAAAAATTTTCTTCTTTGAAAATATTGTATGCATATTGGAATACTTATGTAAATCTTATATCTAGAAAAACCTTCAATCATTTTTATAAACAACATGTTTTATTTTGTTTGGGAATCGCAAAAATTTTCTATTTTTATCCTGGATCTATTGTAATGGATTTAGGAACAGGTGGGGGATTTCCAGGAATTCCATTATCAATTTTTTTTCCTAATACCAAATTTATATTAGTTGATTCTATCTACAAAAAAATTTGTATTGTCAATAAAATTATTTCCAATTTACATTTGGATAATGTACATACTATGTGTATTCGTGCAGAACAATTAGAAGATATAAAAATAGATTTTGTTGTTAGCAGAGCAGTAGCTAAAATAGATAAAATACAAAATTGGACAAAAAATAAATTCAGATTTAAATCAAATTATAACATACAAAATGGATCATTTTATTTTAAAGGAGGTGATTTGACCGATGAATTAAAAAATTATCCTCATGCAATAGAATATCCTTTAATTAATTTTTTTAAAGAAAAATTTTTTTTTACTAAAAAAATAATTTGGATATCAAATAGAAATACTAAAAAAACACATGAATCCTAAACAAATTTTTATTACAAAAGTCAAACAAAAAGGAGGATGGGTAAATGCACATGCTCATTTGGATAGAGCTTATACTATTACAAAACAAAATTTTAAATATGTATATTATTCTATAAAACAAAAATGGTATTTAGTAGATGACATGAAACGTTTAGCTACAATAGACGATATTTATATGCGTATGGAAAAAGCATTAGAATATTTTTTAATACAAGGGACACAAGCTCTGTGTACATTTATTGATGTAGATGAAATTATAGAAGATAGAGCATTAAAAGCTGCTGAAAAATTGAGAAACAATTATGGAGCTTCTATTCATCTTCGTTTTGCCAATCAAGTGCTTAAAGGTGTATTGGATAAAACAGCAAAATATTGGTTTGATAAGTCCATAGAATTTGTCGATATTATGGGTGGATTACCATCTAAAGATCATGGTAAAGAAGAAGAGCATTTAGATGTTGTATTGGTAACGGCTAAAAATCATAAAAAATATGTGCATGTGCATGTAGATCAATTTAACATTAATGATGAGAGAGAAACTGAACAACTTGCAAAAAAAACCATTGAATATGGAATGCAAGGAAAAGTAGCAGCAATTCATAGTATTTCTTTAGCTGCACACGATAAAATATATCGTGATAAAACATATAAATTAATTAAAAAAGCAGATTTAATGGTCATATCTTGTCCTATTGCGTGGATTGATCACAAAAGAAGTGAACGATTAACTCCAAGTCATAATTCTATAACTCCTGTCGATGAAATGATTCCTAAAGGGATTGTTGTTGCTTTTGGAACAGATAATATTTGTGATATATATAAACCATTTTCTGATGGAAATTTATGGCTTGAATTGCGTGTTATGTTAGAAGCTTGTCATTATTATGATATCGATAATTTAGTTAAAATAGCTACAGAAAATGGATTAAAAGTTTTAGGAATAAAATAAAATTGATTATTAATTAATATTATTTTTTAGTTTCTGGACGCATTTGAGGAAATAATAAGACTTCTTGAATAGAATTTTGTTTTGTCATTAACATAACCAATCTATCTATTCCAATTCCAATTCCTGAAGTTGGTGGCATTCCAAATTCTAAAGAACGTATAAAATCTTGATCAAGAAACATTGATTCATCTTCTTTTTCTTTGTCTGATACTGATAGTGATAATTGAATTTGTTCTCTAAATCGATTTAATTGATCAATAGGATCATTAAGTTCTGAATATGCATTAGCAATTTCTTTTCCATTAATAATAAGTTCAAAACGTTCTGATAAATTTTTATTATTGCGATGTGTTTTTGATAAAGGACTCATTTCAATAGGATAATCAGTAATAAAAGTTGGATCTTTATAATTTGTTTCACATTTTTCTGCAAAAATATTTTCAATTAATTTTGCTTTACTCATTTCTTGTTTGACCTCTATATTCAATTGTTTACAAACTTCTATTAACTCATTTGTATTCATATTTTGAATATTAAATCCAGTATGTTGTTGAATAGATTCTATAATTGGTATTCTAGGAAATGATGATTGTAATTTTACAAAATCTTTTTTAAAATTATATATTTCATTAGTTTCTAAAATTTTTTCATAAATATATTTCATTAATTCTTCTGTAAAATTCATCATCCAATAATAATCTTTATACGCTACATACAGTTCTAATACCGTAAATTCTGGATTATGCATACGATCCATCCCTTCATTTCTAAAATTTTTAGAAAATTCATATACTCCATGAAATCCTCCAATAATTAATCTTTTTAAATACAGTTCGTTAGCAATTCTTAAATACAAAGGAATTCCAAGCGTATTATGATAGGTTTTAAAAGGACGTGCAATAGCACCTCCAGGAATAGATTGTAATATAGGTGTTTCGACTTCTAAATAACCTTTTTTGTCTAAAAACTTTCTAATTTCTTTAAAAATTAGTGTTCTTATTAAAAAAATATTTTTGACATGATCGTTCACAATAAGATCAACATAACGCATTCTATACCGTTGTTCTATATTTGAAAAAGCATCATATATTTTTTTATTTTTGTTATCTACTTTTACTTGTGGTAAAGGACGCAAAGATTTAGAAAGAAGAGTTAATTGTTTGACATAAATTGTGATTTCATTCATTTTAGTTTTAAATAAAAAACCTTCTACTCCAATAATATCTCCTATATCTATAAGTCTTTGTTTAAAAAAAATATTGTAAAAATTTGGTTGTTCTTTGTCTTTTCTTGATGAATATGAATAAGAAAAATTTTTAAAATAACTTTGTATACGTCCTGTATGATCTTGAATTTCTCCAAACGACGCTTTTCCTAAAATGCGTAAACGTATTAAACGTCCAGCTATACGAATTTTTTTTTTTTCTATAAAATGTATAGTTCCAATTAAATGAGATATTTTATATTCTTTCGAAGGATAAGGATCTATTCCTAATGATTTGAGTTTAAATAATTTTTTTCTGCGTATAACTTGCTGTTCTGAACAATTGTCAAAATTAGACATTATATGAATATATTTGTAAGACGAAAATACATTTGTTTTTTTATTTTTTTAAAGAAAAATTTCAATAATCAAAAACTATGATAAATAAAATCCTATTTTTCGAGGATTTAGGAAAAAAAGAATATCAAGAAACTTGGCAATATCAAAAAACTTTATTCAATAAAATACTTAAACAAAAAAAATTAAAAAAAAAGTTATATGATTCCAATTCAGTTGGATATTTATTGTTTGTAGAGCATCCTCATGTATATACTATAGGAAAAAATGGAAATCATAAAAATTTATTAGTCTCTTACGATTTTTTAAAAAAAATAGAAGTTCCTATTTATGAAACAGATAGAGGAGGAGACATTACTTATCATGGCCCTGGACAATTAGTTATATATCCAATTTTGGATATGGATTATTTTTTTACAGATATTCATAAATATTTACGTTTTTTGGAAATAATGATTATTCATTTTTTAAAATATTATGGAATCAAAGGACAAAGATTACAAGGTAAAACTGGAGTTTGGTTATTAAATGAAAATAATGGAGAAATTAAAAAGATATGTTCAATAGGAATTAGAATGAGCCGTTGGGTGACTATGCATGGTATTGCCATTAATATAAATACAAACCTGCGATATTTTGATCATATTATTCCCTGCGGAATTAAAAATAAAAAAATGACTTCTTTAAAAGAAGAATTAAAACAAGAACATATTTCTTTTTCTGAAGCAAAAAATATAGTAAAACAATCTTTTCAAAAAATTTTTAAAGTTATTTTATTATCACAATCAAATTTCATGCAATTGATTTAGCTATCATCATTCCATCTTTTGGATCAAGTTTCATTAAAATTACTTTTTGAAAAGTATTTTGAAATATTGGATTGAAAAGTATTTTCGTTCTAATATAGTTTTCTGTATATCCATATAAATATTTTCGTTTTAAACGATTGTTTTCAACTAATACAACTTTTTTCTTATTAATCTGTCTTTCACAAAAAGAAATATATTTTTTTTTTGATAAATTTCTTAATATTTTATTTCTTTGAATTTTTATTTTTTTAGATAAATCATGATTAAAATTGATAGATTTTGTTTTTGGTCTGTTAGAATAAGAAAATACATGCAAAGAAGAAATATTTAACTTTTCTAAAAACCAATATGTTTCCAAAAAATGTTGATGTGTTTCTCCTGGGAACCCTACAATAACATCAGAACCTATATAAGCATCAGGAGCACAATGTAATATATATTTAATTTTGTCTTTATAAAGTTCTATGTTATAACGTCTTTGCATTTTTCCTAAAATATAGTTACTTCCAGATTGCAAAGGAATATGAAAATGAGGAACAAAATGATTACTTTTAGATAAAAATTCAATACATTCTGTTTTCAATAAATTAGGCTCAATGGATGATAAACGTATTCTACCTTCTTCTTTTATTTCATCTATTGCCTGTATTAAATCAAAAAAAGTATAGGACCGTCGATTATAGTTTCCATATATTTTCTTTCCATAATCTCCTATATTCACTCCAGTTAATACAATTTCTTTAACGCCTTTATTGAAAATCTCTTTAATTTTATTTAATATATTTTCCAAACTATCAGATCTAGATGGGCCTCTGGTTATAGGAATAATGCAATAACTACATCGGTAATCACAACCATCTTGAATTTTTAAAAAAGAACGAGTTCGTTCTCCAATAGAATAAGAAGAAAAAAAAGGATACGTTTTTCTAGATATTATTGTAGCAGGATCAGGATATCTTTTTAATAATGGAAAAGATATATAATTTGTGATATTACATTTTTCTTCATAACCTAAAACAAGATCTACTCCTTTTATATAAGAAATTTGTTTTGGATTAAGTTCTGCATAACATCCTATTGCAATAACAAAAGCTTTTTCATTTTTATGCATTAAGGTCCGAATAATATAATGAAATTCATTTTCAGCATTTTTTGTTACAGAACAACTATTAATAATATAAATATCTGCAAACTCTTTAAAACCAACTTGTTCATAAATTAAATTAGAAAATTTTCTGGATATAGTAGAGGTTTCTGCATAATTCAGTTTACAACCAATAGTATAAAATGCAATTTTTATTTTACTCATACTATACTTTCTATACTCTATACTTTACTTTGATTGAATTTTTTCTCATTATTCAGATAAATAATCCAAAAGTCCACTATAATTAGCTTTCATAGTTTTTTCTCCTTTTTTCCAATTAGCAGGACACACTTCTCCGTTTTGTTCATAAGATTGAATTGCATCTACAATTCTAATCGCTTCATTAACATTTCTTCCTAAAGGAAAATCATTAATTAGAAGATGTCTAATAATTCCTTTTATATCTATTATAAACAACCCTCTATAAGCTATCAACTCTCCCTGATTTTTAACAAAAAAACACTCTTTATTGTAAATCCATTCACCAGATAACACTCCATAATTGTAAGATATAATTTTATTAATATCAGATACTAAAGGATATGTAATTCCACATATACCCCCTTTTTCTTTTGGAATTTGCAACCAACTCCAATGAGCTTGTTCTGAATCCGTAGAAATAGCAATAAGTTGTACATTTTTAGATTTAAAAATTTTCAAATTATCTTGAAATACATATAATTCTGTAGGGCAAACAAAAGTAAAATCCTTTGGATAAAATAAAATAATGACATATTTTTTTCCGTGAAACTGTTCTAAAGTAAAATTTTGTACAATATTTTTACCATTCAAGACTGCAGATGCTGAAAAATTAGGAGCTTTTTTTCCAATTAAGTTATTCATTATTTATCAATATTTTATACTACTAATTTACCAAAATTCTTTATAAGAATCAAAAACTCATTATCCAATCACATATCTATGAAGTTTTTTATGAATCTTATTTTTTAAATATGTTAAATGCATGATTTTTTTTATAATTATATAGTGATTATCCTTTTCTATATTGTTTTTAAAATTTGTAATTTCTTTTTTAATTAATTTAGAAATACACTGAGACTTATATAATAATAAAATATCCATAAAATACTGACTAAATTGTTCTTCTTTGGAAGGAACTTCAATTCCTTTTTGATTCCATTTTGATAAAAAATAAGATTTATGTTGATTTGTTGCATTAAATTTTTTAATTATATCTAATTTTTTCAATTGATCTATAGATCGTTTTTTTAACACAATTTGATAAAATAATTGTTTACGAGAATCAAAATCTATAAGTAAATAATCTTTATAAGATAACAAACTATCTTGTATTACTTTTAACAGTGTAATATGATTATTTTCTCCTTTTTTTATTATTTTATCTCCATAATTTAAAATTAATTGTATCAATTTTTTTTCAATATTATAAAAATTGGCAATTCTATTATCATTTGTTATTCTAGTTATTAGATCTATATCTTTTTTTATTTTATTTTTTTTGATTTTTTGTTTATTTATTATTTTTTCTAATTCAGAATCAAGAATTTCTTTTTTTATGTCAAATAGCTGAGAAGTTTCTTGAAGATAAAATTCTTTTTGAATAGAATGAGAAATTTTTGAAATTATATTCAAAATATTTAAAACTAAAAACGATTTTTTAACTGTATCACCTTGATAAAATTTTTCAAAAATTTTTTTTTTGTATGAAATAAAACTATAATTATTGTTATATATAAAATGTAACAATTGAGAATAAGAATATCGTTTTACCATAGAATCTGGATCTTCGCCGTTAGGAAGCAATAATATACGTAAATTCATTTCTTGCTCAAGAATCATAGTGATTACCCTCAATGCAGCTTTAATTCCAGAACGGTCACCGTCATAAAATAGAATAATTGTTTTTGCAAATTTTTTGATTAACAATATTTGATCAATAGTAAGAGATGTTCCCGAAGAA
Organism: Blattabacterium cuenoti; assembly: GCF_014252355.1. GTDB lineage: Bacteria > Bacteroidota > Bacteroidia > Flavobacteriales > Blattabacteriaceae > Blattabacterium > Blattabacterium cuenoti_AD. The sequence goes on from NZ_CP059217.1 coordinate 275,514, forward strand.
GAAACAACATTTGTTATTCCAAATTGATGTAATGAAAGAACATCAATGTATCCTTCTACTAAATAACAAAATCCTTCTTTTAAAATACTTCTCTTAGCTTGAAATAATCCATATAGAATTTTACTTTTTTGAAAAATCTCACTTTCAGACGAATTAATATATTTGGTATTATAAATATTATTGAGTATTCTACCTCCAAAACCTACTACTTTGCCATATAAATTATAAATCGGAAACATAACACGATTACGAAAACAATCAAAATGATTTTGATTTTTATATCGAGTAAACCCAGATTGTTTTAAATCATTTATATGATATCCCTTTTCCAAATAAATTTTAGTAAATTTATCAACAGAAGTGGGTGCATATCCTAATCCAAATTTTGAAATTGTTGTCATATTCAACCCTCTCTTTTGCATAAGATATCTCAATCCATTTTCTTTGCCTTCTTTAGAATAATATAATTGACGAATAAAAAAATAAGTAGCATCTTTTTGGATTAAATATAATTTTTCATATTTGTTATTTTTTTTTATTGTATTAAGACTACATTTAGTAGGTATTTGTATATTATATCTGTTTGCTAAATAATGCAAAGATTCTAAATAAGTAAAATGTTCGTGTTCCATCAGAAACGTGATTACATTTCCACCTTTTCCAGAACTAAAATCTTTCCATATTTTTTTTATTGGAGAAACAACTAAAGATGGTGTCTTTTCATTAGAAAATGGACTAAGTCCTCTATAATTCATTCCACTTTTTTTTAAATTCACAAAATCTCCAATTACTTCTTCTATACAAGAAACAGAAAATATTTTTTCTATAATTTCTCTAGAAATCATAAATAGAAATGTACTTATTAATATTATAATTAATATACAGATTTCATTTTTTTAATAATTGTTGTCGGATTAGAAGCAGAAAAAATACTACTTCCTGATACTAAAATATCAGCTCCATGTTTAAATAATACTGAATAATTATCTAAATTAATTCCACCATCTATTTCTATTAAAGCAGAAGATTGTTCTTTTGATATTAAATCTTTAGCCTCTTTTAATTTTTTATAGGTTTGTATAATAAATTTTTGGCCACTAAAACCAGGATTGACACTCATTAATAAAACAAAATCTATATATTTTATTAGGTCTTTTAAAAGAATGATAGGAGTATGTGGATTCAATGCCACACCAACCTTCATGCCATTTTCTTTAATAGAACAAATCGTTCTATTTAAATGAAGACATGCTTCATAATGAATATGGATATGATCTGCTCCACATTGTTTAAACTGTTTGATATATCGTTCAGGTTGAAAAATCATTAAATGTACGTCTATGGGTTTGGATGCATATTTTTTTACATATTGAAGAAATAATCCACCAAACGAAATATTAGAAACAAAAGAAGAATCCATAATATCAATATGAAACCAATCTGCATCACTGTTATTTAACATTTCTATATCTCTATATAGAAACGCTAAATCAGCAGATAATAAAGAAGGAGCTATAATTTTTTTCATATTTAAATAAATTATTATGATATAATAGTATCAACAATTCCAATTTTCGAAAACCCTCCATCATGATATAAATTTTGCATAGTAACTTTCCTAGTTAAATCAGAAAAAAGTGTAATAATATAATCTGCACAATCTTTTGCAGAAGCATTTCCTAATGGGGATAATTTTTCCGAAAAAACAAAAACTTGTTTTAATCCTTTGATAGCATTTGCAGACCTAGTAATACTAGGAGATTGTGATACTGTATTAACTCTAACTTTATTTTTAATACCCCAATAATAACCAAAATTTCGTGTAATACTTTCTAAATAAGATTTATAATCAGACATATCAACATAATTCGGAAAACATCGTTGAGATGCAACGTAAGTGATAGCAACTATAGATCCCCATTGATTCATAGCATTTTTTTGCCAAGCAGTTTTCATAATCTTGTGGTAAGATACTGCGGATATATCCCATCCTTTTTTCAAAAAATCATAATTAATAGTAGGATAAGATATTTTCTTTCTAATATTAATAGACATAGCTATAGAATGCAAAATAAAATCTATTTTTCCTCCAAAAAAATCTAAGCTTTTATCAAATAAAATGTCTAAATCATGCATAGAAGTAGCATCTGCTGGAATAATAATAGACTCTGTTTTTTTAGATAATTCTTTAATATTTCCCATTCTTAATGCTGCTGGTGTATTTGTTAGAATAAAAGTAGCTTTTTCTTCATATGCCTTTTCTGCGACTTTCCATGCAATTGAAGATTCGTCTAAAGCTCCGAAAATTATTCCTTTTTTATCCTTCAATAAATTATAAGACATAATTTGTTTAAATTCAAATTTCAATTAATTTTTTAACTAAAAATGAAAAATTTCTTTTATGCAAGAAACATAATCTAATTTTTCCCATGTAAAAAGTTCTACTTCTTTTTCCTTTTTATTTCCCATTAGATCAACAAAAGATTTTTTAGTTTTTATTGGAATTTTTCCCATATGTCCATATGTCGATGTTTCTTCATAAATGGGATTACTCAACTTTAATCTATCTATTATAGCATAAGGGTTAAAATCAAAATTTTTCCGTAGTTTTGAAACTATTTCTTCGTCATTAATTTTTTGTTTAGAAGTTCCATAAGTATTAACAAAGATTCCTATAGGATCTGATATTCCAATAGAATAAGAAATCTGAATCAATAATTCATCTGCAATTCCTGCAGCAACAAGATTTTTAGCAATATGACGAGCCGCATAAGATCCAGATCTATCTATTTTAGATGGATCTTTTCCAGAAAAGGCACCACCTCCGTGAGAACCTCTTCCACCATACGTATCTACTATAATTTTTCTACCTGTCAATCCAGTATCTCCATGAGGCCCACCTATCACAAATCTTCCTATAGGGTTTATATAATACTTTGTTTTGTTTGTAAATAGTCTTTTTATTTTTTTTGAAAACAGTTTTTGTACCCTTGGTATTAAAATATTTCTAATATCTTTTACGATTTTTTGATGCATTTTTTCTTCTGTATCAAATTCATCATGTTGAGTGGATATCACAATAGCATGAATATGAATAGGTACATGTTTATTAGAATATTCTAAAGTTACTTGTGATTTAGCATCTGGACGTAAATAAGTCATTTTTTCTCCTTCATATCTTATTGCCTGAAGTTCCCTTAACAAATGATTAGCCATTTCTAATGATAACGGCATATAATTCTCTGTTTCTTTGATAGCATATCCAAATACTATTCCTTGATCTCCAGCTCCTTGATATTTTTTTTTATCTTTATATAAATCTAAAGATTGTTCTTGAATAGAAGATATAATTCCACAAGAATCTGCATTAAATTTATATTCATTTTTAGTATATCCTATTTTTCTCAGAAGATCACGAGCTATTTTTGAAAAATTTACCAAAATTTTAGAATTTACTTCTCCAGCTAATATAATTTGACCTGTGGTCACTAATGTTTCTATAGCAACTCTAGATTCTGAATCATATGCCAAAAAATGATCTAATATAGCATCTGATATTTGATCAGATATTTTATCAGGATGTCCTTCTGAAACAGATTCGCTAGTAAATAAATAAGACATAAAATTATATTACATATTTTTTTGAATATTTATAGATTCTTCATGTAAAAGTTTGAAAAAATTTTCTATAAGCCTTTCCGAAATTCCTAGTTGTCTTCCTAATTTCAAAGATCTATTCAATATATATTTCCATCTATCTGGCTGAACAAAAGATAAATATTTTGTTTTTTTCAAAATTCCTAATTGTTTAGATATTTTCATTCTTTCTGATAAAAGATAAATCATATTGTCATCTATTTCATCAATTAAAATTCTCAATGAATTCAAACTTGCCTGATCATCATCCTGTATTTTATTTTTTATATCATCTTTTAAATTTTTCAACAAATCTGTAACTTCTTCTGGTGTCATTTGTTGTTTAACATCACTCCATGCATGCAATGGATCACAATGACTTTCAATCATAAAACCATCATATTTAAATACATGATAAGCAATTTTTGCTATATCATAAATTCCATTTTTATTTCCACAAATATGAGAAGGATCACAAATTAAAGGAATTCTAGAAAACATTTCCCTAAATTTTAACAATAGATTCCAATTAGGTTGATTACGTAATCTTGAATTTTTATAGGTATAAAATCCACGATGTATGACTCCTAATTTTCTAATTCCTTTTGCAAATAAACGTTCTATAGCACCTATCCATAATTCTAAATCAGGATGAATAGGATTTTTTACTAAAATGATTATTTTTTTATTTCCTTCTATAGAATCCGCTATTTCTTGAATAATAAATGGACTGGAAGTACTCCTTGCTCCTATCCAAAGGACATCTATATCAAAGGATAGTGCTAGTTGTACATGTTGTTCATTAGCAACTTCTGTTGCTACCATGTATCCTGTTTCCTGTTTTACTTTTTTGAGCCAATGCAACCCTTTTTCTCCTATTCCTTCAAAATTATTTGGTTTTGTTCTGGGTTTCCATATACCTGCCCTAAATATATTTATGTATTTTTTATCTAACCTTTTAGCAGTTTCTAAAACTTGGGCTTCACTTTCTGCACTACAAGGACCAGAAATCGTAATAGGTTGATTAAATTTATCAATCCAAGACCTATCTATTTTATTATTAATAATATTTTTTTCCATCACAAAACATTAATTTATATATATTTTTGATTTTTTGATCATATCATTTGCTGTTTTTATATACTGATCAATACAATTCAATTTATTCTTTTTCAAAAGAATTTGAAATTTTTTTAAATAATTCATATAAACTTCTATAGATTTAATTAAATTTTCTCTATTAGAAAGAAAAATAGGGACCCACGTTTCAGATTTACTTTTTGCCAAACGTGTAGTGGATTCCCAACCACTACCCATCATATCAAACATTTTCTTTTTATCTTTTTTATCAAAAATAGAATTGGCTAAAGAAAAGGAAACTACATGAGGCAAATGAGATCCATAAGAAATATAAAAATCGTGTTCTTTGGAGGTTAAATAAATGATGCGCATTTTCATGATTGAGTATATTTTTTCTGTTATGGATATTGCATCTGGATCGCTATGTTCAGAATCACATAACACACAATTTTTTTTATTAAATATACTAGAATTTGCTGAGATAGGTCCAGAAGTTTCAATTCCAGCAATAGGATGTGTAGCAACGAAACGACTTCTTTTTGGGTGAAAAAAAACACTATTACAAATATTAAATTTTGTAGATCCAGTATCTAAAATAACAGTATCACTTTTAATATTAGTTAAAATATTTGGAAGAAGTTTTTCTATTCCATCTACCGGAATAGACAAAATAATAACTGATGACTGCATAATAAGCTCATCTATTGGAAGAACCTCATCTATAATTCCTAATTTTATAGCATTCATAGCATTTTTTTCATTTTCATCTGTACCTATAAATCGATTTCCAAAATTGGATTCTTTTAGTTTTAAACTGATAGATCCTCCAATTAATCCTAATCCTATAATTCCAATGATCATCATGATGAAGAAATTCTATTTTTTGCCATTTTTAAAGTTGGAATAGAACTACACATAGATAATCTGACATAACCTTTTCCATTATTACCAAACAAACTACCAGGAGTAATAAAAATGTGATATTTTTGTAAAATATTTTCCGACCACTTTATATCATTATACTCTCCATTTTTTATTTTTGCCCAAACAAATATTCCGGAACTTTCTTTTCTATATTTTAAAGATAAACGATCACATATTTTCCATATTATTTTTTTTCTTTTAGAATATTCTATATTCAATTTATCAAACCAAGAATTATGTTGATTCATTGCTTCAATAGCCCCAATTTGAATTGGATAATACATTCCAGAATCCATTTGACTTTTTACTTTTAAAATATTGTTCAAAAATTCTTGATTACCAATTAACATACCAATACGCCATCCTGCCATATTGTAACTTTTACTTAAAGAATTTAATTCTAAAGATATATCTTTAGATTCTGGAATATTAAAAATGCTTAAAGGAGGTTGATTATTTAATATAAAACTATAAGGATTATCATGCACTAATAAAATATTATTTCTTTTTGCAAAACGTACTATTTCTGTTAACTGATCAAAAGTTGCAATAGTACCTGTAGGCATATGAGGATAATTAATCCACATTATTTTAACATTAGTCAAATCTTGTTTTTCCATATTTTTTATATTTGGAATCCAGTTTTCTTTTTCATGAAGATGATAATATATAATTTCTGATCCAACAAGTTTAGAAATCGACGAATAAACAGGATATCCAGGATTTGGAATCAATACTTTATTTCCTTTTTCCAGATAAGCCATACTAATATGCATAATTCCTTCTTTAGATCCCATTAAAGGTAAAATTTCTTTATTTGGATCTAAATCAACTTGATAATTATTTTTATACCAAACAGAAATAGTTTGTCTTAATTTTTCTATTCCAATATAACTTTGATAAGTATTTGCATAATATAATTCTGAAGCATTTTTCATTTTTTGTATTACTTCATTTGGAGGAAGTAAATCAGGATTTCCAATCCCCAAATTAATAACATTTATTCCTTTTTTATTAAGATTATAAATTTCTTTCATTTTCTCTGAAAAAAAGTATTCCGAGATATTATGCATTCTTTTTGCTACTAAAATCATTATAATCTAATTATTCCTTGTTTATATTCTCCCATAATATAAAATTGATGAATACATGGGACCTTTTTAATCTTATTTTTCATCAATTTATAATCTTTTATGTTATTGAAAATAATATCCACATAAAAAGAATATTCCCATGGTCTTTGTATTATTGGAATAGATTGTATTTTAGTCATATTAATTCCTAAATTAGATATTAAACTCAATATCTTAGCAAGACTACCTGTCGTATGCAATATTTTAAATATTAATGAAGCTTTATTAAAATTATCTTCCTCATTTTGTTTTTTTAAAAAATTTTTTATTATGAAAAATCTAGTAAAATTTTTATTAATAGTTTGGATATTGCTAGATATAATTTCCAATCCATATTCTATAGCTGCATCTTCAGATGCAATAGCTGCTAATCCTTTTTTTTTAAAATTAGAAATATATTTTGCTGCTGAAGCTGTATCAGAATATTTAGATATTTGTATATCTGGATGTTCCTCTATGAATAGTTCACATTGCAATAATGCCATTGGATGAGAATAAATTTTTTTAATGTCCTCTATTGTTTGTCCAGGATAAGCCATTAAATGATGTTTAATTGGCATATAAACTTCTCCAACTATTCTTAAATTATATTCATATAATAGACTATAATTAGTCAAAATAGTACCAGCAATAGTATTTTCTATAGCCATCACACCAATATCAACATTTGATCTAAAAACAGAAAAAGCCAATTCTCTAAAAGAAGAACATTCCATTAATGTATAACTACATCCTTTAAAATATTTTGAAACAGCTGCATGATGAAAACATCCCTTAACACCTTGTATAGCTATTTTTTTCATGAAAAAATATATCCATTTACTTTACTCCTACTACTACTCACTATACTCCTACTTTATCCATAATATGAAAATAATATTTAAATATAAAAAATAATTTTATTTGATGCAATGCAATCAAAAATTTTATATACGAACTAAAGATTAGTTATCATCATAAATCATACCAAATGTAAAAAAATGAATTATTCCAAATTATATATTTACATTCCAGCATTATTATTCAAACAATCAATAAATTATCCAATACCTGTTTAAGGTAAAAAATGGCAATTCAGTTCATTTACGATATATACGCCACAAAATACGTAATTGGCCCCATCCTACCCATTGATTGATAAATAGTTATGATTTTTATTGAGTTATATTTTTTTTATCTAATATACTGTTTTTAACAAAACAGGACCTACATAAGTTATGTGTGATCTTATATATGCATATCTGCACATAAAATATTGAATAATCAAATACTAATTTTTTTATCTGTAATATTTGTTTTTATATAGCGCTTATAACATATGAATAAAATTATAGTGACTTTATCTGTAAAAAATAGTAATATTGATTGTAAGGTTTTATTCAAATATAAAATTGAAACAATGTAGTTATTAACTACATAATACAATATTTATAATCGGCCCAGCTGTTAGTTATTATTGTTGGGATCAATAAAACAAATAAACTGCATATTTAAAGTCAAATTATTTTATCAATAGATACTGAATATACTGAAATGAAAAACAAATGGTATGGTATATATCATTTGTAAATGGCAATTTTTTGCAAAAAAATATTATTATATTGGACAATAACCATTATTATCGTCTATTTTTTATAGAAAAATATTTTTATTTAATACGAAACTACTTCAAAATTAAAAGAAATTTCTATTTCTTTATGCAAACGAATAATAGCATGTTGTTTGCCAATTGTTTTTATAATTTTATTTCCAGGAATTCGTATTAGTTTTCTTTCGATAGAAATTCCTTTTTTGTTTAAAACTTCCATTAAATCTTTATTACTAACTGATCCAAATAATTTTCCCCCTTTTCCTATTTTAGCTTTTACCTGTAATGTTAATCCTTTTAATTTATTGTCTATTTCTTTAGATTTTTCAATTATAGATTGTTCTTTTTTAGAACGATGTTTCATAATTTCATTAATATCTTTAACCATTCCAGGAAAAGATAAAATTGCATAACCTTTTGGTATTAAATAATTTCTAGCATAACCTGGTTTAACTTCTAATTCATCATATTTAAAACCTAAATTTTCTACATCTTTTGTTAGAATAATTTTCATATTAATTATTTTAAATCATCTGTAACGAAAGGTAATAAACCAATTTGTCTACATTTTTTAATAGAAGAATTTAATTTTTTTTGATTTTTTTGCAAAGTTCCCGTAATTCTACGAGGTAGAATTTTGCCTTGTGCATTTAAAAATTTTATTAGAAATGAAGGATCTTTATAATCTATATATTTAATATTGTTTTGTTCAAAAAAGCAAAATTTTTTTTCTTTTTTTGTTTCTATCTTTAAGGGAGATAAATATCTGAAATTGCTTTCTGTTCCTGATGAAGATGAAGATGAAGATGAAACATAATCTATTTCTAGATTACCACTTGCTACTTTTTTCACTTCTTTTTCTACATTATCACTTTCTACTTTTTTTACTTCTTTTTCTACATTACCACTTGCTACTTTTTTCACTTCTTTTTCTACATTACCACTTGCTACTTTTTTTACTTCTTGTTCTACATTACCACTTGCTACTTTTTTCACTTCTTGTTCTTCTACATTACCACTTGCTACTTTTTTTACTTCTTGTTCTACATTACCACTTGCTACTTTTTTTACTTCTTGTTCTACATTACCACTTGCTACTTTTTTTACTTCTTTTTCTACATTACCACTTGCTACTTTTTTTACTTCTTGTTCTACATTACCACTTGCTACTTTTTTTACTTCTTTTTCTACATTACCACTTGCTACTTTTTTTACTTCTTTTTCTACATTATCACTTTCTACTTTTTTTACTTCTTGTTCTACATTACCACTTGCTACTTTTTTTACTTCTTTTTCTACATTATCACTTTCTACTTTTTTTACTTCTTGTTCTACATTACCACTTGCTACTTTTTTTACTTCTTTTTCTACATTACCACTTGCTACTTTTTTCACTTCTTGTTCTACATTACCACTTGCTACTTTTTTCACTTCTTGTTCTACATTACCACTTGCTACTTTTTTCACTTCTTGTTCTACATTACCACTTGCTACTTTTTTCACTTCTTGTTCTACATTACCACTTGCTACTTTTTTCACTTCTTGTTCTACATTACCACTTGCTACTTTTTTCACTTCTTGTTCTACATTACCACTTGCTACTTTTTTCACTTCTTGTTCTTCTACATTACCATTTTTATTTATTTGTTCTTTTTGTTTTGTATCTTTATCTACAATCATCACTTTTTAATTTTATTTCTTCTTGTTTTTGCATATTCAATACCATATTTATTTAGTTTAACAGTAATAAAACGTAAAATACGTTCATCTTGTCTTAATTTCAATTCTAAACTAGAAATTAAATTAGCATAAAACAAAAATTCAAATAAATGATAACAACCACTTTGTTTTTTTTTAATTGAATAAGCTAATTGTTTCAAGCCCCAATGTTCCTGATAAACTATCTGTCCATCTTTTTGTATCATATAATCCTCGTATTCTTTTACCGTTTGTTTTGCTTGTTCCTCAGAAAGAATAGGGGTAATGATTATAACACTTTCATAATGTGTAAGCATTTAATTATACATTTAAAAAACATAAATCTATATTTTTATGCTTTATTGTCAAAAAAAATATCAAATTTTTTCCATAATTTGTTTGATTAATTTATTTATCCTTCGTATGCAAGATGCTTGTCCTAACATTTCTAAAATAATTAAAAGATTCACACCTTTTAGTTTTCCTACTAAAGCAAAACGAAGTAATTCCATAATTTTACGTTTTACTTTTGTTTTTTCATCAAAAATATTTTTCAAATTTTCCAAATTAAACAAAGAAATATTGTATAATGATTTTTTTAAATCTTCTAACAAATCTAAATTTGGTACATTACAAATTTTTTTTAAAAAATCAGATTCATATGAATATGGATCCACAAAAAAGTAAAAAGTGTGTTCCCATATATCATGAATAAAATAAAGTCTATCAATGACAAGATGTATAATTTTTAAAAGATAAGTTCTATTATTATATTGTATTGAACGCTTTTTCAGTTCATTTTGAAGAAATAAAATGATAATATTATCTATATTTTTTGTTTTTTTTAAATATTGTTTATTCAACCATTGTAACTTTTTAAAATTGAAAACAATTCCTGATTTTGATATTTGTTTTAAAGAAAATAAATGAATTAATTCTTTTTTTGAAAAAATTTCTTTTTTCCCTACCCCCCCTACAGGATTCCATCCCAATAAAGCTAACATATTTACAATAGTTTCTGGAAAAAATCCTAATTCTCGATACCCTTTGATTGTTGTAGTATTATCTTTTTTCCATTGCAAAGGATAAATTGGACAATCTAAACTCATGTTTCTTTTACTTATTTTGCCTATTCCATTATTGTTTAATATCAAAGGTAAATGTGCAAATTTAGGATTGTTCCATCCAAATGCTCTATATAATAACAAGTGAAATGGCATAGAGGGCAACCACTCCTCTCCTCTAATAACATGAGTAATTTTCATTAAAAAATCATCAATTGTACTGGCCAAATGATAAGTAGGATAACCATTAGATTTTAATAAAATTTTATCATCTAACTCATCGGTATTTATTTCTATATTGCCACGAATCAAATCATATATTTTTAATATTTTACCTGGTTGTATTTTGAATCGAATCACATAAGGGATACCAGAATTAATTTTGATTTTTAATTCTTGTTTATTCATAGACAATGAATTATTTAAATTCATTCTAATACTATAATTATAAGAAAAATTTAATCCAAGATTATTATATTCTTTTCTTTTTTCATTTAGTTCTTTATCTGTATCAAAAGCATAATATGCATTATCTTTATCTAATAATTTGTTCAGATAAAAACGATAAATATCTAAACGTTTAGATTGATAATAAGGAAAATAAGGGCCACCATATCCTACTCCCTCATCAGGCTCTATTTTACACCATTTCAATGCCTCTAAAATATAAGATTCAGAATTAGGAACCAATCTTTGTCTATCAGTATCTTCTATTCTAAGAATAAATTTTCCTCTATGTTTCTTAGCAAAAAGATAATTATATAATGCTGTTCTAAGTCCTCCTAAATGTAAAGGACCAGTAGGACTAGGAGCAAAACGTACTCTAACTACTACTCTTCTATCTACTATATCTAACACAAGTATTAATATTTATAATTTATATATCTATATATCATTATATCATTTTCCAATACAAAATTTAGAAAAAATATTGCTCAAAACTTCTTCATTGGTAATTTCTCCGGTAATTTCTCCTAAAAAACGAAAAGATTCTCTTATATGTATAGAAATTAAATCTATTGAAATATTATTATTTAACGCATTATAAGCCATTGAAATCTCTTCTAATGTTTTTTTCAACGCTTCATAATGTCTATTGTTTGTTACAATAATTCTTTTTTTCGCAAATTGATCCAAAAAAAATTTACTTAATACATCTAACAATTTATTTATTCCTTGATTATTTTTAGATGATATATTAAATATTATAACTGATGAATGTAAATTACAAAAATCTTGAAAAGAAGATATATCTGATTTATTTGCAATAGCAAAAATTTTTTTCATTGGATATTTTTCATTTAAAGTTTTAATGTTTTTAATAATTTGTTTTTGTTTTTCTATTCCATCATCTGCCTCAAAAAGATATAAAATTACATGTGCATCCTTTATGCTTTTTATAGTTTTATTAATTCCTAATAATTCTATTGGATTTGTTGTTTTACGAATTCCTGCTGTGTCCACAAAACGAAAGGGAATACCTTTCAAAATAACATTACCTTCTAAACAATCTCTAGTAGTACCAGAAACATGTGATACAATAGAACGATTTTCTTGTAAAATTTTATTAAATAATGTGGATTTTCCTACATTAGTATTTCCAATAATGACTACAACAATTCCTGTTTTTATAGAATTTCCTAGCGAAAAAGATTCAATTAAATTGATTAAAGACACTTGTAAATCTTTTAAAATAGATAAAAGTGCTGATTTTTTTAAATAAGGAATATTTTCTTCAGGAAAATCTAATTCTAATTCTAACAAAGAAGAAAAATTCAATAACTTTTTTCTTAACGATTTAATCGATTTTTTCAATGTTCCTTTTATCTGTTGCAAAGATATTTCATGATTCGTTTTATTTTCAGAACAAATAATATCAGAAATTGCTTCTGCTTGTGATAAATCTATTTTTTTATTTAAAAAAGCACGAAATGTAAATTCTCCAGGTTTAGCTAATCTAATACCTTGTCCTTGTTGTAAAAATAACTTGATTATATATTCTTGAATATATTGAGATCCATGACAAGATATTTCAATCATATTTTCTCCTGTGTAAGAACAAGGTTCTCTAAATATTGATATCAATACTTGATCTATTAATTCTTGATTTTTTTTATCTGAAATATATCCTAAATGAATTGTATGTGTTGACTGATCTTTCAGTTTTTTTCCATGTTTAGCAGAAATAAAAAGACTATCCACTGTAGATATTGATTGTTTTCCAGATAAACGAATCACAGAAATTGCACTGTACCCCATTGGTGGTGTAGCTAACGCAATAATAGTATCATCATTAAATAACATTTTTAATAAAAATCCGTATTTTATTTTTTATTTATGTATGAATATAGATAAATATTATCAGTTGTTTTGTAAAACTCTTCATTCAAGATATTCAGAATATAGAGAATTAGAAAATATTTTTTTTTTGTTAACCACTCATGTATTTCAATGTGATAAAATTTCTATTATGTTAAAATTATATCACAAAGAAGAAATAGACAATGTTATATACCACAAACTAATTAGAAAATTATGGGAATTAAAAAATAATAGACCTATTCAATATGTTATTAGTAATTCATATTTTTTTGGAATGAAATTTTTTGTCAATGAAAATGTCTTTATTCCAAGACCAGAAACAGAAGAACTTGTATATTGGATTATCCAGGATCATCACTACTATTATAGTAATGATGATAAAAATATACAAATATTTGATTTAGGAACAGGAAGTGGATGTATCGCAATTACATTAAAAAAATTTTTTAAATGTATAGTTCATGCTTTCGATTTGTCTTATAAAGTTATTTTTATTGCTAAACACAATTCCTACATGCATAACGAAAAAATCATTTTCAGAAAAATAGATCTTTTAAAAGATTTAATTGATACTTATGTTTCTAATAAACACAAGGTTAATATTGTTGTTAGTAATCCACCTTATATAAAATTTTCTGAAAAAAAATATCTCCATCCCAATATTGTTCAATATGAACCTTTTCAGGCATTATTCGTTCCGGATGAAGATCCATTTATATTTTATAAAACAATAATTCTTTGGATTAAAAAAAAATTTTATAATAAAGTATATTTATACTTTGAAATTAATTCATCAATTGATTTAGCAAATCTTATTAATTTTATGAACATACAAGGAATTTACAATATTGAAATTAGAAAAGATTGTCATGGATTATTAAGAATGATTCGGATCATTATTATATAAATATATCTATTATTATGAATAATAATTATCATAAAATTAGACAAAAAATATTGAAACTCAGAAAAGAATTATCAATGTATAATTATCAATATTATGTATTAAATCAATCAAAAATATCTGATGAAGAATTTGATCAAAAATTAAAAAAATTATCTTTTTTAGAAAGAGATTACCCAGAATTATTTGACATAAAATCTCCTACTTTAACAGTAGGTAATAAATTAACTTCCTATATTTCTACTTTTCATCACAAGTATAGAATGTATTCTCTTAAAAATACTTATTCAAAAAAAGAATTTTTGATTTGGATACAACGCATAAAAAAAATTATTTCTGATTCTTTTTCTTTAGTTTGTGAACTAAAATACGATGGTGTTTCTATTAATTTAATTTATCAAAATGGATTTTTATCTCATGCTTTAACTCGTGGAGATGGAAAACAAGGAGAAAACGTTATAGAAAATGTACGAACTATCAAATCTATACCATTCAAGTTAAAAGGGGCCAATTATCCTAAATATATTGAAATACGTGGAGAAATTTTTTTTTCAAAAAAAATGTTTTCAGAAATCAATGCAAAAAGAATTAAACAAGGGTTACGCCCTTATTCTAATCAAAGAAATACAGCTAGTGGAACACTACAAATTAAAGATACACAAGTAGTTGCTGACAGAAATTTATCTTTTATACCATATTACGTTATAGGACACAAATTACCGTTTAATACACAATATCAATCTTTTAAATATTTAAAATTATGGGGATTTCATGTTCCAAAACTTATTTGTTGTTGCAATACAATAGAAGAAATTTTACATTTCATAGACTATTGGAATAATAAAAATCATATATTACCTTATTATACTGATGGAATTGTTATCAAAATCAATGAATATAAAAATCAATATATTATTGGATATACTAATAAATATCCTAAATGGGCAATTGCTTATAAATTCCAACCTAACAAATTATCTGAAACTAATTTATTGAATATTACTTTTCAAGTAGGACGTACTGGAATTATTACTCCTATTGCTAACGTATATCCAGTTAAAATTTCTGGAACAATAATAAAAAAAGTAGGTCTTTATAATGATCGTTTTATACAAAACATGCAAATTCATAATGGAGATTCATTTTTTTTAGAAAAAGGAGGTGGAATTATACCAATATTAAAAAAAATTAATATAAAAAAACGATTAATTAAAACAAATCCTATATGTTTTCCTAAAAAATGTCCATCATGTCAAAGTGTCTTAATCAAAAAGAAAGATTTGTATTATTGTCCTAATAGTCTAACTTGTCCAAGTCAAAAACAAAGAAAAATACAACACTTTGTTAGCGAACATGGAATGAATATCAAAGGAATTGGAAAATCAATGATTCAAAAATTATACAAAAAAGGATTGTTATGTGAAATAACCGATTTATATAACTTAAATGAAAAAAAAATTATTAAAATTAATGGAGTAAATAACATATCAGCTCATAAAATTATCAAAAACATCAATAAATCAATTTACTATTCATCTTTTAAAAGAGTATTATATTCTCTTGGTATTCCCCATGTGGGAGAATATGTGTCTGAAAAATTAACTGAACATTTTAGTCATATTAATTCCATAATCAATGCGGATTACAATCATTTGATATCTATTCCAGGAATAGGAAACAAAATTGCTAATAGCATACTCAATTATTTTTCAATTCATAAAAATCAATTTTTAGTTCAAATAATAATGGAAAAAGGATTATCTGTTTCATCAAAACATTTTCAAAAAACATATTTACCTCTAAATGGAAAATCTTTTTTATTTACAGGAAAATTATCAAAAATGACTCGTAATCAAGCAAAACATGTAGTAGAACATTTAGGAGGCAAAGTTTTTAATACTATAAATAATAAAGTAAATTTTCTAGTTATTGGAAAAAATTTTGGGTCAAAAGTAGCAAAATGTATAAACAAACAAAATATTGAAATTATAAATGAAGATTATTTTGAAAAACTAATCGAAAAGAAAAAAAAAGAACAATAAACTAATCGTTTTTTTTTTCATATAGAAAACAGTATATTTAGTCCTGTTGATTCTTATGCATCATCATCATTTAAGTAAGAATAAGAAATCTATTTTAGTATGTTACTAAAAAATATATTTACCGAATCTGGATTTGAATCTGAAGCTGAATTTATACCTTTAATGAGTCAAGATGAAGAAGATCAGCTTCTTAAAGATGATATACCTGAACAATTATGCATATTGACAGTGAGAAATATGGTTTTATATACTGGAATAGTTTTTCCAATCATAGCAGGAAAAAGTGGGTCTATACAATTATTACAAGATGCTTATGGATGTAATAAAACCGTTGGAGTATTAACTCAAAAAAATTCTGTCATAGATAATTTGAGCGAAAAGGATCTATACTCTATAGGGACTGTAGCTAAAATACTAAAATTATTAAAAATGCCTGACGGAAATACTACGGTAATTCTGCAAGGAAAAAGAAGATTTAAAGTAAATCGTTTTATTCAAAATGATCCATATTTTAAAGCAGAGATTATAGCATTAGAAGAAAAAAAACCTTCTTGTAAGGATAAAGAGTATCTAGCTTTGGTTGAATCTATCAAAGAAATAGCCATAAAAATTATTCAAGATAATCCAAATATTCCTTCGGAAGCTAGTATTGCAATTCGCAATATAGAAAGTCCTTCTTTTTTAATAAATTTTGTAGCAGCTAATATGAATTTAGCTACTAGAGATAAACAAAAATTGTTAGAATACAATGATTTAAAAAAAAGAGCAATGGAAACATTGCGGTTTTTGAATGTTGAGCATCAACAATTAAAACTAAAAAATGACATTCAATCTAGAGTTCGAAGTGATATGGATCAGCAACAAAGAGAATACTTTTTGCATCAACAAATAAAAGCCATTCAAGAAGAACTAGGAGATATTTCTTATGAAAAAGAAATTGATGAAATGCGTGCAAAAGCATCTAGAAAAAAATGGCCAAAAGAAGCTAAAAAACAATTTGATAGAGAACTTCTAAAAATGCAAAGAACAAATCCTCAAATGCCAGAATATACTGTTCAACGAAATTATTTGGAACTAATGATTGATCTACCATGGAGTAGATATTCAAAAGATAGTTTTGATTTAGATTTTGCCAAAAAAATATTAGATAGAGATCATTATGGTCTAGAAAAGGTGAAAGAAAGAATTATAGAATATTTAGCAGTATTGAAATTAAGAGGTGATATGCGTTCTCCTATTTTATGTTTTTATGGCCCACCTGGTGTAGGAAAGACATCATTAGGTAAATCTATAGCAACGGCAATGAAAAGAAAATATGTACGTGTTTCTTTAGGAGGCTTACACGATGAATCTGAAATACGCGGACATAGAAGAACTTATATCGGGGCTATGCCAGGTAGACTATTACAGTCTATACGAAAAGTAGGAACTTCTAACCCAGTTTTTGTTATTGACGAAATTGATAAAATGGGATTAGGCACCAATGGAGATCCTTCTTCAGCTATGTTAGAAGTTTTAGATCCTGAACAAAATACTTCTTTTTATGATAATTTTCTTGAAATGGGATATGATTTATCCAAAGTCTTGTTTATTGCTACAGCAAATTCACTTTCTAATATACAACCAGCATTGATAGATAGAATGGAAATTATTGAAATGAATGGATATACAATTGAAGAAAAAACACCTATTGTACAAAAATATATTTTACCTAAACAATTAAAAGAAAATGGATTAAAAAAATCAGATATTATACTTGGAACCAAGCAAATTGAAAAAGTAATTGAAAGTTATACTAGAGAATCTGGTTTAAGAACATTAGAAAAACAAATAGCAAAATTAGCTCGTTATGCTGCTAAACATATTGCTATGAATAAAAAATATATCAAACGTTTAAGTATTGAAAAAATAGAACAAATTTTAGGGATTCCAAATGACCCAGAACGTTATGAAAAAAATGATGTTCCAGGAGTAGTCATAGGATTAGCTTGGACTAACTTTGGAGGAGACATTTTATATATTGAATCTAGTTTATCAAAAGGAAAAGGACATTTAAATATTACCGGAAATTTAGGAGAAGTTATGAAAGAATCTGCTACGATTGCATTACAGTATATTAAAGCTAATTATGATAAATTTCATATAGATCCTAAAATGTTTGAAGAAAACAATGTTCATCTACATGTTCCTGAAGGAGCTGTTCCAAAAGATGGTCCATCTGCTGGAATTACCATGTTAACATCTTTAGTATCCATTTATACAAAAAGAAAGTTAAAACCGAATTTAGCTATGACTGGAGAAATAACATTAAGAGGAAAGGTCCTTCCTGTTGGAGGAATCAAGGAAAAAATTCTTGCAGCTAAAAGAGCTAACATTAAAGAAATCATTCTTTCACAAGAAAATAAGAAAGATGTACAAGAAATAAAACAAGAACATCTAAAAGGACTTACCTTTGATTATGTTAGAGAAATGAATGATGTTATTCAATTATCTCTACTATAAATAGTATAAAACAAAATAATAATAATAAAGATAAAGGTTGATTATAGAACGTATCGTATGATGTTAAAATCTAACAATGATACAAAAAGAATTCATAGAGAATATCTCATACAACTAGGAAAAAAATACGGAACTCCACTTTATATATATGATTTTGAAATTATTAAAAACCAATACATAAAAATGATACAAGCATTTAATGAACTTGATACGTTTCAAGTTTATTATGCATGTAAAGCAAATACTAATTTAAATGTATTAAAATTTTTGAAAAACTTGGGAAGTGGATTAGATACCGTATCTATTCAAGAAGTCAAATTGGGACTAAAAGCTGGATTTTATCCAAAAAAAATTATATTCACACCTAATTGTGTTTCTTTGGAAGAAATCAAACAAGCGGTAATATTAGGTGTTAGAATCAACATAGACAATTTATCTATTTTGGAACAATTTGGTGGAGCTCATCCAGATTATCCAGTAGGAATCAGAATAAATCCGCATATCATGGCAGGGGGCAATACAAAAATATCAGTAGGCCACATAGATTCAAAATTTGGAATTTCTTTATATCAAATACCTCATATGAAAAGAATATTAACAAATACAGGATTGAAAATTGAGGGAATACACATGCATACAGGATCTGATATTTCCGATATTAAATATTTTTTACAGGGATCACAAGTATTATATCAAACTGCTATAGATATTCCAAATCTTGATTATATTGATTTTGGAAGCGGGTTTAAAGTCCCATATAAACAAAATGATCAAAAAACGGATCTATCCATTTTAAGTAAATCAATTGTAGAAAAATTTCAAAATTTTTGTAAATCTTATGGAAAAAAATTGACTTTAATATTGGAACCTGGTAAATTTTTAGTTAGTGAATCAGGATATTTTTTAGTTCATGTAAATGTTATTAAACAAACAACTTCTACCGTATTTGCAGGTGTAGATTCAGGATTTAATCATTTCATTCGTCCCATGTTTTATGAAGCTTATCATAAAATTGAAAATATTTCTAATCCTAATGGTCGTTTTCGTTTTTATACAGTTGTAGGATATATTTGTGAGTCTGATACCTTTGGATTAAATCGTAAAATTGCAGAAATTCGTGAAGGAGATGTTTTATGTATTAAAAACGCAGGAGCATATTGTTTCTCTATGGCTTCTAATTATAATTCTCGTTATAGACCATCTGAAGTAATGATATTAAATGGAAAAGATTTTTTGATAAGGAAAAGAGAAACTATGAAAGATATTTTAAAAAATATTATAGAAATACCATTCTAATTATTCATTCTAATTATTAATGTTAATTATTGTTGTATTAGGTGGAGAGATGGCAGAGCGGTTAATTGCGACGGTCTTGAAAACCGTTGAGGGAAGTTGTTCCCTCCGGGGGTTCGAATCCCTCTCTCTCCGCTTTTATTACTGAAATAAGCATTTTTCTACTTACTATCTATGCTTATATATTATTTAATTTTTTTAATTGTTTTTTCACACAATCATTTGTTATCTTTTGAAATAATATCAAAGGTTTTCCTAATCTATGTCCTGGTGATACAATTTCTTCTTGTATTTGATTCCACAAACAAGATTTTAAACGCATGATTTTAAATAATTTTTCTGATGTATATGGAAGAAAAGGTTCTGATAATTGTGATAACATTCCTAAAATTTGCATATCTATATAAAGAATACTATTTAATCTTTTTGTATTTTTCCATGGAGCTTCCTTTGTTAAATATTTGTTTCCAATTCTTGCTAAATCCATAAAACATCCTAGAGCATCCCTAAATTTAAAGGTTTCTATCAGTTGACTAATATTTTTTGGATATTGTTGAATTGTTTTTAATATTTTTTTGTCAAAACAAGATAAACAACCAGGAGTTGGCACAATTCCATTACTATATTTTTGAATTAGAGTAATACTACGATGGACAAAGTTTCCTAATATTGCTACTAATTCCATATTATTTTTTGTTTGAAAATCTTTCCAATTAAAATTACTATCTTTATTTTCTGGCATCTTAGATATAAGAACATATCGTAGTGTATCCTGTTGATTTGGAAATTCTTTCAAATACTCATGAATCCATATACCCCAACCTTTAGAAGTAGAAATTTTCTTTTTATCTAAGTTCATAAATTCATTAGCTACAACTTGATAAGGCAAAATATAACCTTTGTTATAAGCTTTAAGTATTATTGGAAAAATTATGCAATGAAATACAATATTATCTTTTCCTATAAACTGAATCAGTTTAGTTTTATCATCTTTCCAATAAGATTTCCAGTCCTGTCGATTACGTTGTGCCCATTCTATGGTAGAAGAAATATATCCTAATACTGCTTCAAACCATACATATAAAACTTTTCCAGAATACTTTGGGATCGGAATTCCCCAATTCAAATCTCTTGTAATAGCTCTAGGGGTTAATCCTTGATGTAACCATGATTTTGCTTGTCCATAAACATTTACTTTCCAATCATTTTTATGCTCTTTTAAAATCCATTTTTCTAAAAATTTCTGATATTTATTCAAAGGCAAATACCAATGTTTTGTTTTTTTTAAAATCGGTATACTACCATTTATAGTAGATATAGGATTTATTAATTCTTCACTACTTAATGTAGATCCACAATTTTCACATTGATCTCCATATGCTATAGAACTTTTACAAAGAGGACATGTTCCAGACAAATATCTATCTGGTAAAAATTGTTGTGCTACTGAATCATAATATTGTTCAGATACCTGTTCAAAAAGTATATTTTTATTACTAAATTCTTTAAAAAAAGATATAGCCAATTTATGATGAATTTTTGCAGAAGTTCTAGAAAAATTATCAAATCGTATTCCAAAATGATGAAAACAATTTTTCATCATTAAATAGTATTTATTTACTATTTCTTTTGGAATTTTGTTTTCTTTTTTAGCTTGCATAGTAATAGGAACTCCATGTTCATCTGCTCCACATATAAAAATAACTTTAATTTTGTTATTTTTTCTTTTCAGACAACGAACAAAAATATCTGCTGGAACATAAACGCCTGCTAAGTGTCCTATATGAATAGGACCATTAGAATATGGAAAAGCTGCTGTAACTATATATTTGTTTAATGGTTTCATCTATCTTTCATTATCAAAAAATGATAATCAATGATATTATAATAATAAAAAAATTATTGATTATTAATTAATACTTAAATATAATACAATCCATTTAATTTGCATTATGAATAATAAAAAATTATTTTTAGTAGATGCATATACAATTATTTATCGAGGATATTATGCAAATATAAAAAAACCTTTTTTCACGTCTAAAGGATTAAATACATCTAGTATTCTATATTTTACATATTTATTGATTAAAACATTAAATGAAGAGAAACCTTCCTATATGTCTGTTGTTTTTGATACTTATCAACAAACTTTTAGAAACAAAGAATATAATAAATACAAAAATAATAGAAAAAAAACTCCAAAAGAAATTTTGATTGGTCTTCCATATATTAAAGAAATTTTAAAATCTTTTAATATTTATTTTTTAGACGCAAAACATGGATATGAAGCAGATGATTTCATTGGAACCATTGCAAAACAAGCAGAGCAAAAAGGATATATAGTTTATATA
Source organism: Blattabacterium cuenoti (assembly GCF_014252355.1). Lineage (GTDB taxonomy): Bacteria > Bacteroidota > Bacteroidia > Flavobacteriales > Blattabacteriaceae > Blattabacterium > Blattabacterium cuenoti_AD. Next base: position 298,054 of record NZ_CP059217.1, read on the forward strand.
GTTTCTTTGGATAAAGATTTTTTTCAACTTGTTACAAAGAATATAAAAATTTATAGAATACCTTTTAAGGGTCAACCTAAAACAATATTAGGAGTAAATGAAGTTTTAGAAAAATTTTGCATAAAAAATACTAAACAAGTAATAGATTTATTGGGAATGATGGGCGATTCTTCTGATAATATTCCCGGATTACCAGGAATAGGAAAAAAACATGCTAAAAAATTCATTAAACAATATGATAATATTGAAAATTTTTTAAATTCCATTAATGATTTACCTCCAGGTAAGATTAAAAAAAATCTTGAACTGAATAAAGAGTTAGGGTTATTATCGAAAAAATTGGCCACTATAGTGACAGATATTCCATATATATCTTTTAAAGAAGAAAATTTTTATGTACAAAAACCAAATTGGGATGCAATAAAAAAGATATTTTTATTTCTTGAATTTAAAAAATTGTTAAAACCTGCTTATCAATATTTTATAAACAAAACATAAAATTATTGATATAATTTATGTTTTTTCATATATTTACATATTTCTGGTGGAAGTAATGGTTTAATGTTTTTTCCGTATCTAATATATTTACGAATGTAAGAAGAAGATATATCAATAATTGGGCCTTCAAGGAAACATATTTTCTTTTTATATTTATATTCCAAAAAAGGATTTAAAAATTTTCCAAAACGAGGATATACTAAAATATCATATTTATTTATAATAATATTATAATCTTTCCAATTATTTAAGGTAGAAAAAGTATCCATACCCATAATAATAAAGAATTTATTTTCAGGATATTTGTACTCAATCATATTGAGTGTATTAATAGTATAAGATGGTATTAATCCTGATTCTATATTTGAGCAAATCATTTTTTTATACTTTGAAGTAGCTAAACGTACCATATTCATCCTATGATGATAATCTATAAGATTACTTTTTTTTTTAATGGATTTTCTGGAGAAACTACAAACCAAATATTATCTATATCTATAAATTCTACTATATAATTTGCTAAAATAATATGTCCTACATGAATAGGATTAAATGATCCAAAATAAAGTCCTATTTTCTTCATTATTATTTACAACAGTTATTTTATTTATTATGTTTTTATTTAAAAAAATACATGAATGATTAGTACTTTTGCAAAGCAATTTTATAATACATTTTTATTCGTTTATTTAATATAAAAAAATTGTAATTAAAATAATATGATGCACAATCATTTTTCAAAAAAAAATCATCAAACAAATAAAAAACATTTTATTTCTTATATTATTGGATTATTATTTCTTGGAAATAGCATTTTCTTATTTTTAAGTTTTTTATCTTTTTTTTTTCATTGGAAAGAAGATCAAAGTCAATTAGATAAAATATTTAATCAAGAAATTATTGTAGAAAATTTACTTGGAAAAGTGGGTGCTTTTTTAGCTCATTTTTTTATACACTGTGGAATAGGAATTAGTTCTTTTTTCTTTCCTATATTGTGTTTTTTTAAAAGTATAATAATACTTTTTGAAACAAAACGAATTTTCATAAAACAGTATCATTTAATAAAATTAAACATTTTTTTTTTAAGTATATGTATACCAATTACTTGTTCTTTGATTATTCCTAAATATGGATTATTAAGTGGAATTTTAGGATTTGAAATTAGTACCATTTTGATAAGCTTTTTTGGAAAAGTGGGATTAGGAATACTTTTATCTATAGTATTTATACTATACATTATACTGGTATTCCGTCTTCATTCTCCAAGGAATACAATTAGATTAATTGCAGAAATTACCCCACAAAAAAAAATATATTATGAAAAATATAATAAATTTTTGGAAAACTTAAAAAAAAATCCAAAAAAAAAGATCATAATTTCTAATTATAACATAAAACATCATCCTATTATATTTTCACAATCAGCAAAATATGATGATTCTTTCATAAAAAATAAAAAATCAACAGAAAAGAATAAGGAAAAACTTATTACAATTTTTAAATACTATAAAATAGAAATAGAAAACATAAAAATAACTATAGGTCCTACTATTACTTTATATGAACTATTTCCTAAGGTTGGAGTTCGTGTTTCCACAATAAAAAGTTTAGAAAACGAAATTGCTTTAAGCGTATCTGCTATAGGAATAAGAATACTAGGTCCACTTCCTGGAAGAGGATCAATTGGAATAGAAATTCCAAATAATATACGCACCATCGTTTATATGACAAATATCATGTATTCTAAAGAAATGTTTGAAAAAAGTAAGAATAAGGAACTACCTATTCCATTAGGAAAAACTGTATTCAATGAAATCTTCATGATTGATTTAGCAAAAATGCCTCATTTACTTATAGCAGGATCAACAGGCCAAGGAAAATCCGTTGGAATTAACATTATGATTATTTTTTTATTATATCATAAATCACCGAAATATATCAAATTTGTTTTCATTGATCCAAAAAAAGTAGAATTATCTATTTACAATAAAATTTCAAAATCTTATTTTGCTTTTATTCCAAATTATACAACAACTAGAACACCTATAATTACAGACATAACAATAGCAACAAAAGCATTAAATTCTTTATGCAAAGAAATGGATAATAGATATTTTCTTATGGAAAAATATAATGTAAGAAATATTCAAGAATATAATCAAAATAAAAAATTACCTTTACCTTATATCATACTAATTATTGATGAATTTGCAGATTTGAGTCTTTCTTTTAAACGAAAAGAAATAGAAATATACATTACCCGTTTAACACAGTTAGCTCGTGCGGTTGGAATTCACTTGATTATTGCAACACAACGTCCATCAGTAGATGTTATTACAGGATTAATCAAATCTAATTTTACAGCTAGAATAGCATTTAGAGTTAGTTCAAAGATAGATTCTAGAACTATATTAGACTGTAATGGAGCAGAAAAATTAGTTGGACAAGGAGATCTTTTATTTTCTAACAAACAAGAATTAGTAAGAATACAATGTCCTTTTGTCAATATATCAGAAATTCAACAAATAGTCGATTTTTATGATGAAACAACAAGCATACAAGAAAATTTTTTCTTGCCAAATCCAGATATATAATTAAAAATTGTTAATAATAAAATGCGGTCTGGACGGGACTTGAACCCGCGACCCCATGCGTGACAGGCATGTATTCTAACCAACTGAACTACCAGACCGAAACAATTGTTTTGAAAAAATATTAATCAATCAAATTAAATTGATTATGAAATAATTAAAACATCCAATTTTTTTCTTATTTCCTCTTTAGTAGCAACTCCAATATGCATATCTATTTTTTCTCTGTTTTTAAAGAACAAAATAGTAGGAATACTTCGTATTCCATATCTAGAAGAAATTTTTGGATTCTTATCCACATTTATTTTGACAACTAACACCTTGTCTTTGTATTCATTAGATACATCTTCCAAGATAGAAGACAAAGTTCTACATGGAGCACACCATGGAGCCCAAAAATCTACTACAATAGGTTTATTCGCTGATATAATAACTTTTTCAAAGCTTTCATCATTTATCTCTTGTATCATACATACTTATTTAATAATAATTCAAAATAACAAATTTACCGTTTTTGTGTTACAATTGAAAGTCTTTTAACAAACGTATGTAAATATCTATACCATTTATTATTTCTGAAATATAAATATACTCATTGGGAGTATGAGAACGAACACTATCTCCTACCCCAATTTTGATAGTTGCAAAAGACATATTACTTTGATCAGACAAAGTAGGAGATCCATATAGTTTAAGATTTAATTTTTTAGATTGTAATACAATTGGATGGTTTTGATCAATAAAAGAAAAATTATACGTTGAAGAACGTATTTGTATTTTTGAAGATATATTATTTTTAATAATCGAAATTAATTCCTCTTTATCATATAATTCATTAGTTCTAATATCTAAAACAAAAGAACAACAATCTGGAATCATATTATGCTGTATCCCCCCCTTGATTTGAGTGACCGTTAATGTTGTTTTACCTAGTAATTTGGATTCTCTAGTAAAACGAATATTTTTCAAATATTCAATATCTTTTGTTGCTATATAAATAGCATTAATTCCTGAATGAGGTGATGAAGCAGAATGAGCACTTTTTCCTATTGCTAAGCAATCTAATACGATTAATCCCTTTTCTGCAATAGCAACTTGCATATTTGTTGGTTCTCCTATTATTCCTACGTCTATTTTCCCTAATTCAGATAAAATAGATTTAACACCTTCATTACCAGAAATTTCTTCTTCTGCTGTAATAGAAAGAATTAATTTATAAGGCAATATAATAGATAAACTACTCAAATAAATAAAAGCAGAAATTAACGCTACTACAGAAGCACCTGCATCATTGCTACCTAATCCTATTAATTTGTTATTTTTTTTTATAATAGCCGTATAAGGATCAGTATCCCAATTTGTTCCAGGATGCACAGTATCATGATGAGAGTTCAATAAAATGGTAGGAGTGTTTTGATTTTTTATATAATTATTATTTTCAGTCCATATGTTATTAAATTTTCTGTTTATATTAAATCCATATTTAGAAAGATAATCTTCTATTAACAAAGATACTTCTTGTTCTTGTTTGGATATTGATGGAGTATTTATAATTTTTATCAGTAGTTGTATTGCCTCTTCTTTTAATCTTTTTAAATTCACTATAGACATAAAATGGTCTTATTCTTTATATCATCATTTAAATAATCAGGATGTCCTATGTATACCTTAGATACTCCATTTTTGAGAGCAAAAAATGCATTTTCTAATTTTGGAATCATACCATTTATTACGGTTTTATTTCTTTTTAGAGATTGAAATAAACGTAAATCTATTTTTGGAAAAAAAGATTCTGAATCTTGTAAATTACTTAATACACCTTTTTTATCGAAACAAAAGTGTAATTCTGTTTCATATAATTTTTTTAATGAAATTGCTATTGATGAAGCTATAGTATCTGCATTGGTATTTAAAAGATTTCCTATTCCATTATGAGTAATAGGACATACTACAGGTACAATATCATGTCTCAACATAAATATCATTACACTAGAATTTACACTTTGACTATTCAAATCTCCAACATATCCATAATCCACTTCATTGGTTCTTTTAACACGCAAATTTGACTTAATACAATTAAGATCTGCCCCACATAAACCCAATGCATTACAACCATAATACTGCAATTTAGAAACAATCTTTTTATTGACTAGCCCGGCATACGTCATCACAACAATATCAAGTATTTCTTTATTTGTAACTCTTCTTCCTTGTACAAAGGTTGGATGAACTCCCATTTTATTGCAAATATTATTTGCCAAACTTCCACCTCCATGAACTAGAACCTTTTTATCTGGTATTTTCAAAAAAGCATATAAAGCAGAATAAAGAGAGTCATGGTTATTTATTAAGTTTCCACCAATTTTTACTATATGTATTTTCATGATAAAAATTCTAATAATTTCAAAAAAATCATTTGGGTAGAAAAAATTCTATTTTCTGCTTGTTGCAATACAATAGATTGAGGACTATTTAAAACTGAATCTTCTACCACTATATTTCTCCTTACGGGTAGACAGTGCATAAATTTAGCTTTATTAGTTAATTCCATCTTTTTTTTGGTAATCATCCAATCATCACTTGTATGTAGTATTTTTCCATAATGTCTATAACTACTCCAATTTTTTGCATATATAAAATCGGCGTTGAAAAATGCTTGATGTTGATCATATGTAGTATAAATTCCTTTAGAAAATTTTTCATACAAATCGTATTCTTTAGGACAAGTAATAGTTAAATCAATTTCTTCTATTCTAGATAGACATTGAACAAAAGAATTGGCTACAGAATGTGGTAATGCTTTTACATGTGGAGCCCAACTTAATACTACTTTGCATCGTTTTTTTTTTTTTTTTGACAAAAAAGGAAAAAATTCGGCAATTGTCATAGCATCTGCTAATGACTGTAAAGGATGCATAGTCGCACTTTCCAAATTTACGACTGGAACTTTAGAATAAGACAAAATTTTATTAAAAAATACTTCTTCGTAATCATAATCTCTATCTAAAAGATTAGGAAAAGTTCTGATTGCTAGAATATCACAATATAAACTCATTACCGATATTGCTTCTTTAATATGTTCTTGAGTATGTTTCATCACAGTGCCATCATGTAGTTCTAATTTCCAAGAATCTCTATTCACATCTAAACTCCAAATATTACATCCTAAATTAAAAGCGGCTTTTTGGCAACTGAGCCTAGTTCTTAGACTTTGATTAAAAAATATTAATCCAATGGTTTTATTTTTACCACAATTTTGAAAATCATATGGATGATTTTTTAATTCTATAGAAGTTTTTATAATTGCATATAAATCATCGATATCTTCTATACTGAAAAAATTTTTCATAAATTATTTATATTCATTCCAAGATGTAATTAATAAATTATTCATAGATAACTTGCAAAAAGCCTGTATAAAAACTTTTGCTAATCTAGCATTAGTTATCAGAGGGATATTAAAATCTACAGCATAACGTCTGATCGCATAATCGTTATCTAATTCTGATTTACTTAAATTTTTTGGAATATTAATAATTAAATCAAATTTTCTATTTTTAATAAAATCGATCACGTTTGGATATTTATCAATATTTCCCCAATGAACCCTTACAGACGGAACTCCATAATCAGATAAAAAATGATTAGTTCCTTCTGTTGCAAATAATACATATCCTTTTTTATGCAATAATTTTAAAACTTCTAAAAGATCCAATTTAGATATCATGGGTCCTCCGGATATAAGTATATTTTTTTTAGGAATAGTATACCCAACAGAAAGCATAGATTTTAATAGTGCCTCATCAAAAGTGATTCCTAAACATCCTACTTCTCCTGTAGAAGACATATCTACTCCTAAAACAGGATCTGCGTATTGCAATCTAGAAAAAGAAAATTGAGAAGCTTTCACTCCTATAAAATTCATAGTCAAAAAATTATTTTCTATTTTTTCTTTATTTTTTCCAATAAGAACTTGAGTAGATAATTCAATCATATTGAAATTAGAAACTTTGGATACAAATGGAAAACTTCTAGAAGCTCTTAAATTACATTCAATTACTTTTAATTCATTGTTTTTAGATAAAAATTGAATATTGAAAGGCCCAGATATATTAAAATGTTTAGATATTTTTTTAGATATTATAACTATTTCTCTTAATGTAGATAAATACAAATTATGTGGTGGATAGACTAATGTTGCATCTCCGGAATGTACTCCAGCAAATTCTACATGTTCTGATATTGCATAATATAAAATTTCTCCAGTTTGAGAAACTGCATCTAATTCAATTTCTTTTGCATTTTGAATAAATTCTGTAATTACTAATGGTTTATCTTTAGAAATAGAAATTTTATTATTCAAAAGATAATGTTTAAGTTCTTCATGATTAGAAATTATGTTCATATTAGCTCCTGAAAGAACATAAGATGGTCTAACTAAAATAGGATAATCTACTTCTTCGATAAATTGATAAAGATGATCAATATTAAATAATTCTTTCCATTTAGGTTGTTTTATCTCCAACAAGTCCATAATATTAGAAAATTTGTATCTATTTTCTACTTTATCTATGGAAATAGGAGATGTCCCTAAAATTTTTACTTTATTTTCATAAAGCTTCAAAACTAAATTATTAGGAATTTGCCCTCCCATAGAAACTATTGTTCCTTTTGGATCTTCTAAATCAATAATATCTAAAACTCTTTCTAAAGTAAGTTCTTCAAAATATAATCTTGTACAAACATCAAAATCGGTACTTACTGTTTCAGGATTATAATTAATTATTATAGATTTATAACCTTCTTTATTAAGTGTTTGTAAGGAACTAACACAACACCAATCAAATTCTACACTGCTTCCAATTCTATATACTCCAGATCCTAATATAATAATTGATTTTACACTATCTTTTTCATAAGAAACGTCATGTTGAATCGCGTGATAGGTCATATACAAATAGTTTGTTTGAGCAGGATATTCAGATGATAAAGTATCTATTTGTCTAACATATGGAACTATATCTTTTTCTTTTCTATATTTTCTTATTTCTTGTTCTAAATGATAAACATGTTTTTTATCATATTTTTTATGATGAGTACATTTTAACAAACTTGCTATCTGTAAATCAGAAAATCCTTCTTTTTTAGCTTGATGGAATAACGTATTCGGTATTTTGCTCCAATGATCATAAGACGAAATCTTTTTTTTGGTTTTCAACATATTCTCCATTTGATATAAAAACCAAGGATCTATTTTTGTTAAATGATGTATTTTTTTAATCGAAATACCTTTTTCTAAAGCTTCTTCTAATAAAGAGATTCTTTGATCTGTAGGTTTTTTGATAGTTTCCTGAAGCAAATTCACAGATCCTATTTTTTTGGTAGTGGTATTAGTGTTCACATTGATAAAACCTAATAATCCAATGTCTAACATACGAATTCCTTTTTGCAAAGCTTCTTCAAAAGATCCACCTATAGCCATTACTTCTCCTACACTTTTCATACTGCTTCCAATTTGATTAGAAACTCCATAAAATTTTTTTAAATCCCATCTAGGTATTTTGCAAACAACATAATCTAATGATGGTTCAAAAAATGCAGTAGTCGTTTTATTTATCGAATTTTTTAATTCATGTAATCCAAATCCAATCGCTAATTTTGCAGAAACAAATGCTAATGGATAACCAGTTGCTTTAGAAGCTAAAGCACTTGAACGAGAAAGTCGAGCATTCATTTCAATTACTCTATAATTATTTGATTTAGAATCTAATGCAAATTGTACATTACACTCTCCAACTATATCAAAATTTCTAGCAATTTCAAAAGAAAGTTTCCTTAAATTAAAATACTCATAATTGGTTAAAGTTTGGGTAGGAGCTACAACAATACTTTCACCAGTATGAATACCTATAGGATCAAGATTCTCCATATTACATACTGAAATACAATTATCATACTTATCTCTAACGATTTCATATTCAATTTCTTTCCACCCATTTAAATATTCTTCTATAACAACTTGAGAAGAATAGGAAAAAGCTTGATTGACTATTTTTTTTAAATCATTAATATCTTTTGCAAAACCACTGCCTAATCCACCAAGTGTATAAGCAGATCGTATTAGAATAGGAAATCCTATGTGTGAAGAATAATCTATTGCATTTTCTATAGAATGAACAACAAAACTTTTTACAGTTTTTATTTTCATTTTTTGTAACCTTTTTCGAAATATATCTCTATCTTCACTTTGAATAATAGATTCAATTGAGGTTCCCAAAACTTTAATATTATACTTTTCAAACACTTTTTCTTTGAAAAGTTGTATACCACAATTCAATGCTGTTTGTCCGCCAAAAGATAGCAAAATTCCTTGCGGATTTTCCTTTTCAATAACCTTTTTGATAAAAAACGAGGTAAGAGGTAAAAAATAAACCTTATCTACGATTTCATTTGAAGTTTGAACAGTAGCAATATTAGGGTTAATCAATATAGTATAAACTCCTTCTTCTTTAAGAGCTTTCAATGCTTGTGTTCCAGAATAATCAAATTCACCTGCTTCCCCTATTTTTAAGGCACCTGATCCTAGGATAATAACTTTATCTATTTTCATTCTTGTGAAGATTGTTTATTATATCTTCTAATCACATATTTCATAAAAATATCAAATAAAAATTCAGTATCCATAGGTCCACAAGATGCTTCTGGATGAAATTGCACAGAAAAAAACGGTTTACTATTATGGATAATTCCTTCACAAGTATTATCATTCAAATTTTTAAAAAACACTTTCCATTCTATAGAAAGTAATGAGGTATAATCTAATCCAAAACTATGATTTTGTGATGTAATAAAATGTTGTCTAGTATTGATCAATACTACTGGTTGATTAACTCCTCTATGTGCATATTCCAATTTATAAGTTTTTCCTCCAGCTGCTATTCCCAACAATTGATGCCCTAAACAAATACCAAATATTGGTTTATCTATTTTCATGACCTTACGTATATAGTAGATAGGAACTTTATAAAGTTTTGGATTTCCAGGACCATTAGAAAGTACTAATCCATCATATTCTTCTTTTGTAAAATCATAATTCCATGGAACTCTTATAATTGTACAATTTCTTGCTAATAAACAACGTAAAATATTATTCTTTAACCCGAAATCTACAATCAGTATTTTATATTTACCTTTTCCATATATAACTTTTTTACAAATAGAAACTTGTTTTGCTAAATTTTCTTTATTAGGATCATAAAAAGGAATATTTTCTTTTTCCATTAAAATTTTTCCCAACATAGATCCACCTTTTTTTCTTAATTTTTTAGCAAGTGATCTTGTATCTATGTTATATAATCCAGGTATACCATTATATTCTAACCAATCTGATAAAGTATATGTCATATTCCAATGGAATGGCCTATTAGAATAATAAGAAATTATTAATCCTGATACTTGAATTTTATCTGATTCATAAAATGGACAAATATATCCTTCTTTTTTAGTAGTAGTATCATCAGTATTGTTCAAATCAATTGGTACTCCATAATTTCCAATCATAGGATAAGTATAAGTTAGAATTTGGCCTTTGTAAGAAGGATCTGTTAAACTTTCTGGATAACCTGTCATTGCAGTGTTAAAAACTATTTCTCCAGAAGAAGAAACTGATGCTCCGAAATGAAACGCTTTATACTTTGTACCATCTTCTAATATTAACATTGCCTTTTTATTACTACTATTATCTTTCATCATGTTTTTCCTAAAAATGATAATGCGTTTTTTAACTTGTTAACAAACAAATCAACATGACATTCTTTAATACTCAATGGAGGTAGCAATCGCAAAACATAAGGATTACTGGAGACACCAACAAAAACTTTTTCTTTAAATATTAGAACATTTTTTAAATCATCAACAGGAAAATCAAATTCTAAGCCCATCATCAATCCCCTTCCTCTGATTTTTTTTATTGAAGATATTATATGTAATTTTTTCAACAATAATTCACCCATTATTTTTGCATTTTCAATTAAATTTTCATTTTTAATGATCTCTAATACAGAAATTCCTGCAGTACAAGCTAAATGGCTACCACCAAAGGTAGTTCCCAACATTCCATGATAAGGTTTAAATTTAGGATGAATTAATACAGCTCCTATAGGGAATCCATTACCCATTCCTTTAGCAATAGTTATTAAATCTGGTTTTATAGAATAAAATTGATGAGCAAAAAATAAACCCGTTCTTCCATATCCACTTTGCACCTCGTCAACAATAAACACTGCATCATATTTTTTGCATATTTTAGTTGCTTGACAAAAAAAATTTGATCCAGGATCAATAATACCAGAAATACCTTGTATTCCTTCCGTAATTACAGCACAAACATTTTCATGTTGTAATTGTTTTTCCAAAACATCAAGATCTTTGTACTTTATAAAAGTGATATTATGTTGAGTGTTGAACGGAGATACTAATTTATAATTATCCGTAACTGATACACTTCCACTAGTTCTTCCATGAAAAGCTCCTTTAAAAGCAATCACTTTTTTTTTACCTGTATGAAAAGAAGCAATTTTCAATGCATTTTCATTAGATTCAGTTCCAGAATTACAAATAAATAATGAATAATCTTCATATCCTGAAAGATTGCCAAGTAAATTAGCTAATTTTTGTTGTTGATGAATAATAACACTATTTGAATAATAGGATATTTTATTATTAATTTGATTTGTTAAAGATTTAAGATAATTTGGATGTGAGTGCCCAATAGATATAACTGCATGTCCTCCATAAAAATCTAAATACATATTATTTTGTTTATCAAAAACATAAACTCCTTTACTATGTTGCAGTTCTACATTTATAATAGAATAAACATCAAATAATTTCATTATTCTTTATTTTTCAGAAACGAATAGATTTTAAATTTAAACCATAGGTTTCTACTAAATTAAAAATCAAATTCATATTTTGTATAGCTTGACCAGAAGCTCCTTTGATTAAATTATCAATAATACTTATAACGATAAATTTATTTTGTCTTTCAATAAGATGTAAAAAACATTTATTAGTATTAATCACTTGTTTTAAATCTATATTTGTTTCTGAAATTTCTACAAACGGATGATTTTTATAAAAATCATAATATATGTTTTTCTTTTTTTCTAAAGAAATATCAGAACTCAAAGTAGTATATACAGTTGATATAATACCTCTAGAAAAATTTCCTCTATAAGGCACAAAATAAATGTATGGAGAAAAATTATTTTGCAATTTACAAATTGTTTGTTCTATTTCATTCAAATGTTGATGAGTAAATATATTATAAGTAGACATATTGTTATTCCTCCAACTAAAATTATTTGTATCAATTATTTGTTTTCCAGTACCTGTAGAACCAGTAATAGAACTGATATGAATATCTTTTTTTAATAATTTTATTTTAGCTAAGGGTAAAATTGCTAAAATAATTGCTGTAGCAAAACATCCTGGATTTGCTATATTGTTAGACTCTTTAATTATATTTTTATGTAATTCTGGTAGTCCATAAATAAACTTTCTATCTTGAAAATAAGATTGATTCTCATTTCTAAAATCTTGACTTAAATCAATAACTTTGCTATGTTTTGGTATATTTTGCAATTCTTTTCTGGATTGGCCATGTCCTGAACAAAGAAAAACAAGGTCAATGTTTTGGTCTAATGATTTAGAAAATTTCATATTGATTTCTCCTAATAGATCTTGATGAACATCATGAATAAAAGATTCTGGATTGCTTTTACTAACTACACTTATAATTTTAGCTTTAGGATGATAAATTAACAATCTTATCAATTCTCCAGCTGTGTACCCAGTTCCTCCTATTATCCCTATTTTAATCATTATTATTTTCTTCTTTTAAATTATGATACATTTTCATTTGATTGCTCAAAATTTTTGTAAATCCTGTTATATCTTCTTTTGTCCAAGCATAATTCATTTCCCCATATTGAGCCATATTGGATGTCATTAAATCAAACTTAGATTTAATTCCAACCAAATTAAATCTGTATGGATATAAAACTACTTTTACTTGACCAGTTAATCTTTCTTGTGTACTGCTTAAAAAAGTTTCTATATTCCTCATAACAGGATCTAAATATTGTGCTTCATGAAGTAGCATTCCATACCAATTGGATAATTGGTCTTTCCAATATAATTGCCATTTTGTCAGAATATGTTTCTCTAATAAATGATGTGCTTGAATAATAATAATTGCAGCAGAGGCTTCAAAGCCAACCCTACCTTTAATTCCTAAAATAGTATCTCCAATATGAATTCCTCTTCCTATTGCAAATTCTGATGCTATTTTTTCAATTTTTATAATATTTTTTATAGCTTTTGCTCTTTCTCCATTTACACCAACCAATTCTCCCTTTTCGAAGTCTAATGCTAAATTTTCACTTTTGGTTCTTTTTAATTGTTTCGGATATGCCTCATTAGGGAGATCCTCTAATGAGGTTAATGTTTCTTTTCCTCCAATACTAGTCCCCCAAATTCCTTTATTGATTGAATATTTTGCTTTGTCCCACCCAATACCAATAGAAATACCAAAAGTTTTTAAATATTCTATTTCTTCTTTCCTTGAAACTTTAAAATCTCTTATAGGAGATAAAGTAATTGTTTCTGGACAAATAATTTGAAAAGCTATATCAAATCTTATTTGATCATTTCCAGCACCTGTACTTCCATGAGCAATAGCTTTTGCTTTCATATCTCTAGCATATTTTGCAATTTTAATTGCTTGAAATATTCTTTCTGAACTAACAGAAAGTGGATATGTATTATTTTTTAAAATATTGCCAAATATAAGATATTTTATACAATTCTGATAATACTCTTCTATCGCATCAATAGATTTATGTGATTTAGAACCTATTTTTAAAGCTAGAATTTCAATATTTTTTAATTCACTTTTTTTAAATCCTCCTGTATTAATAATAACAGTATGTACTTCATATCCTTTTTGAATTAAAAATTTTAAACAATAAGATGTATCTAATCCTCCACTATAAGCCAACACAATTCTATCTCCATCAAATAATTCATTTTTTTTACGTTTTTTTAACGGATTATATAGCATTCCCGTACAAAGGCACATTTTTCTTTTATTTCTTGTTAATATATCAAAATTGGAACAACTTTCACATCCTTTCCAAAATTTTTCTGATTTAGTAATCTCACTAAATGAAACAGGTTTGAATCCTAATTCTGTATTGATTTTAATGACATAATTATTGGTAGTAATGCTAAAAATTTTAGAATGTGGAAATTTTGTTTTTGAAAGATTAAAAATTTCTAATTTAATAATTTTTGCTAATCCTTGTTTCCTATATTCTGGAAATACAATTAATCCAGAATTAACAACAAATTCCTGTTTTTGAAAAACATCTAAATATCCAAATCCAGCAAGTTTATCATTACAAAAAGCAATAACTGCATTACCAAGAATCATTTTTAATTTAATGTATTCTGGATCTTTTTTAGCAATACCTGTTCCTCTAATTTTTGCTGATTCCTGTATTTTATTACAAATAATATAAGCATATTTTGTATCTTGTTTATTAGATACTCTAACATTTATTTTCATTTTTTTCAGTAACCAAACCTAAACCAACTACTACTAGTATAGTATACTAAGTTTTTATCAAAAAAACTATAACATTACAAATTTAATAAAGACTTTTAATAAATGCTACTTTTTTTTAATTCAAACAAACATCAACTCCTTTAATTTTTTCCAATTCTTTTAAAAAATTGTAGTTGATTTCCAATTCATATTTTATAGATTCAAAATAAATACTTTTATTTTCACGATTATATATCATGATATAAAGTTTTTTATTACCTATATTTTGAGATAATAAAAGATTTTCCAATTTATCAATGGTTATCTTATTTAAATACTTTAATTGTATTTTTAAGATTAATTTATTAATCCATGTTTTTAATATTTTTTTAAAACTTTCAATACGATACATTTGTATCTTTTCAAAAATTATTACATACGAATAAAATGATAAATTATTATTATAATGTTTGTATTTTAAATATTTTTTACCATTTCCATGAATGATCAACCTTTTAGAAAAATGGTTATCTTCTTCCAAAAAAATTCCATATAGTTTTCCATTTTTCATATTATCTTTTTTGGCAAAAAAACCACATATATACAATGTTTTACCTATAATTTGTTTTGCATAATGGTTCAATTGATCCAAAGATAAATTAATAAAACATGTTTTTTTGTCAACTTTTGTATTTGTAACATAAGAACGTATAGATAAATCAATTCCCAAAACTTCTTTTTTTTTATCAATAAGAGTATTTTTAGTCCATAACTTATTATTTTTTTTTTTTATTATAGCTTGTATATCATCCTTTATAGAATGTTTTTTTTTAATACTATGATGTTTGGATCCAACTTGTATAATCTTTTCTATTATGCTTGACTTATGAGTTTTTTCTTTTTTTTGTTCTTCTTCATCAATATAAAAATACGTTTCTCTATCAATATTAAATGAGTCTAATGCCCCAGATAAAATTAAACTTTCCAAAGTTTTTTTATTCACTATCCTCAAATCTATACGTTCTACAAAATCAAAAATATTTTTGTAAAATCCATTTTTTGTTCTTTCATTCATAATTATTTTTACAGCATTTTCTCCTACTCCTTTTATTCCTCTCAATCCAAATCTAATAAATGTTGGATTAATGACTGTAAAACATGAATCACTATAATTAATATCAGGTTCAATAATATTAATTTGCAATCGTTTACATTCTTTAATAAAAAAAGATAGTTGTTTCATATTATCCATATTATTACTCAATACTGAGGCCATATATTCACATGGAAAGTGAGTTTTAAGATACGCAGTTTGAAATGCTATATAAGCATAACAAGTAGCATGAGACTTATTAAATGCATAAGAAGAAAAGCATTCCCAATCTTTCCATATTTTTTCTATTCCTATTTTTGAATATCCATTTTTAATAGCATTATATATAAACTTGTTCTTTAATTTATTAAGTTCCCCTTTGTTTTTTTTACCCATAGCTTTTCTAAGAATATCTGCTTCTACTTTAGTAAAATTTGCTATTTTTTGAGATATTAACATTACCTGTTCTTGATAAATAGTTATTCCATAAGTATCTTTTAAAATTTGTTCCACTTCTGGAAAATCATAAGTAATAGATTCATATCCATGTTTTCTTGATATAAAATTAGGAATGTATTGCATTGGTCCAGGTCTGAACAAAGCATTCATTGCAATTAAATCATCAAATTTATCTGGTTTAAGATCACGCAAATATTTTTGCATACCAGGAGATTCATATTGAAAAACTGCAACAGTATCACCTCTTTGAAATAACGAATAGGTTTTTTTATCCTCTAAAGAAAATTTCAATAGTATATCTGTAGTACGATTTTTTAATAATTCTAATGTATCCTTAATAATTGTTAGAGTTTTTAACCCTAAAAAATCCATTTTCAATAATCCAGTTTTTTCTACAACATTATTATCAAATTGAGTTAACATCAAATCAGATTCTCTTGAAATTGCAACTGGTACATATTCTATAATATCATATGGACTAATTATAATTCCACAAGCGTGTATTCCAGTACTTCTAATAGTCCCTTCTAACATTTTTGCTTTTTCTAAAATTTGGCCTTCTAATGAATATTGATTTTTCGCTATATTTCTCAATCTTTTAACCTTATCAAGATCCATTTTTTTCATCTTCTTCATAATAAGACTGAAATTTTCTGATAATATATATTTTAATGATACAGAACATTCAGGAATCATTTTAGCTAGACGATCAGTTTTTTCTAGCGATAGATTTAATACTCTAGCCGTATCTCTAATAGAAGATCTTGCACCCATAGTAGCATAAGTAATAATTTGTGCAACTTTATTTTTACCATATTTATTAACTACCCATTCAATAATTTTATCACGTCCTCTATCATCAAAATCAATATCAATATCAGGCAAATTGATCCTTTCAGGATTTAAAAATCTTTCAAAAAGAAGTTGATATTTTATTGGATCGATATTAGTGATTCCTATACAATACGCAACGACAGATCCTGCTACAGATCCTCTACCAGGCCCTACTGAAATATTCATTTTTTTAGCTATATATATAAAATTTTGAACAATCAAAAAATATCCTGGATATCCCAATTTTTCTATTGTATTTAATTCAAAATTAATTCTTTTTATAATTGATTTTGAAATTAATGGATAACGTTTTTTAGCTCCTTCATAAGTCATTATTTTTAATAATTTGTTTTCATCTATATTTCCACCACCATCAATTTTATCCATAGTATTTTCAAAATTTTTTGAAATATTAAATTTTGGAAGTAATATTGGATGTGAAAGTTGATAACAATCAATTTTATCAATTAATTCTTCTAGATTATCAAAAGCTTCTGGAAGATCAGAAAATAATATTTTCATTTCTTCTGTACTTTTAAAAAAAAATTCACTATTAGGAAATCCAAATCTATATTCTTTTCCTGTGCCTATAGGAGTAGATTTCTTTTTTACATACTTTATGCAAAGTAAAATATCGTGTGCATCAGATTCTGTTTTATCTAGATAAAACGTATTATTTTGTATAATAAATTTAACATTATATTTTCTAGCAAATTGAAGTAAAATTTGATTTACATAATCTTCTTCTTCTAATCCATGACGTAATAATTCAACGTAAAAATCATCTTGAAAAATTTCTTTCCACCACAAAAATATTTTTTCTGCTTTCATCTTTCCATAATTAAGAATTGTATATGGAATTTCTGCATTTAAATCACCGGTAATTGCGATTAAATTATCTTTGTATTTTTCAATTAATTTTTTACCAACTCTTGGTCTACCAGAATAATACCCATCTAAGAATCCATGAGAACAAAGTTTTGACAAATTATGATATCCAGCTTTATTTTTGGATAATAAAACTTGATGATAATATTTATCTGGTTTATCTTTAGTGAATTGTTTTTGCAGATAATTATCTGATATAAATACTTCACTACCAATAATACCTTTAATAGATTTTTTTAAATATGAATATTTTTTATTTGCATCATTAATAGCATCTAAAAAATAAAAAACACCCATCATATTACCATAATCAGTAATTCCTACTGCTGGCATGTTATTACATATAGCTCTTTCAACTAAAGATTGAACTTTAATAGTAGAATGAAGAATGGAAAAACAAGTATGATTATGAATATGGGAGTATTTTTTATTTTTCAATTTTGTTATATCGCATAATAAGTTGTGTTTAGTTGGATACTTATTATAGCTAGTGGTGGTGGTGGTGTACGTGGGGTGAATCACATCTTTGAATGATACTATAGATGAAGGAATGATCATAGGAAAAATTTCTCTAAACTTGTTGATAATTTTTTCTTTTATTCCACTTTTACTGTAATTAATTACTCCTAAACGTAATAGTTCTAAAAAACAACGGGCAGTAGCTTTTACATCATAAGCAGCATTATGAGCGTGATTTAATGTAATTCCGAATAATTTATAATATAATTCAGTCAATTTAGGCCATTTAAATTTTTTTTTTACTCCAGTCCCAGGCAATTTACAATAATCAGTTGCCAGATTTTTGGTATCCAAAATTTTTTTTTTATTTACTTTTAATAAAGTTTTTTTGTTGATCCTAAAATATTCGCAATCAATAATATTTATATCAAATTCTAAGTTATGTCCAATTATATATTCAGATTTTTTCAATATTTTTTCAAATTGGTTTATAACAAATGTTAAATTTTTTCCATATTTTTCCGCAATTTGATTAGTAATACCATGAATTTTAAACGAATTGAAAGGAATTTCGTAATTATCTGGTTTAACTATAAAATTTTTAAATTCTAAAATTTTCCCAAAACAATCATGACTCTGCCAAGCAATTTGTACTAATCTTGGCCAATTTTCTGTATCAGTAACAGGATTTTTATAATATATTGGTAAGCCAGTCGTTTCAGTGTCTATAATAAGATACATTTATTGATATTTAAAAAACAATTTACGCCTATACTCTAGAAAAGACAAAAGACAGTTATATTTTTGAAATATATGTTTAAATGATTTATAAAAAATTATGATTAGTTTTGTATGTTTTTAGATTGATTCTTCATTCTTTATAAGTAGAAGAAAATCTAAATAATTTTATGGTTGTAATAATAAAATATATGTCTAGTCAGACCCAAGGAAAAATTAACAAACACACATTAAGTAATAATAAACATTTCATCAATCGAAATAACAATCAAAACAGTCAAAAAAATAGTTTTAATTGGACAAAATATGAAAATCATTTTAATGAGGCCAATCAAAAAGCAAGAATAAAGTTTGAAAAACTATATACAAATACTTTACCAAATATTCAAGAATTAGAAATATATCAAGGAATTGTAACATTAATGACGGATAATAGTATTATAGTAGATATTGGATTTAAAGCTGAAGGAGTTATTCCTATTAATGAATTTAGAGAGGAATTTAAAGATGATTTAGATCTTACAATTGGAAGTAAAATAGAAGTTATGATGGTAAAAATGGATTATAAAGGCCAATGTATATTATCATATCAAAAAGCAAAAATTTTAAGAAGTTGGCAACGTATTAATGAATATTATATAAAAGGAGAAGTGATTTTGGGATATGTTGTTTCCAGAACTAAAGGAGGATTAATTGTTAAAATTTTTGATATAGAATGTTTTTTACCTGGATCCCATATTAATGTCAAACCTGTTAAAGATTATGAAACTTATGTAGGAAAAACAATGGAAGTTAAAATTGTTAAAATTAATAAAAAAACAAAAAACGTTGTTGTATCTCACAAAGTATTGATAGAAAAAGATATAGAAAAACAAAGAAAAAAAATGATTTCTAAATTAGATAAAGGACAGGTGTTAGGAGGTAAAATTAAAAATATTCTTCCTTATGGAGCATTTGTAGATTTAGGTGGAGTAGATGCATTATTGCATATAACAGATATGAGTTGGGCACATATCAATCATCCCACTGAAATAGTACAATTAGAACAAGAATTAAAATTTGTAGTTTTAGGTGTAGATCAAGATAAAAATCGTGTACAGTTAGGATTGAAACAATTACAAACTCATCCTTGGAATTCATTAGATAAAAATTTAAAGGTTGGAAGTAAAATAAAGGGAAAAGTAAGTGTATTAGCAGATTATGGAGCTTTTGTTGAAGTAATTCCTGGAGTAGAAGCTTTATTACATATTAGTGAAATGTCTTGGTCATCAGACTTATCTTCTCCACAAGATTTTGTACAAATAGGAGAAGAAATCAAAGCTTTGATTTTAACTATTGATAGACACGAAAGAAAAATGTCTTTAAGTGTTAAACAATTAACTGAAGATCCATGGATAAATATTCAAACCAAATATCCTGTTGAAACTAAAACAGAAGGTACAATCATAAAAATTACTACTTTTGGAGTTTTGATAGAACTAGAAAAAGGAATATCTGGAATTCTATATACTCATGATCTTTCATGGACAAAAAAAATCAAACATCCATCTGAATTTTGTAATTTAAACGAAAAGTTGGAGATAATTGTTCTTTCTTTGGATATAAAAACAAGAAAATTGCATTTAGGTCATAAACAAATTATAGAAAACCCTTGGAATAAATATGAAAAAGTATATTTTATAGGTAGTGTTCACGATGGAGTATTAATTAATTTATTTGATAAAGGAGGAACTGTTAGCATTAATCAGGAGGTAGAAGCATTTGTTCCATTAAGATTTTTAGAAAAAAAAGATGGAAGTTTTGTTAAAAAAGGAGAAGAAATTAAATTTAAAATTACCGAATTTGATAAAGAATCTAAGAAAATAGTCGTTTCTCATACATCTACTTTCCGTGATTGTGATACAGATTCTAAAAAAACTTCTCGTGTAAAAAAAATAAAAAAAATCAAAAAAAGTAGAAAATTTGAAATATCTACTCTTGGAGATATAGAAGGATTGGTGAAATTGAAAGAAAAAATCGAAAAAGAAAAAGATAAATAGGTTCATGGATAATAGGATATTATATACACACCCTATTGCAGAAAAAAAAGGTTGGAAGGTTGGAATTGATTTTCCTATTTGGGCAAATAATGAACTATATTTGACTACAATTAAAAGTGGATATTTATTAGATGGAGAATCTCCTTATGAAGCATATAATAGATTAGCTAAAAACGCTGCACAAATTCTTAATAAACCAGGATTAGAAAATAATTTTTTCAATATTTTATGGAAAGGTTGGCTGATTCCTTCTACTCCAGTTATGGTTAATCTAGGAACAGAAAAAGGATTACCTATAAGTTGTTTTTCTGGACGAATTGGAGATAGTATGTATGAGATATATAGAAAAAATTTAGAAATGGCTATTCTTAGTAAACATGGAGGAGGGACTTCATATGATTTTAGTTTAATAAGACCAATTGGTAGTTATATAAAAAATGGTGAATTAGGAACTTCAGATGGAATTATTCCTTTTATTAAATCATATGATAGTTCAATTATTGCTAGTAAACAAGGAAAAACTAGAAGAGGAGCAGTTGCAATATATTTAAATATAGAACATAAAGAATATACAGAATTTTTAAAGATAAGAGAACCTCTAGGAGACATCAATCGTCAATGTCATAATATTCATCAAGGAGTTATACTTTCTAATTCGTTTATGAATAAAGTTTTAAAAGAAAATGGAAAAGAAAGAAATTTATGGATCAATACATTAAAAGAACGTGTAAAAACAGGAGAACCTTATCTTTTTTTTAAAGATAATGCTAATATAAATCTTCCAGAAAATTGGAAAAAATATGGATTAAAAATACATCATAGTAATTTATGTTCTGAAATTATGTTACCTACAGATGAAAGTCATACTTTAGTATGTTGTCTTTCTTCTTTAAATATTTATAAATATATAGAATGGAAAAATACTAAAACTGTATTTTATTCTATATTATTTTTAGATGCTGTTCTTCAAGAATTTATTAATAAAGGGAAAAATATTAGAGGAATAGAAGATGCTGTTCGTTTTGCGGAAAAAAGTAGAGCGTTAGGTTTGGGTGCATTGGGATGGCATTCCTATTTACAATCTAGGATGATTCCTTTTATTTCATTAAAATCTGATATGTTAATTCATGAAATTTTTAGAAAAATACAATTAGAATCTTACAAAGCTACTAAATATTTAGCTGAAGAATATGGAGAATCTGAATGGAATATAGGGACTGGAAGAAGAAATTTAACTTTAATGGCAATAGCTCCAAATAGAAGTTCTGCTAAACTAGCAGGAGGCCTTTCTCAAGGAGTAGAACCTTTAGCGGCTAATATATATGTAGATGATGATTCAAAAGGTATGTATATACGAAAAAATCCTTATTTAAAATATATTCTTGCAAAACGTGGATATGATCTTCCTGAGATTTGGGAACAAATAGCAAATGAAAAAGGATCTTGCTTGAATTTAACGATTTTGAATGAAAAAGAAAAAAATGTTTTTTTATGTTTTAAAGAAATTAATCAATTAAATTTAATAAAACAAGCTAGTATTAGACAAAAATATATTGATCAAGGACAAAGTATTAATTTATCATTTCATCACAATACTCCAGCAAAATTTATTAATATGGTACATCTTGATGCTTGGAAAATAGGATTAAAAAGTTTGTATTACTATAGAAGTGAAAGTATTATTCGAGCAGATCACGCAAAAAATAGCGAAGCGAAACATTAATAAAATAAAGGGCAGCGACTTACTCTCCCGGAATAACCAGTACCATCAGCGCTAATGTGTTTAACTTCTCTGTTCGGAATGGGATAGAGGTTGGACCACATTGCTATGACTACCCAATAAAATAAATATTATAAAATAATAAAACATAATATATAACATATATGAAGAGAGAATATAAGCCTATGGGTAATTAGTACTATTCAGCTATGACATTACTGTCTTTACACTTATAGCCTATCAACGTTGTCATCTTCAACGACCCTTAAAAGAAGCCTAATCTTGTGGTTAGTTTCGCACTTATATGCTTTCAGTGCTTATCTTTTCCGAACGTAGCTACTCAGCAATGCACCTGGCGATACAACTGATACACCAGAGGTTCGTCCAATTCGGTCCTCTCGTACTAGAATCAGATCCACTCAAGCTTCTAACGCTCGCAATAGATAGAGACCGAACTGTCTCACGACGTTCTGAACCCAGCTCGCGTGCCACTTTAATGGGCGAACAGCCCAACCCTTGGGACCTTCTTCAGCCCCAGGATGTGACGAGCCGACATCGAGGTGCCGAACCTCCCCGTCGATGTGAGCTCTTGGGGGAGACTAGCCTGTTATCCCCGGAGTACCTTTTATCCTTTGAGCGATGGCCCTTCCATTCGGAACCACCGGATCACTATGCCCTACTTTCGTACCTGATCGACTTGTATGTCTCACAGTCAAGCACCCTTATGCCATTATACTCTACACACGATTACCAAACGTGTTGAGGGTACCTTTGGGAGCCTCCGTTACCTTTTTGGAGGCGACCACCCCAGTCAAACTACCCACCACGCAATGTTCTCAATTTTTTGTAATTGAGTTAGATTTCGACTGAAAAAAGGGTGGTATTTCAAGGACAACTCCACATTATCTGGCGACAACGCTTCAAAGTTTCCCACCTATCCTACACATTTTTCAATCAAAATCAATACGAAGCTATAGTAAAGGTTCACGGGGTCTTTTCGTCCCATTGCGAGTAATCGGCATCTTCACCGATATTACAATTTCACCGAGCTCACGGCTGAGACAGTTTCCAGATCGTTACACCATTCGTGCAGGTCGGAACTTACCCGACAAGGAATTTCGCTACCTTAGGACCGTTATAGTTACGGCCGCCGTTTACTGGGGCTTCAGTCAAAAGCTTCACCGAAGCTGACTTTTTTCTTTAACCTTCCAGTACTGGGCAGGTGTCAGACCCTATACATCATTTTTCAATTTAGCAGAGTCCTATGTTTTTGATAAACAGTCGCCTGGATCTCTTCTCTGCGGCCTTTCTTTTCAGAAAGGCTACCTTTCTCCCGAAGTTACAGGTTCATTTTGCCTAGTTCCTTAGCCGTGAATCACTCGAGCACCTTAGGATTCTCTCCTTAACTACCTGTGTCGGTTTTGGTACGGTTTTCTTTTATCTGAAGCTTAGAGGCTTTTCTTGGAAGCTCTTACCTGCGCTATCCACTCACCCGAAGGTTTATGGTACTATCATAGATCAGCAAAACATACGGATTTTCCAATATATTTTATACCTAACTATTTTAACGTACACTTCCGTCCGTACGCGACAGTTTCATTGCTCCGTCCCCCCTATCGCAATAAAAGAAAGTACCGGAATATTAACCGGTTATCCATCGATTACACCTATCGATTTCATCTTAGGATCCGACTAACCCTCAGCTGATTAACATAGCTGAGGAACCCTTAGTTTTTCGGTGTGCAGGTTTCTCACCCGCATTATCGTTACTTATACCTACATTTTCTTTTGTAAGAGCTCCACTACATCTTACAATATAGCTTCTACGCCATTACAATGCTCCCCTACCGATTAATTAATCAAATTTAATCAATCCCATAGTTTCGGCGATATATTTATGCCCGATTATTATCCATGCTCAATCACTCGACTAGTGAGCTGTTACGCACTCTTTAAATGAATAGCTGCTTCCAAGCTAACATCCTAGCTGTCTGGGTAACTGAACTTCGTTAGTTCAACTTAATATATACTTAGGGGCCTTAACTGATGGTCTGGGTTGTTTCCCTCTCGGACATGGACCTTAGCACCCATGCCCTCACTACCGTGAAACATAATAACAGCATTCGGAGTTTGTCAGGATTTAGTAGGTGATGAAACCCCTTTATCCAATCAGTAGCTCTACCTCTGTATTACTTTAACACGATGCTGCACCTAAATGCATTTCGGGGAGTACGAGCTATCTCCGAGTTTGATTAGCCTTTCACCCCTACCCACAAGTCATCCGAAGACTTTTCAACGTCAACCAGTTCGGTCCTCCACTATGTGTTACCACAGCTTCAACCTGCTCATGGGTAGATCACTCGGTTTCGCGTCTAATCCTTCCGACTATATGCCCTATTCAGACTCGCTTTCGCTACGGCTCCATAGCTGAACTACTTAACCTTGCCGAAAAAATTAACTCGTAGGTTCATTATGCAAAAGGCACGTCGTCACTTCACAAAAAAGCTCCGACAGTTTGTAAGCGTATGGTTTCAGGATCTATTTCACCCTTCTATTCGAAGTACTTTTCACCTTTCCCTCACGGTACTAGTTCACTATCGGTCTCTGAGTAGTATTTAGCCTTACCGGATGGTCCCGGTAAATTCAGACAAGATTTCCCGTGTCCCGTCCTAATCAGGTTACTATGTAGGTAATTTTTTTATTTCGCATACAGGATTATCACCTTCTATGATGGATTTTTCCAAATCTTTCTGCTATAAAAAAATAGTCCTTATTCACAGACCTATAACCCCACTATAGCTATAAAACTATAATGGTTTAGGCTTTTCCGATTTCGCTCGCCACTACTAACGGAATCACTATTGTTTTCTTTTCCTCTAGATACTTAGATGTTTCAGTTCTCTAGGTTCGCTTTACTCTATTACGAGTAATATCATATCATCAATATGATAGGTTTCCCTATTCGGAGATCTGCGGATCTATTTGTATGTGCCAATCCCCGCAGCTTATCGCAGCTTATCACGTCCTTCATCGCCTCTCAGAGCCAAGGCATCCACCATACGCTCTTCATTAGCTTTCTTTAAAAATGTCTAATATTTGTTGTATTTGTATATTATGTATGTCAAAGAACTTCATAAAAAATAAATGGAGAATATCGGAGTCGAACCGATGACCTCCTGCGTGCAAAGCAAGCGCTCTAGCCAGCTGAGCTAATTCCCCCCCCTTTCTCTAAAAAATAGTCTCGCGCGGAATTGAACCGCGGACCTCTACATTATCAGTGTAGCGCTCTAACCATCTGAGCTACGAGACTGACATAATTATATAATTAATTAATCAATCTCTCTCTACCTCTATCTCTACTTCTACTTTTACTTTATAACTACTTTTAACTTTCTTAACTCTCTACTCTACTGTAGACTTCATGAATATTATTTTGAAGAAAGCTTCTAGCTCAATATGCAAAGAATTTTTTAAACTCTAAAAAAAAGAGATGTTCCAGCCGCACCTTCCGGTACGGCTACCTTGTTACGACTTAGCCCCAGTTATCGATTTTACCTTAAGCAGCTCCTTTTACGGGCACCGATTTCAGGTCTCCCCGACTTCCATGGCTTGACGGGCGGTGTGTACAAGGCCCGGGAACGTATTCACCGCATCATGGCTGATATGCGATTACTAGCGATTCCAACTTCATAGAGTCGAGTTGCAGACTCCAATCCGAACTGAGATCGGCTTTTAGAGATTAGCTTCTGATTGCTCAGTAGCGACCCTTTGTACCGACCATTGTAGCACGTGTGTAGCCCAAGGTATAAGAGCCGTGATGATTTGACGTCATCCCCACCTTCCTCTCGACTTACGTCGGCAGTCTTGTCAGAGTCCCCGACATTACTCGCTGGCAACTAACAATGAGGGTTGCGCTCGTTGAGGGACTTAACCCAACACCTCACGGCACGAGCTGACGACAACCATGCAGCATCTTGTACTCCGTCCAAAGACTAAACTATTTCTAGCTTATTCGTAGTACATTTAAACCTTGGTAAGGTTCCTCGCGTATCATCGAATTAAACCACATGCTCCACCGCTTGTGCGGGCCCCCGTCAATTCCTTTGAGTTTCAGCCTTGCGACCGTACTCCCCAGGTGGATCACTTATCACTTTCGCTTAGCCACTGAATATAATATCCAACAACTAGTGATCATCGTTTACGGCGTGGACTACCAGGGTATCTAATCCTGTTTGCTCCCCACGCTTTCGTGCCTCAGCGTCAGTATAGACTTAGTAACCTGCTTTCGCGATCGGTGTTCTGTGTGATCTCTATGCATTTCACCGCTACACCACACATTCCAGTTACTCCAGTCTCACTCAAGCCTATCAGTATCAATAGCAATTTTAACAGTTGAGCTGTAATATTTCACTACTGACTTAATAAACCGCCTACGCACCCTTTAAACCCAATAAATCCGGATAACGCTTGTGTCCTCCGTATTACCGCGGCTGCTGGCACGGAGTTTGCCGACACTTATTCGTATAGTACATTCACAATTCTTATCACGTAAGAATCTTTATTCCTAAACAAAAGCAGTTTACAACCCGTAAGGCATTCTTCCTGCACGCGGCGTGGCTGGTTCAGAGTTTCCTCCATTGACCAATATTCCTCACTGCTGCCTCCCGTAGGAGTCTGGTCCGTATCTCAGTACCAGTGTGGGGGATCGCCCTCTCAGGCCCCCTACCGATCATTGTCTTGGTAGGCTTTTATTCTACCAACTAACTAATCGGACGCACGCCCATCTCTTGCCACATTTCTGCTTTAATAAAATCTTCATGCGAAAATTTTATACTATAGAATATTAATCCAAGTTTCCTTGGCCTATCCTCTAGCAAGAGGCAGGTTACATACGTGTTACTCACCCGTACGCCGGTCGCCATCAAAATATATATAATATATTTTATGTTGCCCCTCGACTTGCATGTGTTAAGCCCGCCGCTAGCGTTCATCCTGAGCCAGGATCAAACTCTCCGTTGTAAAATAATTAAATACGCAAAAATTATATTAAAAAATATTACAATAAATTAGGTCTAGAAAATTTTTTCAAAATTAAAAGAACAATAATACCAAATATATATGTTTTTTATTAAAAAAAGTAAATATATATTTTTTTGTTAAAAAAAAAATAATATAATTTTATTTTTTTAGGTTGTTATTTTGTTATTTTATTATGAGAACTTCTGATTTTAATTTTCAATTTCCCCTTGATTTATTAGCTAATTATCCTTCCAAAGAAAGAGATGAATCTAAACTAATGGTAATACATAAAAAACATCAAATTATTGAACATAAATTATTTAAAGATTTATATCATTATTTTAATGAAGGAGATACACTAATTTTAAATAATACAAAAGTTTTTCCAGCCAGACTATTTGGTAATAAAGATAAAACAGAAGCTAAAATAGAAGTCTTTTTATTAAGAGAATTAGATACTATAGATAGAACATGGGATGTATTAGTAGATCCAGCAAGAAAAGTAAGAGTTGGAAATAAACTAAATTTTGGTCATGGATTAACTGGAGAAGTTATAGATAATACTACTTCTAGAGGCAGAATTTTACAATTACATTTTATGGGTAATCATAAAGATCTTATAAAAAAAATCAAAGAAATCGGAAAAACTCCATTACCAAAATATATTAATAGATCTCCGGAAAAAATAGATAAATTACGTTATCAAACAATTTATGCAAAAATAGAAGGATCTGTTGCTGCTCCTACTGCTGGATTACATTTTTCAAAACATCTGTTAAAAAAATTAGAAATAAAAGGAATTAATATAGTAGAAATTACACTACATATTGGATTGGGTAGTTTTTTACCTGTAGAAGTAGAAGATATATCAAAACATAAAATGGATTCAGAAAAATGTTTTATTGAATCAAATATATGTGATATTGTTAATCAATCCCTTAAACAAAAAAAAATGATATGTGCAGTAGGAACTTCATCTATGAGAGCTATTGAAAGTTCTGTTTCTTCAAATAAAAATTTAAATCCTTTTTCAGGATGGACTAACAAATTTATATTTCCTCCTTATAATTTTAATATAGCTAATTGTATGATTACTAATTTTCATATGCCGAAATCAACATTACTTATGATGACATCCGCTTTTATAGGATATAATTTACTCATGAAAGCTTATAAAATAGCTATAGAAAATAAATATAGATTGTATTCTTATGGTGATTCTATGTTAATATTACCATAAAAATAAATTTTTTTTTATAAAAAATTATGAATATTCTTGATAAGATTAAAGTTTCTATACAAGAAGAAATGAACAATTTTGAACAACAATTTCTTCAAATCACAAAAAATAAAATTTCTTTAATCAAAAGTATTAACGATTACATAATTCCTAAAAAAGGCAAACGAATTCGTCCTATGTTTGTTTTTTTAATTGCCAAAATGTTAGGAAACATACAACAAAAAACATATCATACTGCATCTTTAATAGAATTAATTCATACTGCTACATTAGTACATGATGATGTTATTGATAATAGTAATTTTAGAAGAGGATTTTCTTCTATTAATGCTATATGGAAGAATAAAATAGCAGTTTTAATAGGAGATTATTTCTTATCTAAAGGACTTTTATTAGCAACTAACAATCATTATCATGATTTATTAAAAATTATTTGTACAACTTTAAAAGATATGAGTGAAGGAGAACTTTTACAAATAGAAAAATCTAAAAATATGGATTTTACGGAACAAATATATAATCAAATTATTTGTAAAAAAACTGCTGGATTAATTTCTGCCTCTTGTGAAGGAGGAGCTATTTCTGTAAATGTCAGTAAACAAACATCTTTAAATATGAAATATTTTGGAAAATTATCTGGAATAGCTTTTCAAATAAGAGATGATTTATTTGATTATGAAAATATTAATGAAAAATTAATTGGAAAACCAATAGGAGTTGATTTAAAAGATAAAAAAATAACCTTACCTCTTATTTATGCTATAAAAAAAGCATCTAAAAATGATAAAATATGGATATTTAATTCTATAAAAAATTTTAATAATCAAACACATTATAAAATTATAGATTATGTTAAACAATCAGGTGGAATAAAATATGCTATTAAACAAATGATAAAATATAAAAATAAAGCTTTGAAAATATTAGATAATTATCCAGAAGGATCAATAAAAGATTCTTTAAAATCATTAGTAAATTTTCTAGTAGAAAGACATATATAATGAAAAAAAATCTAGTGATTGTGGAATCACCAACTAAAGCTAATACTATACAAAAATTACTTCAAGATGATTTTGATGTAGTATCTAGTAATGGACATATTGTAGATCTTCCAGAAAAACAAATTGGAATTGATTTGAAAAAAAATTTTCAACCTAATTACGTAATTCTACCAAAAAAAAGAAACATAGTTAACAATCTTAAAAAGATCATTAATAATTATCATATAATTTGGATAGCCTCTGATGAGGATAGAGAAGGAGAAGCTATAGCATATCATATTTATAAAATATTAAATATACCAGATAAAAAAGTAAGAAGAATTGTATTTCATGAAATTACCAAAACGGCTATATTAAAAGCTATCAAAAATCCAAGAAAAATTAATTATAATTTAGTATATGCTCAACAAGCAAGAAGAATTTTAGATAGATTAGTTGGATTTCAATTATCTCCAATTTTATGGAAAAAAATTAATTCTAGATTATCTGCTGGAAGAGTTCAATCTGCAGTAGTAAGACTTATTGTAGATAGAGAGCAAAATATACAAAAATTTACTCCAGTTACAGGATATAAAATATATGGAACTTTTACAATAAAACAAAATAATAAAAATATTACAATCTCTGCAAAATTTTTAAAAAAAATAAAAGAAAAAGACGAAGTACAAACTATTTTATCTTCATGTATAAAAACATCTTTTTTCATTAAAAATATAAAAATAAAACAAGAAACTAAATCACCTCCACCACCATTTACAACAACATCTTTACAACAAGAAGCAAATAAAAAATTGAATTTTTCTATATCTAAAACTATGTTGATTGCTCAAAAATTATATGAACAAGGATATATAACATATATACGAACAGATAGTACATCTTTATCTCAAGATATTTGTAAACAAATAACAGATTTTATTCTTATGACCTATGGTAAAAAATATTTATCACCAAAAACATTCTCATATCAATCAAAATTTGCTCAAGAAGCTCATGAAAGTATACATCCAACCAATATTAATGATAATTCTGTATTCAATTCTTTAGATAATTTTCAAAAATTACTTTATAAACTAATTTGGGAACGTACTATT
This sequence comes from Blattabacterium cuenoti, assembly GCF_014252355.1. Taxonomy (GTDB): domain Bacteria; phylum Bacteroidota; class Bacteroidia; order Flavobacteriales; family Blattabacteriaceae; genus Blattabacterium; species Blattabacterium cuenoti_AD. The sequence goes on from NZ_CP059217.1 coordinate 329,341, forward strand.
ATAGGACAAATGTCAGATGCTAATATTGAATCCAAAAATTTTTATATACAATCTTATAATCTAAAAGATCCTTTTATTTTTTCTACCAAAAATATTATATTTGATGGATTTATGAAAAGAAAAAATATATCAAAAAATACTGAATATCATAATATTAAAATAGGAACTTATTTACAACAACAAGAAATTATAGCACAACAATTTTTTACACAACATTTACCTAGATATAATGAAGGATCTTTAGTAAAAACTTTAGAAACTCTTGGAATAGGTAGACCTTCTACTTATGTTCCTATTATTTCTTCTATACAAAAAAGAAATTATGTTTTTAATCAAAAATATATACAAACCACAAATACTGTTGAGTCTTTAATTCTTAAAAATAATCTAATTATTCAAAAAAAAGATAAAATTATTAATACTGAAAAAAATAAATTTTTACCTACAGAAATTGGAATTATTGTAACTAAATTTTTAAAAAACAATTTTCATAATATAATAGACTATAATTTTACAGCTAATTTAGAAAAAAATTTTGATGACATAGCAAAAGGAGAGAAAACTTGGTACAATATTATTCATGATTTTTACAGTCATTTTAAGAAAAAATTAAAATATGTCACTGAACATGTAGAGAAAATTAAAAAACAACGTTTTTTAGGATTAGATCCTATACATAATCAAAAAATTTTTGCTAAAATTGCTCGTTTTGGTCCAGTTATTCAGATGGGAGAATTTGGATCAAATAATAAAAAAAAACCAAAATTTTCTCCATTATTAGGTAATCAAACAATTGAAACTATTTCTTTACAAGAAGCATTAAAACTTATTGAGTTACCTAAGTATATAGGCAAATTTGAAAATAAAGAAATTTTTTTGAAAATGAATAAATATAATATTTTCATTCAACATAATAATAAATATATTACCATTAATCAAGAATTATTTTTTAATTCATCAATAAATATAAAACAAGCTATTGATATTATATTAACGAATAGAGAGAATAAGAAATAAATTTTGTTTTTTATGAATTATCAAAATATCTTTGATTCAGATAATTAATTGGATATGCTTGATCATCTCCTGTACGTTTAACGTGATCTAAATATTTTGGAATATATAATAATGCTTTTATTCTATCACATATAGACATATTATTCCATATATTTTCTGCAAATTGTTTTTTACCTACTTTATATTTATAATCTGTCCAAAATCTTTGAAATGATAAATCAACAGGAATCTCTTTTATTGAAAAAGATCCTATCATAGTTTTCATTTTTTTTATAATAAATTCATTATAAGGTAAATATTTGCCTATCCAAATATAATGAGATAAAGATAAGTTTTTAGGAAAAAAAAGTTTTCTTAAAACACCATTTAAATCATATTCAAATATTATTTCTCCTTTAAATAGATGACTTGTTAATATATATTTTTTTCCTTTCATTATTATATTACATATTTTTTTTCATCTATCTTATAAATTTATAATAACAATTATATATATATTTATTTCAAACATACATATTAAAACTCAATATAATGTTATATATTATTCCTACTCCTATAGGAAACAGAGAAGATCTAACATTTAGAAGTCTTAGAATATTAAATGAAGTAGATATTATTTTAGTAGAAAATTATAAATTTTCAAAAAAATTACTCAATTTTTATAACATCAAGACATCTATTCAAACTTATGCTTGTTATAATGAACATTATATAATTCCTCATATTTTAAAAATTATCAAAAAAGGTAAAAAATTAGCATTAATTACGAATGCAGGAACTCCAAGTATATCAGATCCTGGGTTTCTACTTATTCAATATTGTATTAAACATTCTATAAATATAGAATGTTTACCTGGAGCAACCGCTTTTGTACCTGCATTAGTAATGTCTGGAATTCCTATTAATGAATTTACATTTATTGGATTTTTATCTAAAAAAAAAATCAAAAGAATAAAAAAATTGAAACATCTTTTACAAGATAATAGAACTATTGTAATGTATGAATCACCTCATCGATTATTAAATACTTTAAATGATATACAAAATATTTTTGGTTCAGAAAAATATGTTGTTCTTTGTAAAGAAATATCAAAAATATTTCAAAAAACATTGAGAGGAACAATTAATAATTTAATTTTACAGTTAAAAAATAAAAAAATATTAGGAGAATATGTATTGATTATTCATGGAAATACAATACATAGTAAGTAATTAAATATATTTTTTTTCTATTAACAATTCTGCAATTTGAATTGCATTAGTTGCTGCTCCTTTTCTCAGATTATCTGATGTAATCCAGAGATTTAATGAATTTACACAAGAATCATCTATACGTATTCTTCCAACAAAAACATCATCTTTATTATGAGAAAATAACGGCATTGGATAAATATTTTTATCTGGATTATCTTGAAGAATAATTCCTTTTGAATTTGAAAAAATTTTTTGTATTTTATCAATATTTGGTTTTGTTTTCAATGTAATATTAACACTTTCTGAATGCCCACCAATTACAGGAACACGAACAGCTGTAGCTGTAATTGCTATATTTTGATCGTTTAAAATTTTTTTTGTTTCTTTAATCAATTTAATTTCTTCTTTGGTATATCCATTTTTTTCAAACATATCACAATGTGGTAATACATTATGATATATAGGATATGGATATACTTTCATACTAGAAAATCCTTTTTCCTCTTCTTTTAATTGTATTAAAGCTTTTCTTCCTGTTCCAGTAACAGATTGATATGTTGAAATTACAACTCTATTAATTCCATATTCTATATGCAAAGGATTTAAAATCATCACTAATTGTATAGTAGAACAATTAGGATTAGAAATAATTTTATCTTTTTTAGATAAAAAACATGAATTAATTTCAGGAACAATTAATTTCTTTTCTGGATGCATTCTCCATGCAGAAGAATTATCTATTACAAAGCATCCTATTCTAGAAAATTTGGGGGCCCAAATTCTTGAAATATCTGAACCAGCAGAAAATAAAACTATATTAGGACGAATTGACAATAAATCTTCTATACTAATTATTTTATGCCTTTTGTCTCTAAAAAACAATTCTTTTCCTATCGATATTTTTGAAGCAGATAAAAATAAATTGTTTACTGGAAATTTTCTTTCTTCTAAAAGTTTAATCATAGTTCTACCTACCATTCCAGTTGCTCCTACTATTCCTAATTTCATAATTAAAAATGTTTAGATTGCCTATCTTATTTCTATATTTATCATCAACAAAATTAGTAAATAATATTTATTTATAAGATTAATTAAACTGATATGTTGAAACAAGGAAAAATGATTATTTTATCAGGATCATCTGGATCTGGAAAAACAACTATTTCGAATTTTTTACTTTCTACAATTCCATCCTTACAATTTTCTATATCATGTACCACACGTCCTATTAGACCTTGTGAAATACATAAAAAAGATTATTTTTTTTTATCTAATAATGAATTTATTAATAAAATAAATAATCATCATTTCATAGAATGGGAAGAAGTTTATCCTAAACTATTTTATGGAACTTTAAAACAAGAAATATTGAGAATTTGGAATTCAAATTATCATGTTTTATTTGATGTAGATGTAAAAGGGGCAATTAACTTAAAAACAAAATATCCACATAATTCTTTATCTATATTTTTAATGGTGAATTCAATAAAAATTTTAGAAAATCGATTAATTAACAGAAATTCTGAAAATTATTATAAAATATATATTCGTTTAAAAAAAGCAAAAATAGAATATAATTTATCTAAATTTTTTGATATAGTATTAATGAATTTAGATTTATTTATAACAAAACAAAAAATATTCAAAATAGTATCAAATTTTCTATTTAATTAAATAACAAGAATATACTATAACACTCATAATAACAAGCTAAATACTCCCCAGGCTGGATTTGAACCAGCGACCCTCTGATTAACAGTCAGATGCTCTAACCAAACTGAGCTACTGAGGATTATTTAATTAATTTTTAATCGGAATTTTTTTAATTCTTTGTTTATGCCTGCCTCCTTCAAATTCTGTATTAAAAAATATTTTAATTAAATTTAATGCTTCTTTGTGACTAATAAAACGAGAAGGTAAACTAATGATATTTGCATTATTGTGTTTTCTTGCTAAGCATGCAATTTCTTTTTTCCATACTAAAGCTGCACGAATTTGTGGATACTTATTAGCAGTCATAGCCGCTCCATTTCCACTTCCACAAATAATAATTCCGAAATTAGCTTTACCATCTACTACCATTTTTGCGGTAGGATGAATAAAATCTGGATAATCTACTTTTTTTAATCCATTATATCCACAATCTATTACTTGATAATTTTTAATATTTTGTAAATAATTATTAATCAATATTTTATAATTAATTCCAGTATGATCAGATCCTATAGAAATTATCATATAATAAAAATACATCAAAATTTTAAATATATTTTAATTATATTTTAATAAAATGAATGATTGTATTAAATGATTAATTTAAAATTAATAAAAACTGTTAATGATTTTAATTTTTACAATAAAATTGCTTTAATTAGAGTAGATTTTAATGTCCCTATAAATCCTAACAACTTTCATATATTAGATGATACAAGAATTAAATCTTCTATTCCTACAATAAAAAAAGTATTATATGATAATGGAAAAGTAATATTACTATCACATTTTGGTAGACCAAAAGGAAAATATAATAAAAAATATTCCATAAAATTTCTGATACCTTATTTATATAAACAATTACAAGTTCCTATTAAATTTTCAGAATATTGTATAGGACCTAAGGTTGAAGAATTAGTATTAAATTTAAAAAATCAGGAAGTTATTCTATTAGAAAATATAAGATTTTATAAAGAAGAAGAAGAAAATAATAAATTTTTTGCATTTAAATTATCTAAACTTGGAAATATTTATGTTAATGATGCATTTGGATCCTATCATCGTTTCCATGCCTCTATAACATCACTACCAACATTCTTTATAAAGAACAAATGCATTGGATTTCTAATGGAAAAAGAAATTAAATCTTTAAACAAGTTTTTAGGAACTGGTAAACAACCGATTTCTATTTTATTAGGTGGATCAAAAATTAATTCTAAAATTCAAATTATTAAAAATTTAATTCATTTTGCAGATCATATTTTAATAGGAGGGGGAATGGCTTATCCATTTATTAAAATTTTAGGAGGAAACATAGGCGATTCTTTGACAGAACAATATGATAAACAAATAGAAACAGAATTAAAATATTGTTTAAAACAACACAATAAAAAAATCTTTTTTCCAAAAGATGTTATTATTAATCATGAGCATAAAACAAAAATAGTTTCTATCGATTCTATTCCACATGGATGGAAAGGTTTAGATATAGGACCTGAATCTATCAAATTTTTTTGTACAATTTTAAAAAAATCTAAAACAATTCTTTGGAATGGCCCATTTGGGGTATTTGAAAAACATCCTTTTTATATAGGAACTCAATCTATAGCAAAATTTATAGCACAATTAACTACAAATAATAATTGTTTTTCTTTAGTAGGTGGTGGAGATTCTATTGCTGCATTAAAAATGATTAAACTTGAACACAAAGTGAGTTATATATCAACTGGAGGAGGAGCTCTTTTAGAAAGCCTTAAAAATACAACACTTCCTGGTATAAAAGCTTTTTTTTTATAAACAAAAACAAAATAATGTATATTTGTTTTTTATTTTTTGGTTTAATTATAAACATAAATTAAATATGTCATTTACCCTTCCAAAATTAAATTTTGCATATGATGAACTTGAACCTTATATAGATACAAAAACAATGGAAATTCATCATAAAAAACATCATGCTGGATATACAAATAATTTAAATAATGCTATATTTCAAACAGATATGGAAAATATGTCCATAGAAAAAATTTTAAGAAGATCAAATATTGAGGATCACAAAATTAAAAATAATAGTGGAGGATATTATAATCATAATTTTTTTTGGAAAATTTTAATTCCAAATAAAAAAATGACTGATCCTAGTGAATATTTGATTAAAATTATTAATAATAGTTTTCAATCTTTTAATATTTTCAAAAAAGAATTTTCTTCTATTGCTATCAATCATTTTGGTTCTGGATGGGCATGGTTATGTGTTAATAACAACAATAATAAACTAACTATTATTTCTACAAATAATCAAGATAATCCATTAATGTTAGGAATAGAACATGATCATGCTGGATATCCAATCCTAGGATTAGATCTTTGGGAACATGCTTATTATTTACAATATCAAAATAGACGTATCGATTATATTTCATCTTTTTGGAACATTATTAATTGGAAACAAGTAGAAACAAATTATAAACAATATATTAAGTAATAAAAATACTTATATAAAATTTGATATTATCTATTATTATGGCTATATTTTATGCTATTCCATAATAAACTATTTTAGATTATTACGTATCAAATTAAATTTTGATATCATAAAACAAACATATAATATAAAAAATGCAAAAAACATCATTCATTATCTATCAAAGAATGTAAGATTTTGCATCATCATTTTAAATGAATGAATAATGATATTATTATGGCACTGTGGCCGATTGGAAAGGCAGAGGTCTGCAAAACCTTTTATAGCGGTTCGATTCCGCTCGGTGCCTTTTTTTATATCTTTATGAATATTTCATTAATAAAATAAATTGTAATTTTATTTGTTTTTTATTTATGAAAACCAATAATATCCTAATTTCTCAACCTATAACAAATTTAAATTCACCATATCTAAAACTTAGAAAAAATAAAAATGTCAAAATAGATTTTAGATCTTTTATAGATATTAAAGGAGTTTCCAATATTGAAATTTTAAAACAAAAAATAAATTTTTCTGATTTTACAGAAGTTATCTTTCTTAGTAAAAATTCTATAGATTATTATTTTAAACTTTATAAATCTATGAGATTCAAAATTTCTGTAAATATGAAATATATCTGTTTAACAGAATCAATTGCAAATTATTTACAAAAATATATAGTTTACAGAAAAAGAAAAATACATATTGGAAATATGTATTTTCAAGATATTATTCCATATATAAACCAACATTCTCATGAAAGATTTCTTCTTCCTTCTTCAGATACATTAACCCCAGAAATTCCCAAAATTTTAAATCAATTAAATATTTATTGGAAAAGAGCAGTTTTATATAAAACTACTTATAGTAATTTATCGGATTTAAAACATATATATTATTATGATCTACTAGTTTTTTTTAGTCCTATATGTATTAAATCTTTATTTGAAAATTTTCCAAAATTTAATCAAAAGAATACACAAATAGCTACTTTTGGACAAAGTACTTTAGATGCGGCATACAAAGCAGGGTTAAAAATTTCTATAACAGCTCCTACTCCAGAAAATCCATCTATGATGAAAGCATTAGAAAAATATATTAAAAATAAAACATAATTGTTATTCTACTGTTACAGATTTAGCTAAATTTCTTGGTTGATCTACATTTTTTCCTCTTATATAAGCAAGTTTATAAGCTAACAGTTGAAGAGGTAAAACTGTTAATAGTGGACTTAATTCTTCAGAAATTGTTGGAATTTCAATGATATGATCTGCTAACATACTTACTTGAAAATCTCCTTTATTAACAATAGCTATAATTTTTCCTTTTCTAGCTTTAATTTCTTGAATATTTCCTATAATTTTTTCATAAACACTATTTTGTGTAGCAATAATCACTACAGGCATTTTTTCATCAATTAAAGCAATAGGCCCATGTTTCATTTCAGCTGCAGGATATCCTTCTGCATGAATGTAGGAAATTTCTTTTAATTTTAATGCCCCTTCTAAAGCAACTGGAAAATTTATTCCTCTACCTAAATAAATAAAATTTTCAACATTATGATAATTTCTAGATATTGTATCAATAATATTATCAATTTTTAAAGTAATTCTCACTTTTTCTGGAATAGATCCAAGTTCTTTACATAACAATTTATAACGATCATGTGTTATTTTAGATCGTTGCTTACCAATTTTTAAAGCTAATAAAAATAATACCGTAATTTGAGCCGTAAAAGATTTGGTAGATGCTACTCCTATTTCAGGACCAGCATGGGTATACATACCAGCATCAACATTTCTTGCAAGAAATGATCCAACAACATTACAAATTCCAAATACAAAAGCACCCTTTGCTTTTGCTAATTTTAATGCTGCTATAGTATCTGCAGTTTCACCTGACTGAGAAATAACAATTACTATGTCTTGTTCTTCTATAATTGGATTTCTATATCTAAATTCTGATGCATACTCAACTTCTACTGGAACTTTAGCAAAATCTTCTAATAAATATTCTCCAATTAAACTAGCATGCCAAGAAGTTCCACAAGCTACTATTGTAATAGATTTTGCATTAATAAATCTATCTATATTAGATTCAATTCCTTCTATACATATTAATTCATTAGATAATCTACCACGTAGAGTATCAAAAATTGTTTTTGGTTGTTCATGTATTTCTTTCAACATAAAATATTTATATCCACCTTTTTCAATTTGTTTTAAATTAATATGAAGTTCTCTAATACTAGGACTTAATTTATGATTATTTGTAATTTTACGTAGATCTAATTCATGATTTCTTTTTAAAATTGCCATTTCTCCATCCTTCAAATCAAGGACATTTCTAGTATAATTTAAAAATGGAATAGGATCAGATGCAATAAAAAATTCTTTATCATTAATCCCTAAAGCTAGCGGACTTCCTAATTTAGCTATAACGATTCTTTCTGGATGTGATTTTTCTACTATAGCTATAGAATATGCTCCTATTATTTCATTTAAAGAAATTCTAACTGCTTCTTCTAAAGATAATTGATTTTCATTTTTTATATATTCAATCAAATTAACTAATACTTCTGTATCTGTTTTGCTATTAAAAATAAATCCTTTTTTTGACAAAAAAATTTTAATAGCATGATAATTTTCTATTATACCATTATGAATTAATATAAGTTCATTAGAATTGGAAACATGAGGATGTGCATTAATATCATTAGGAATTCCATGTGTAGCCCATCTAGTATGTCCTATTCCTGTTGTTCCTTTTTTTTCGTCTATTTTTATATTATATGATATTTTTTTTTCTAGTTCATATACACTACCTATTGTTTTATATAAATTATATCCTCCATCATAAAAAATTGCAATTCCAGAACTATCATATCCACGGTATTCCAATTTTTTTAATCCATTAATAATAATTGGATACGCTTCTCTATATCCTAAATAACCAATTATGCCACACATTAAAAATAATGAATTTTAGTTGTATTTGATCTATTCATTAATTTTATATAAAATAATTTTTTGATAAAATTTTCTATAAACAGTTTCTATTTCTTCAAATGGATAATATTTAAAAAAATATAATTTATTTTCTTTTATATAATCTTCTATGTCTTTCGGATAAGTATCATCTCCTTTAATAATAGCATCTGAGAACAACATACTCAATTTTAATAAATTGAAATAATTAGGATGTTGTAATAATTTTAATTTTTCAGTAATTATTCCATCTAACTTTATTTTTCTAATAATTTCCTTATTTAAATTGCCTGTAAAAGGTGTGTTATATATAGAAACTACAATTTTTGAATTTCTATACACTGAATCAATATTGTTATAAATATATTTTATATACAATGGAATCAAAGAACTCATCCATCCATATAAATGAATTAAATCAGGTTTCCAATTTAATCTTTTTACAGTTTCTAATACACCTTTTGTAAGAAATAATGATCTTTCATCATTATCAGAAAAAAAATTACCATTTTTATCTTCATAAATCGCTTTTCTTTGGAAATATTCTTCATTATCTATAAAATATACTTGTAGCCGAACATCAGGAATGGATGCAACTTTAATTAATAAAGGTTGATCAATTTGATTAATAGTTAAATTAATGCCTGATAATCTAATTACTTCATGTAATTGATGTCGTCTTTCATTTATTAATCCAAAACGTGGCATAAATATACGTACATCATTTCCTATTGATTGCATTAATTTAGTAGCCTTTAACACTGATAAAGAAATAATATTCTTTGTAGTAAAAGGAAATAATTCTGAAGTTACATATAATATACGTTTACCTGTCATCTTAATTACAGAAATTTTTATTTTAAATTTGTGAAAAAAAAGGGTCAATGCAAAGATAATAAATAATATACAATCCTCAATTTAATAAAAAAAATGTTTAGTTTTTTAATATAAAAAATTCTTCATAGTTTTTAACTGTAAATTGATATTCTTTTTTTTTGTATTATGAAAAAAAAAAATAAACAAAAAATATATATCAAGAATAATTTTGTTAATGGAGTTATCAATATAACTAATTATGGATATGCCTTTGTTGAGGTTCAAGGATTGAAAAAAGATATTTTTATTCCAAAACATAAAACTCATCATGCAATAGCAGGAGATTTAGTTTGTGTAAAATATTGTATTCATAAATCAAATAACAAAATAGAAGGTGAAGTTATAAAAATAATAAAACGAAAAAGAAAATATTTTGTAGGAATATTAAAAATTAAACCTAAATATGGAGTCGTTATTATACACAATAATACTATACATATAGATATTTTAATTACTAAAAATCAACTACAAGGATATTTTAATAACGAAAAAGTTTTAGTCAAATTGATTTCATGGCCAGAATATTCAAAACATCCTTTAGGAAAAATTATTAAAACATTTGGATATTTTGGAGAATATAACACAGAATTGTTTTCTTTATTAGAAGAATATAACATTTCTTATGAATTTTCTAATAAAGTAGAAAAAGAAGCTCAAAAAATTGCAAAAGACAATCAACAAGATATGAAAAATAGAAGGGATATGCGAAATATTAATACTTTTACTATAGATCCTATTGATGCCAAAGATTTTGATGATGCACTTTCTATTAGAAAATTAAATTACAATATATGGGAAATAGGAATTCATATTGCAGATGTTACTCATTATGTAAAAGAAGGAAGCATATTAGATAAAGAAGCTTATAATCGTGCCACATCCATTTATTTAGTTGGAAAAGTTATTCCTATGCTTCCAAAAATTTTATCTGATAATCTGTGTTCTTTACGTCCACAACAAGATAAACTCAGTTTTTCATCTATTTTTAACATAAATAAACAAGGAACTATATTAAAAAGTTGGTTTGGAAAAACAATTATAAGATCAAACAGACGATTTACTTATGAAGAGGTACAAAAAATTATTGATGAAAAAAAAGGGGAATTTTCTGAAGAAATATCTACTTTATTTTATTTATCTAAACAACTAATAAACAAAAGATTAAGTAATGGATCAGTAATATTAGATAAGTTAGAATTAAAATTTCATTTAGATCAAAATAATAATCCTATTAATATATATTTTGAAAAAAATAAAAAAGCACATTCTCTAATAGAAGAATTTATGTTATTAGCAAATAACAAAATTTCTGAATTTGTTAGTTTAACTTCTCAAGGACTCCAATCAAACAATATATATATTTACAGAGTTCATGAAAAACCAGATATGAATAAATTACTTCTTTTAAAAAGAATAATCAAACCACTCGGTTATACTTTAAATATTAATAAAAATAATATTAAGAAATCTATTAATAAATTATTGAAAAGTATACATGGTACATCTCAAAAAAATATGATTGAAAACTTAATTCTTCGTTCAATGAGTAAAGCAAAATATACCACTAAAAACATAGGACATTATGGATTATCTTTTCTTTATTATACTCATTTTACTTCTCCCATTAGAAGATATTCTGATATTATGGCTCATCGGTTGCTAAATCACTATTTATTATTAAATAATATAGAAAAAAAAACACAATTACAATCAACAGAATATTACGAAAGAAAATCTATATATTGTAGTAATAAAGAACGTATTGCTGTCGATTTAGAAAGAGAATTTACAAAATTTTTACAAGTAAAATACCTTCAGAAATTTATTGGAAATACATTTGAAGGTATTATTACTGGTTTTACTGATTGGAATATTTATATTGATTTACTATTGTTTCAAACAGAGGGAATAATACGATTAAAAGATATTACAGACGATATATACATATTACATTCAGATAAATATAGTATAACAGGAGAAAAAACAAAAAAAATGTTTTATTTAGGAGATAAAATTTTGGTAAAACTTAAAAAAGTTAATTTAGAGAAAAAACAAATTACTCTAGATTGGATTATTTAATAAATATTTTTTGGATTTGGGATGATCAAATTCTTACAGAACTAGGAACAAATGTTGTATAATCACCTCCATTTTTTATAATATCTCTTACAATACAAGAATTAATATAAGATTTACCATATGAAGATAACATAAAAACAGTTTCTATAATAAATTTATCCTCTAATTGTTTATTTAATTGTTTATTAGAATAATAAATATTTTTTTCAAATTCAAAATCTAATTGATTTCTTATTCCTCTTAATATAAAACTAACTCGTTTTTTTATACAAAAAGAAATTACTAATCCTGTAAATAACTCAATTTCTATATTAACAAATTTGAAAAATGTTTTTTGTACCCATTCTTTTCTCCTTTTCAAAGAAAACATATTTGTTTTTTCTGTATTATTACCAATAGCTATAATAATTTTATCAAATAAATTTAAAGATCTAATAACAATATCATAATGGCCTAACGTAATTGGATCAAAAGATCCAGGAAATATGGCAATTTTATTCATAACATAAAATAATACAACAATACAAAATACAATTATAATTAATAATAAAAATATACAAAATTAAAATATAAATGATTGGTGATTCTTATAAATACCCAATAATGTATCAGTTATTTATTTAATATTTTTTATCATTATTATATAAATGCAAAATTATGATAATCAAGTATATATATATTTACAATATAACACTATAACTTATAAATAATTAACATAATAACTTTGATTAAGTGTATAAAAAAATAAATTTATTTTTCCGATATTTTATTTTTTATTATTGGATATTCTTTTTGATCAGTATTTTTTCTTTATGTTTAATTTTTTATGCTGCATATAAAGGATACTTAGGCGTATTGCCTAACACAAAAGATATTGAAAATCCAATTATGGCAGTTGGATCAGAAGTATATGATTCTAACGGAATTTTACTTGGAAAATTTTGTTCAGAAAATAGAACTATAATTAGCTATAAACAATTACCAAAACATCTTGTGAATGCTCTAATAGCAAAAGAAGATATTAGATTTAAATTTCATTCTGGAATAGATGCAAAATCTTTATTTAGAGCTATTCTTACATTTGGAAAAAAAGGAGGAGGTAGTACTATAACTCAACAATTAGCAAAATTACTTTTTACTGGGCCATCTGCTAAAAATAAATTACATAGAATGCATCAAAAATTATTAGAATGGGTAATGGCAATAGAATTAGAAAAACGTTATACAAAAGAAGAAATTATCACAATGTATTATAATAAATTTGATTTTTTATATAACGCAAAAGGAATAGAACAAGCTTCAAATACATATTTTAATAAACAAGCATATAAATTAAATCTTGGAGAATGCGCCACTTTAGTTGGAATGTTAGAAAATCCTTATTTATTTAACCCAAAATTATATCCTAATAGGTCAAAAAAACAAAGAAATTTAGTTTTATATCAAATGAAAAAATATCATTTTTTAAATCAATACAAATACAACAAAGAATTAAAAAAACCTATCAAAATTAACTTTAAAATCCAAAAAAATAATTTAGAATTATTAACTTATTATGGTGATTTTTTGAAAAAAGAAATTCAAGAAGCATTAAATGAGTATGAAATTAAAACTGGAATAAAACTCAATTTATATTCTAGTGGATTAAAAATATACACATCTATTGATGCTAAAATGCAAAATTATGCTGAACAATCAGTAAAACAACATCTTCAAAAATTACAAATTATATTTGATAATTCTCAAAAAACAAATAAAAATGCCCCGTTTTTTAATATTAATCAAAAACAAACTAATAAAATTATTTTATCTGCTATTAAAAGAACAACATTTTATCAAATTCTTAAAAACAAAGGTATTAAAGAACAAGACATAATAAAAAAATTAAAACAACCACATAACATAAAAATATTTACTTGGAATGGACCAAAACAAGTTGTAATGTCTCCATGGAATTTGATTCGTTATCAAAAAAAAATCATTCAAGGTGGTTTATTATCTATAGAATCACAAACTGGATATATCAAAGCATGGGTAGGAGGAATAGATTTTAATTATTTTCAATATGATCATGTAGCCAAAACACAACGTCAAGTAGGTTCTATTTTTAAACCAATTTTATATGCTTCTGCAATTAAAGAATTACATTATAATCCTTGTACTAAAATTTCTAATGAAAAATTCCATTTTGGAAAATGGACCCCTAAAAATTCAAATGGAAAATATGGTGGATATATAACTTTAAAAGATGGATTAGCATATTCCATCAATACTATTTCAGCTAGAATTATGGAAAAAATTTATCCAAAACCAGTTATAAATTTAGCAAAAAAAATGGGAATTACATCTCAAATTCTAGAACATCCTTCTATTGCTCTTGGATCATCAGATTTAACTTTGTATGAAATGACTGGTGCTTTTAATACATTTACAAATTATGGAATTTATGTGAAACCAAGTATTTTAATAAAAATTGAAGATAGATATGGTAAAATAATTAAAGAACATGTAGATTTAATTAGACAACAAGTTCTTAGCGAAGAAGAATCATATGTTATGTTAAAATTAATGCAAGGTGTTGTACAATATGGAACTGCTCAACGATTATATCAATATTATCATTTATCAGGAATAGATATTGCAGGAAAAACAGGAACTACTAATGATAATTCTGATGGATGGTTTATTGGTATGATTCCAAATCTAACTACTGGTATATGGGTTGGATGGGAAGATAGATCTTCTCATTTTGAGAATATTAAATTAGGACAAGGCGCTAATATGGCATTACCAATATGGGCATATTATATTAATAATTTATATCGAAATAATAATATGATTTATAATGAAAAATTTTGTTTTCATAAACCAGAAAATTATCATGATGATTGGTATGAATGTTATTCATTGAAAAACTACAAATCAAACCAAAATGATGAAACCCATCAATCAAACCAAAATAATGAAAACCATCAATCAAATCAAAATGATGAAAATCATCAATCAAATCAAAATGATGAAAACCATCAATCAAATCAAAATGATGAAAACCATCAATCAAATCAAAATGATGAAAACCATCAATCAAATCAAAATGATGAAAACCATCAATCAAATCAAAATGATGAAAATCATCAATCAAATCAAAATGATGAAAATCATCAATCAAATCAAAATAATGAAAACCATCAATCAAATCAAAATGATGAAAATCATCAATCAAAACATCATAAAAATAACAATATCATTTTTTTTACAAAAAAATTATAAGTCATAAAATAATATATATAATACTTATTGCATTATTCATATATTGATAGATAATTAATACACAGATTTTAAATATCTTTTTTCTAATTTCATTTTTTTTATAAATTTTTCTGGAGAAATTCGTCCTACTTTTTGTATAACCATTGATATTATATTGTCAACTTCTATACTCATAGGATTCTTTTTTCCACAAATAAATATATATGCTCCCTGATTCATCCAATGAAAAAAATCTATTCTGTTTTTCCATATTTTATGATGTATATATACCTTTGTTTTTTGATCCCTAGAAAAAGCTAAACTTAAACGAGTTAAAATTCCGTTCATTTTCCAATGATATATTTCTTTTTTATATAAAAAATCTTTTTGAATAGATTGATTCCCAAAAAATAACCAAGTTTTTCCATTAGCTTCTATGAATTCTCTTTCATATAAAAATGAACGAAAAGGAGCAATTCCAGTTCCTGTTCCAATTAAGATTATATCTTTATTAGATTCTGGTAACTTCAATAAATAATTTTTACATATATAAAAATATACGGCATCTCCATATTTTAATTGAGAAATAAAATTTGAACATAAACCATATTGTATTTTGCCATTTAGTTTGGTTATAAAATGATTACGTAATACTGTAATATGTATTTTGTCATTATGAACTTTAGGATAAGAGCAAATAGAATATAATCTCGGTTTTATTGGGTCCATAATTTGAAATACATTATCTATACTAGATTCATTATTAATAACCATAGGATACTCCTTAATAAGGTCTATAAAATTCCAAATTCTATTATTATCAATTGATTTTTTAAAAAAACTCGAATATCGTTCTAACATTTTATTAGAGAGACAAAATATATTTACCCTGGTTTTTAGCAAATTAAAAATTTGCTGTTTTTTATATTTTGTTAAAAAATTTTTTTTATTTATCAAAGTAAGAATTTTATATACTTCATCTAAAGGATTTTCTGCTATTATTGCTATTGAATCTCCTGTAACATAATTTATGTCTTGATAATTATCATCCTTATCCTTGTTAGATGACATTAATATTTCTACATGATAAATTTCCTTATTAAAATTACTTATTAATTTATTTTTTACAATAATACCATGATATTTTTTCATGTTTTAAAATAAATCTTTGACTGATAAATATCTTTCCCCTGTATCATAATTTAATGTTAAAATTATTGAACCCATTGGTATTGTATTAAGTTTTTGATTTATAGCAGATAATACAGCCCCTGTAGAAATGCCTACTAATATTCCTTCTTTTTTTGCAATTTGTCTAACAAAATAAAATGCATCTTTTTTAGAGACCAATAACGTTCCATTTAATATTTTAGTATTTAAAATACTAGGAATAAATCCTGCTCCTAATCCTTGTAACTCATGAGGATTTGAACATCCTCCAAATATCACTGGAGATTCTGTAGGTTCCACAGCAAATATTTTTATTTTAGGAAATTTTTTTTTTAATTTTTCCCCTATTCCAGTTATGTGGCCACCAGTTCCAACTCCAGTAATAAAATAATCTATTCCATTTGGAAAATCTTCTATAATTTCTTTAGCAGTATTATTTTTATGTGTGTTTGTATTATCAATATTATCAAACTGTTTTGGCATCCAAGAATTAGGATATATTTTAACTAATTCATTAGCTTTTTTAATAGCCCCATTCATTCCTTGTTCTTTAGGAGTAAGGACAAATTTAGCTCCTAAAATAGATAATAACTTTCGTCTTTCAATACTCATAGATTCAGGCATAACAAGTATAAGTTTATACTTTTTCACAGTAGATACTATAGATAATCCTATTCCAGTATTTCCGGACGTTGGTTCTATAATTAAATATCCTTTTTTTAATATACCTTGTTCTTCAGCATGTTCTATCATTGATAAAGCAATTCTATCTTTAATACTTCCACCTGGATTATTTTTTTCTAATTTCATCCAAACTTCATGATATGGAAAAAGTCTAGAAAGTCTTACATGTGGAGTATTTCCAATAGTTTGTAAAATACAATCTACTTTCATATTATTATTTTATATCTATCATATCACATAATTAATAGGATCTGGAAAAGGACTATTATCTCTCATTTTAATTTTATTTGTTTGATATACAATAGAAAAAGGTGGGATACTATTTGTTACCCAAACATTTCCACCAAGAATACTATCATGTCCAATTACAGTGTCCCCCCCTAAAATTGTTGCTCCAGAATATATAATCACTTGATTTTCTATAGTTGGATGTCTTTTTTTATTAGCTAATTTTTTATCGACTTGAATAGCTCCTAAAGTAACTCCTTGATAAATTTTTACTTGATCTCCAATTTCTGTGCTAGATCCTATAACAATTCCTGTTCCATGATCTATAACAAATGCTTGTCCTATTTTGGCAGATGCATGAATATCTATTCCAGTTTTACTATGCGCATATTCTGTGATCAATCTAGGAAGTATTGGTATTTTTAATATCCATAATTGATGAGCAATTCTATATAATGCTGTTGCAAAAAACCCAGGATAAGATAATAATATTTCTTCTATCGATTCAGCAGCTGGATCAAAATTTAATATTGCATTAGCATCTATCATCAATGTTTGATAAAGTTTAGGAATAATTTTAAAGAAAATTTTAGATTTTTTATTAGCCTCTATTTTAGATAAATTTATATGAATTAAAATATTAGACAGTCTTTCTTGTAAGTTTTGATAATTTTTTATCAAAAAATTAATTTTTTGTACAACACTTGTATCAGGAATAAAAAGAAAATGAAATAAATCTTCTACAAATTTTTCTGATTGTGTTTTATTTGGAAACAAACATTGAATTTGTTTTCTTTTATTAAGTTGTTTTAAAAAATCTAAATCATACATACGTCATAAATAACTTTTTTATATAAAAATATATAAAAATTTTTATCTTTCTTATCAAAAAAAATTATATGAAAAAAATATTAGTAAATCAACCAATAGTAGAAATTAATGGGGATGAAATGGCAAGAGTAATATGGAAATATATTAAAAACTATTTTATATATCCTTATTTAGATATTAAAATAATATATTTTGATCTTGGTATAAAAAATAGAGATTTTACAAATGATACCATTACTATAGATGCAGCTAATGCAATTAAAAAATATAATGTTGGAATAAAATGTGCTACAATTACTCCAGATAAAGAAAGAATGAAGGAATTTAATTTAAAAAAAATGTGGAAATCTCCTAATGGTACAATAAGAAATATAATTGATGGAACAATATTTAGAGAACCAATTATAACAAAAAATATTCCTAGTGTAATTCCAAATTGGAAAAATCCTATTTGTATTGCTCGTCATGCGTATGCAGATCAATATAACTCAATTGAGTTTCGTGTAAAAGAAAAAGGAAAATTATACCTATATTTTGTTCCAGACAAAAATAATAACAATTCACAAAAACTTGAAATTTTTCACTTTCACAATCCAGGAGTTAGTTTGGGAATGTATAACACTGATAAATCTATACATCAATTTGCACGTTCTTGTTTTTTATATTCTATTAAAAAAAAATATCCACTTTTTCTTTCAACAAAAAATACTATACTACAATCATATGATGGTAGATATAAAGATATTTTTAATACTGTATATCAACAAGAATTTTTGTACATATTTAAAAAACTACATATTACTTATGAACATCGTTTGATTGATGATATGATAGCATATGTTATCAGATCTAATGGAGGATTTGTTTGGGCATGTAAAAATTATGATGGAGATGTTCAATCAGATGCAATTGCTCAAGGATTTGGATCATTAGGAATGATGACATCTTTATTATTAAATGAGAATATTTTAGAATCTGAAGCTGCACATGGAACAATTACAAGACATTATAAATTATATAAAAAAGGTCAAAAAACATCAACTAATCCAATAGCATCTATTTTTTCTTGGACCAATGGATTAAAACATAGAGCTATGTTAGATAACAATAACAAATTAAAAATTTTTGCTTCAAAACTAGAAGAATCATGTATAGAAGTTATAGAATCTGGCAAAATGACTAAAGATTTATTTAAATTAGCTTATTATAATAATAATAATACAATCAAAAATAATAATAAACAAGCAATCAATAATCATTATCTAGATACAGAATCTTTTTTAAATGCAATTAAAACAAATTTTGAAAACAAATTAGATTGTTTTTAACATTTTTATAATATGTTCTCTAATATTTTTTCTTTTAAACTTAATCAAAAATTTGTCTAAAAAATTTTGTATAAAATAAATATGTTTAGGTTTCCAATATTTTTTATATCCTGTAAAAAAATAATGTGGTATTTTTAAATCACAATAAGAACCTTCTATCAATAATATCAGTTTTTCTCCTAAAATCTTATCTGGAATTGAAGAAATTATAAATTTTTTATCAGGAATATAATATGATATTTGTTTTTCTACTACTTCAGGACTAATTTTAATTCCACCACTATTAATTATATTATCATATCTTCCTATCCATATAAATTCATTTTTATAAAGTAAATTTACTATGTCATTTGTTTGTATTGAAGTTTGATAATACATTTTATCATAGTTAATTTTCAGACAATTTCTATAATCTAATTTTAAATTGATATTATTTAATAATAATGTATAATAATTACTTTTGTTCAATCCATTAGCTTTTCTTATAGCTATAGCACCTGCTGTTTCTGTTAACCCATAAGTATGATAACAACTTGTTGACACTGTTTGTAATTTTTTTTCTAAATTTCTAGTAATTTCTGTTCCTCCTATTAAAAGAATTTGTATTTTATATAATTCTTTAATGCTATATAATACTTGCATAGGTACCATAGAAGAAATATCAAAATATGTTGCAATATTTTGTAATGGATTAGAAGACGGTGGAATACAATATATTTTCCATTTAAAAATAATAGAACGAATTAAAAATATTTTACTAGCAATATATTCAGGAGATAAACATAATAGTCCTAATATGTTAGTTCTATTTAATTTTAAAAATTGTACCATACTATTAGCAGAATCATATATATATTTTTTATTTAGTACAATATTTTTTTTTATACCAGTAGTACCAGAAGAAGTACAATTTATTAATTCTGTACATGGATTATTCCAAATATTTATAAATGATAAAATAGATTCTTTCCAAGAGTATAAATGATGAGTGTTATCAACTATTTTAGTAAATATTTTATTGTATTTAAAATCAATTAAAATTCCATTATTTAAATTAAATTGGTTATGTTCCATGTTGTTTTATCATATTTACAAAATAGATATCCATTTTTCATTTTTAATGGTAATAAAATATCATTCACAAAATGTTTTATAATCAATCCATGATGAATAGTGCTATAACTGCTATTATAATAGCTATATTTTATATTTTGTTTATTAAGAAAAATATAGTATAACCATTGAGATATAACATTCATTCCTATTGTAGTTTCTAAAGAAGAACTTATTTTCCAATTAATGTTTCTTTTTTCTGCTTCTAATATCCATTCTTTAACTCCATTAAAACCCCAATTTAGATTTGGTCTTAATACTATATATTTAGGATTTATTATATCTAATAAGTTTTTTTTTTTAGTTATTTCATTAACTGAAAATAGTTCTTCATCTAATGTAATAGGAATTTTAGAATTATGGCAAATTTTAGCCATGTCATTCCAATTATTAGATTTAATAGGTTGTTCAATAGAATGAATAATATTTATTGATTCTAATTTTTTTATATAAAATAAAGCAATTTTATAATTATTAAAACATTCATTTGCATCAATAATCACTTTTATAGTAGGATAAATATGATTTATTTGTTTTAATGCCTTATATTGATTTTCAAAGTATTCTAAATTAATTTTTATTTTAAATGATAAAAATCCTAAATCATATTTTATTTTAATTTGATTTATTAAATAATTTACGTCTTTACTTAACCATATTACATAATTTATAGGAATTCCTTCTTCGCCTATTGTAAATTTAGATTTATAAAAAATTGGAAATTTTGTTGTTAATCCTAATAAAACTTGTTCTAACCCAAAAAAAATGGATGAGTAATGAATATAATTATAATAATAACATATTTCTTGTTTTTGAATTAAATTTATTCTTTTAGAAAGAAGAACTAATTCTTGTTCATACTTTTCTAAATTATTTTCCTCTATTATAGGGTTACATTCTCCTATACTAATTTTATGTTTTACTTTTATAATTAAAAACCAAATAACGCATTTATTAAATATTATTTTTGAATTAATAATATTTTTTTTAAAAAAAAATATTTTCTTTTTTAAAAAAGATTTCATAATATTAAATCAATATTTTTTCACCAGTTTTTAATAAAAAAAGTTTGATTCCTTTTTTTAAAAATTGATTTTTTACAATTTTATTATCAATTTTAATATCGGAAAAAGTATTATAATGAACTCCTAATATTTTATTAGATTTTAATAATTCAGCAGCTATAATTGCTTCTTCATAATCCATAGTATATCTACCACCTATAGGTAAAATAGAAAGATCTAATGTTACAAATCTAGGAAGTAACATCATATCATAATGTAAAGCTGTATCTCCAGCAAAATATATATTTTTTTTGTCTATTGTAGATAATAAAAAACCACCTGGATTTCCACCATAAGTTCCATCATTGAAAACACTAGAATGAGTTGCCCAAATATATTTTATTTTTCCAAATGGAAAATTAATAAAGGCTCCATAATTTATTCCATAAGTTATCAATCCTTTTTTTTCAAAAAACATAGAAATTTCATAATTGGATATAATAGTTGAGTGATATTTTTTTGCAAAATATTCTACATCACAAACATGATCAAAATGTGCATGACTTACTAAAATATAATGTATTACATCAATATTATTAAAATATTTATGATAATCATTATTTTTGAAAATAGGATTTTTTGATAAAAAAGGATCTATTAATAAATAAAATTTATCTATTTTTAATAAACAAGTACTGTGTGATAAAAATTGAATTATCATAATAATATTATAATTTTATAAAAAACATCCAAATCCAATAATGATAGTATACAAAACTATTATTACAATTAATTTTTTCAATTCTAAATTAAAATATTGAATATTTGTTATTTTTAACATACAATTGATATGATCAATCAATAATAATATTATTAACGTAAATAATATACAATGATAAAAATAATTTTTATTATTCATTATAATAAAAATTATTCCTATTATTACAGATAATATAATTAATATAATATGATATATTTTAGCATATTGATTACCTAATAAATTAGCTATAGTCAATTTATTATGTTTTAAATCTGTTTCAATATCTCTTATATTATTTATATTTAAAACAGCGACATTCATAAATCCTATTGATAATGATAATAAAAATATATCTAAAGATAGTCTTGTTGTGTATAAAAAATAACTTCCATTAATAGATACTATTCCAAAAAATATCATTACAAATAAATCACCTAGTCTTCTATATCCATATGGATTATGTCCAATAGAATAATTTATAGAACTATAAATACATATTAAAATACCTAAAAAATATAAAAAAAAAATATAAAAATTTTTCAAAAAATCAATAGAATTGATAATTAATATTAATCCAAATAAAAAAGATAATAAAGAAAATAATTTAATAGCATTTATGATTTGTTTCAATGAGATTAATCCATTTGAATTTATTTTTCTATCTAAATTATTATATTTTGCATATAATATTTTTATATTATCTCCATAATAATTAGAAATATTCGATAAAATCTGTAGAGATAATGCTGTTAATAAAGATAATAAATAAGTTATCAAATTTACATATACCCTAGACTTAGAAATTAAAAAACTTAAAGTAATTCCAGAAAATGATAAACATAAAGTATGTAAACGAATAACATACATCCATTTATTTATTTTCATAAAAATTTTTTAAATTTTTTAAAATTTGGATTTCTTTTTTCTAAAAAAGCATTTTTACCCTCTTGAGATTCTTCTGTAAGATAAAACATTAAAGTAGCATCTCCTGCTAATTGCATTAATCCATGTTGTCCATCTAATTCTGCATTTAAACATCTTTTAATCATTCTTAAAGACATAGGACTTCTTTTTTGAATTATTTGACACCAATTTAACGTAATTTTTTCTAAATCTTTTAAAGGTACTACTTTATTGATTAATCCCATTTGTAATGCTTCTTTTGCAGAATATTGACGAGATAAAAACCACATTTCTCTTGCTTTTTTTTGCCCGATAATTCTTGCTAAATAGGAAGATCCAAATCCTCCATCAAAAGACCCTACTTTAGGTCCTACTTGACTAAAAATTGCATTATCAGATGCTATTGTTAAATCACAAACTACATGTAATACATGTCCACCTCCTATTGAATATCCATTAACCATGGCAATTACTGGTTTTGGTAGTTCACGTATTTTTTTATAAAAATCTAAAATATTTAATCTAGGAATACCATCTTGACCAAGATATCCACCTAACCCTCTAGTTTTTTGATCACCTCCAGAACAAAATGATTTATTGCCATATCCAGTAATTATTACTATATCAATATCTGTTCTATTTTTACATATATTTATAGCATCAATCATTTCATCTACTGTTTCTACACGAAAAGCATTATGACATTTTGGTCTATGAATCTCTATTTTAGATATTCCTTTCCATAAAAAAAATCTAATATCTTTATATGTTTTTATTGTAATCCAATTTATATTTGACA
Organism: Blattabacterium cuenoti; assembly: GCF_014252355.1. Taxonomy (GTDB): domain Bacteria; phylum Bacteroidota; class Bacteroidia; order Flavobacteriales; family Blattabacteriaceae; genus Blattabacterium; species Blattabacterium cuenoti_AD. Next base: position 353,740 of record NZ_CP059217.1, read on the forward strand.
TTGATGTTTACTATAAAATAAAAAAAATACTTTTTCAAAACTATGTATAAAAATTTATTTGCAGTTTTATTAGGAATTTTTTGTAGTTTTGTTGGTCTTATTTTTTTTATACAATGGTTAAATATTTTGTTTATAGAAACAAAACGTATTCCTTTAATGAAGATACAAAAAATATTATTATATAATACATATAAATTTTATATAATATTATTAATATTTTATATAATCAGTATTATATTAGGATGTTCTATGACAGCATATATTGTATTACATGCAAAAACTGCTTATTCTATATTAACAGGATCAATTATGATTTGTATTAACTTTTTTTTATGGATATTTCCTATTTGGTTTAAAATAATTATTATTCCAATAATTTTTCAATTAGCATATTTAAGTGGAGAATTTATAACATTTGTTACAAAAACAAAGTTAAATTAACATATATATAAATCCAGATATATATCCTATTAAAGCTAAATAACTAATATATTTTAAATACCAAAAAAAATTTATTTTTTCCATTCCCATAGCAGCAACACCTGAAGCAGATCCTATTAATAATAAACTACCACCTGTACCTGAAGTATAAGCTATAAAATTCCAAAATTCATGATTTAATGGATAAGAAAACATAGATATCGTAGAAGCAACTAATGGAACATTATCTATAATAGATGATATTAATCCAAATAATAATGTAGTTGGTTTCCATTCTAATATAGAATTATTAATCCAATTTGATAATTGATATAATACGCCAATTGATTCTAATGAAGAAATAGAAAGTAAAATTCCTAAAAAAAATAATATACTGGAAAAATCAATTTTATTAAAAATTGTTTCTATAGAAATGATTTGTTTAGGAATATTAAGAATTGTATATAAAAGACTAAAAGTAAACATCATTCCCATATAAGGTGGAATTCCTATAAATGTTTTTAATATTGGTACAATTAATATCATTAACAATCCCATTTGAAATACAATAATTCCAGTTTTTAATTCTCTATTAGAAAAATGATTATCTGATATTTTAAGTTGTCCATTAAAAATAGAATATCTAGATATTATAAAAGTTGATATACTCATACATAATATAGATGGAAAAAATATTTTTTGTATTATATTATAAGTTGTTACTTTATTAGATATCCATAACATAGTTGTAGTAATATCCCCTATTGGGGACCATACCCCTCCAGCATTAGCTGATATTATAATAGCACCTAAATAATATAATCTTTCTTTATCATTTAAAATAATTTTCCTTAATAAAGTAATAATTACAATAGTAGCTGTAAGATTATCTATAATGGCAGATAAAAAAAATGATAAAATATTTATAATCCATAAAAATTTTCTTTTAGTAGTATTAGAAAAAAATACATTTTTTAAAGCATCAAATCCAGAATATATATCTATAATACAAATTATAGACATCGCTCCTATTAGAAAAAAAACAATTTCCGAAACTTTTCCTATATGGAATAGGAGTAAATTATTAGGAGTATTCCATATTATTAAATTTTTTTCTAATTGAAAAACTGGAATTTGAAAATAAAAAATTATTCCCCATAAACAAGATGCCATTAATATGGATAAAATAGATTTATTTAAAAATGTTAAATAATCTGCTGTTATTAATAATAAATAACCAATAATAAAAACTAAAATCATAAAAGATTCCATAGTTTTTTGATGTTAAAATCATATTTTAATTTTTCCAGAAAAAAATGAATCCTTTCCAAGATCATTTTCAATTCTTAATAATTGATTATATTTTGAATTTCTTTCAGATCTACAAATACTGCCAGTTTTTATTTGGCCAATATTAAAAGCAACAGATAAATCAGCTATAAAAGAATCTTCTGTATCTCCAGAACGATGAGAAATAATATTATTATACTTATGTTCTTTTGCTAGATTAATAGTTTTTATTGTTTCCGTAAGTGTTCCTACTTGATTAAGTTTAATAAGAATCGCATTTGCAATTTTTTTATCAATTCCTAATGTTTGTAATCTATCTATTTGTGTAACAAATAAATCATCTCCTACTAATTGAATATCTATACCTAATTCTTCTGTTAAAGATTTCCATCCTATTAAATCATTTTGATCCATTCCATCTTCTATAGATATAATAGGATAACGTCTAGTTAAAAAAGATAAATAACTAATATGTTCTTCTAAAGTTTTGGTTATTTTTTCTTTATTATTCATCATTCCAAATTTAGAATAATTATATTTTTTTTCTTCTTTTTGATAAAATTCAGATGCTGCACAATCTATTGCAATTCCTATATCTTTATATGGTTCATAATTTGATAAATGTATAGATTCTAACATATTATCTAAAATAGTTTCTATATTATTAAAATTAGATGAAAATCCACCCTCATCACCTACATTAGTTGAAAATCCTTTTTTTAATAATAAATCTTTTAATTGATAAAATATTTTATGTCCTATTTGAATAGCTTCAAAAAAAGTTTTTGCTACCGTTGGTATAATCATAAATTCTTGAAATGGAATTGAAGAATATGCATGTTTTCCTCCATTTATAATATTAATTAATGGAACTGGTAAAACATGTGAGCATACTCCACCTATATATTTATAAATAGGGATATTTAATGTATTAGATGCTGCTTTAACAATAGCTAATGATACTCCTAAAATTGCATTAGCTCCTAATCGACTTTTATTTTTAGTGCCATCTAAATCTAACATCATATGATCAATTTTAATTTGATCTAATACTGATATTCCTATTAATTCAGGTGCTATAATTTTATTTATATTATAAATTGCTTTTTGAACTCCCTTTCCTGAAAATTTACTTTCATCACCATCTCTTAATTCAAATGCTTCATATTCTCCTTTAGACGTACCTGATGGGACCGATGCTCTTCCTAAAACATTATCTTCTGTAAGAATATCTACTTCGATTGTTGGAATCCCTCTTGAATCTAATATTTGTCTTGATAATATTTGTTTGATTTTACTCATAATTTATTTTAATGCTTATAATTTCTCTTTTTTCTGATTATTATTGATATTATTTTTAATTATTTCTACTAATTTATTAGACTGTTTATTTTTGCTTCTTCTAATTTTTTTTCTACTACTACTATTATGTTGATCAATATTATTAAAATCTAATAATTCTAGTAAAACTATCTTTGATATATCTCCAAGTCTATATCCAATTTTTATAATTCTTGTATATCCTCCATAACGTTGTTTTACTTTTTCAAAAGACTTTGTAAATAATTCTGCGACTGCATATTTATCTCTTAATAAAGAAAATATAATTCTTTTAGAATGAGTTGTATTAATTTTTGATTTTGTTATAATAGGTTCTATATATCTTTTTAATGCTTTTGCTTTAGATAAAGTTGTAAAAATATGTTTATTTTTAATTAATGAAGAAGACATATTAGATAATATAGATTTTTTATGTCCAACTTTTATACCAAAAAGTATTTTTTTTTTTCTATGATTCATAAATTATGAATGTATTTTATATTCAGTAATATCCATGCCAAAATATAAACCATTTTTTTTCATTTTTTCTTCTAATTCTTCTAATGATTTTTTTCCAAAATTTCTCATTTGTAACATATTAGATTTAGTTTGAATAACTAAATCTGCTATATTTTCAATTGATGCTGTTTTTAAACAATTTTTAGTTCTTACTGATAAATCCATATCATTTAATTTAGATTTTAATAATTCACGCATTCTCAAAAATTCTTCATTATATTTTTTTTCTTTATTTATTATTGGTTTCTCATTGATAATATTTTCAATTTTTTCACAAGAAAATATTGAAAAATATTGAATTAAAATTTTTGATGCCTCCATTAATGCTAATTTAGGAGTAATAGATCCATCAGTTTTAATTTCAATAGATAAATTTTCAAAATCAGTTTTTTGTCCTACTCTACAATTATCTATTGTATATTTTACATTTTTTATAGGTGTAAAAATAGAATCTATAGCAATATTCCCAATTATATCATTATTATTTTTTTTATTTTCTTCTGAAGGAACATATCCTCTTCCTTCTTCTATTATAAAACTAAATTCTAAAGGAATAGATTTATCTTTATGACAAATTACTAAATCAGTATTGATAATTTCAAAATTAATAATAAACCTATTTAATAATTTACCAGTAATTTTATCATCATTATTGTTTATTTTAACATTTACTATTTCTTTATCTTGTAATAATGTTTTTCTTTTAAATCGAATTTTTTTAAAATTTAAAATAATTTCAGTAACATCTTCAATTACTCCTTTAATAGAGGAAAATTCATATTGTATATCCTTAATTTTAATAGAAGTTACTGCAATTCCTTTAATAGATCCTAAAAGAACTCTTCTTAAAGCATTACCTAATGTTAATCCATATCCAGGCTCTAAAGGTTTTAAATGAAATAATCCTTTTATTTCTGACAATTCAGATGTAATAATTTTTTCTGGTTTAATAAAATCAAAAATCGATATAGACATATTAGTTATTATTTTGAATATAATTCAACAATTAATTGTTCTTTTATTTTTTCAGGAATTTGTATTCTTTTTGGCATTAATCTGAATATTCCATACATATTTTTATGATCTAAAACAAGCCAATTTACCATTGGATTATTTATATTTTTATTTATTGAATCTAATATTACAGGATGATTTCTTGATGTTTTTCTAACTCCAATTTTATCTCCTGGTTTTAATCTACAAGATGGAATATTTACAATATGATTATTAACAATAATATGTTTATGAGAAATTATTTGACGAGCAGAAGATCTAGATGGAGCAAATTTTAATCTAAAAACAATATTATCAAGACGTGATTCACAGGCTTGTAAAAGAAGTTCACCTGTAATTCCTTTTTTCTTAGATGCTTCAATAAATAATCTTTTAAACGATTTTTCTAATATTCCATATAAATATTTAGCTTTTTGTTTTTCTAATAATTGAATAAAATACTCAGAACGTTTTCCTCGTCTACGATAATTACCATGTTGACCTGATGGATATTTTCTTCTTTCAAAATATTTATCTTCTCCGTATAAACAATCTCCAAATTTTCTAGAAATTTTTGTTTTTGGTCCTATATATCTTGCCATAATAATTGTATATCTTAAACTCTTCTTCTTTTTGGAGGCCGACACCCATTATGAGGTAATGGTGTAATATCTTGTATAAGTGTAATAATAATACCAGAATTACTTAATGCTCTTATTGCGGCATCTCTTCCTGCACCTGGACCATTAACTTTAACTTCTACTTTTTTTATACCAGCGTTTAATCCTTTTTTTGCAACATTTTCAGCAGCAATTTGAGCTGCATATGGTGTATTTTTTTTGGATCCTTTAAAATTCATTTTTCCAGCTGAAGACCAGGCAATTACATCTCCTATTTTATTCGTTAATGTAATAATAATATTATTAAAAGTAGATTTAATATGTGCAATTCCTAATGCATCTACTATTACAGATTTGTTTTTTATTTTTTTTATAGAAGATTTAGATTTATTTAACATATTATTGTATTGACTTACTTAATAGACCGTTTTTTATTAGCTATAGTTTTTTTCTTACCTTTTCTTGTTCTACAATTATTTTTAGTTTTTTGTCCTCTTAATGGTAATTTTTTTCTATGTCTAATTCCTCTATAACATCCTATATCCATTAATCGTTTAATACTTAATTTAATTTCTGATTTTAATTCTCCCTCTATTTTTAAATTATTAGATATATATTTTCTAATATTGATAACGTCTTTATCTGACCAATTTTTAACTTTTATATTTTTATCAATGCCTATTGAATTTAAAATTTGTTCAGATAAACTTTTATTAATTCCATATACATAAGTTAGGCCTATTACTCCTCGTTTAGTTTTTGGAATATCTATACCTGATATTCTAACCATAATAGCAATTTATTATTATATAATTCACTTTAATAAATTAACCTTGTTTTTGTTTAAATCTTGGATTTTTTTTATTAATAATCCTTAATCTACCTTTTCTCATAATAATTTTACAATCACTAGTTCTTTTTTTTAATGATGTTTTAACTTTCATATATCATATATTAATATCAATATCTATATGTAATTCTACCCCTTTGTAAATCATAAGATGACATTTCTAATCTAACTTTATCACCAGGTAATATTCTAATATAATGCATTCTCATTTTTCCTGAAATATGCGCTTTTACAATACAACCATTTTCCAATTCAACACGAAACATCGCATTTGGTGATGATTCTATTATTGTTCCATCTACTTCTATATGTTTCTGTTTTGCCATAATCAATAACAAATATAAAAAATAAGTTTTATGTTTTCAAGTTTTCAAATTATAATTATTAAATTAGTTTTTTAAATTATATCTATTACTTTTTAATATCATTAAATTATCATAATAATAATTTAATAAATATATATCAACTTGTTGAAGTAAATCTAAAATTACTCCTACTACAATTAATAATGATGTTCCACCATAAAATAAAGAAAAATTTTGAGTAATTCCTAATCTGCATACTATAGCTGGTAAAATAGCAATAATAGCTAATAATATAGCACCAGGTAATGTTATTCTAGATAAAATTATATCTAAATAATTTGCTGTTTCTTTTCCAGGCATAATTTTTGGTATATAGCCCCCATTTCTTTTTAAATCATATGAGATTTGATTAACTGGAATTGTAATAGCAGTATAAAAAAATGTAAAAATAATGATTAAACAAATAAAACAGAAATTATACCAAAAACCATAAATATTTTGAAAAATATAAAATATATTTTTTATTTTATTATTATGAACATAATTATAAAAAAATAATGGAAATAACATAATAGATTGAGAAAATATAATAGGCATTACTCCTGCAGCTGTCATTTTTAATGGTAAATATTGATGTTTTTTTTGAATTAATTTAAAGTTTTTATAAAAATTCATTGATCTATAATGAGATACATATTGAATAGGAATTTTTCTAACTGCTTGAATTAAAATAATAGTAAATAAAATTACTAATATAAAAAATATACATTCAATATTAAAAATTAATAATCCAATAATTTTATTATGATATTTTAATTTCATAATTAATTCTTTTGTTATAGCACTTGGAAAACGTACTATAATTCCTGACATAATAATTAAAGAAATTCCATTTCCTATTCCATTTTCTGTTATTTTATCTCCAATCCACATTGTAAATAATGTTCCACAAGTCAACATTATTATTCCAAGAATCCAAAATAAAATTTGATCATGTAATACATTCATATTTAATAAATATGAAGAATAAAAAGAAGATATAGGAAGAAATTGTTTAGTTAAAGAAATTAAATAAAATGGAGCTTGTATTAAACAAACTCCTAATGTTAACCATCTAGTTAAAATATTAATTTGTTTTTTTCCACTTTCTCCATCTTTTTGTATTCTATTTAAATTAGGTATAATAATACACATTAATTGTACTATAATTGAAGCAGATATATATGGCATAACTCCTAATGCAAATATTGAGGCTCTATTAAATGCACCACCTGTAAAAGAAGATAAAATTTGCATTAAACCTTTAGATCCAGAATGTAAATGATTTAAAAAATTATTTATTGCCAAAGGATTTATTCCAGGGAGTGGAATATATGCACCAAAACGATAAATTAACAATAAATTAATTGTATTAAATATTTTATTTCTTAAATCTTTATTATTCCAAATATTACATATAGAAATAAATAAATGATTCATAAATATATTATATTACTTATATAATAATTTTCCACCTGCATTTTTTATATATAATATTGATTTTTTACTAAATTTAGATGCTTCAATTGTAATTAATGATTTAAAATGGCCTTTACCTGCTAAAATTTTTATTAATTTACAATTTCTTTTTAGTAAATTATATTTTATTAATACTTCTTTATTCACTAAATTATCAACTATAATTTTTTTATCTATTAAATTTTGAATAGTATCTAAATTAATACAACAATATTTTTTTTTATTTCTATTTTTAAATCCAAACTTTGGAAGTCTTCGTTGTATTGGATTTTGACCTCCTTCAAATCCTAATTTCTTAGAATATCCAGAACGAGATTTTGCTCCTTTATGTCCTCTTCCACAAGTTCCTCCTTTTCCACTACCTTGTCCTCTTCCTAATCTCATTTTTTTTTTACTAGATTTTTTATTTGGTTTCAAAAAATTTAAATACATTTTTTATATATAATTATATTATTATACCATTATAAACTTCTTCAATAGAAATTCCTCTTTGTTTAGAAATAATATTAACATCTCTTATTAAATCTAATGCTTTAATTGTAGCTTTTATTACATTATGTGGATTTGATGATCCTTTAGATTTAGATAATACATTTTTTAATCCTACAGCTTCTAAGACTGCTCTTAATGATCCACCCGCTATTATTCCTGTACCTTCTGATGCTGGTTTTATTAAAATTCTTGCTCCTCCATATTTAGCTTCTTGTGCATGAGGAATAGTTCCATTTGAAATACAAATTTGATGTAAATTTCTTTTAGCTTGTTCTCCAGCTTTATGAATAGCATCAGTAGCTTCTTTAGATTTTCCAAAACCATATCCTACTAATCCATTTTCATTACCCTTAATTACAATAGCACTAAAACTAAAATATCTTCTACCTTTTGTAACTTTACAAACTCTCGTAACTCCTACTAATTTTTCTTTTAATTCAAAATTAGAATATTTTTTTTTTTCTATTAATGAACTCATTTTTTTAAAAATTTAATCCCATTTTTCTAATTCCATTTGCTAATGATTTTACTCTTCCATGATACATATATTTACCTTTATCAAAAACTACTTTTTTTAATTTCAATTTTTGAGCTTTTATTCCTAATAATTTTCCAACTTCATATGATATTTCTATTTTAGTTTTATGTTTAATTTGATCATTTTTTTTTAAAACTTCAACAGAAGAAGAAGATGTTAAAGTAGTTTTAAGATTATCATCAATTATTTGTACATATATATGTTTATTACTTCTAAAGACAGAAATTCTTAAATTTTTATTTATATTATATTTTTTCATTTGTTTAAAATATTATTATTTAAGCAGATTTACCAGTTTTTTTTCTAATATATTCATTTAAATATCTAATTCCTTTTCCTTTATATGGTTCAGGTTTTCTTAATAAACGTATTTGTGAAGCAATTTGTCCTACAAGTTGTTTATTAATAGAATCTAAAATTAGAATAGTATTTTTATCTTTAGTAATTTGAATGTTTATGTTAATTTCTTTAGGAACTTCAAGTATAATATTATGGGAATAACCTAAATGAAATTCTAATAAATTATCAAATATTTTAGATACTCGATATCCTATACCTACTAATTCTAATTTTTTTTTAAATTTATGTTGGACACCAATTATCATATTATTTATTAATACACGATATAACCCATGCATAGATTTATATTTTTTATCTTCTTTTTCTCTTTTTAAGAATAAAAAATTATTTTTTATTTCTAATTTAATATATTTAGAAATTATTTGACTTAATCTTCCAAATTGTCCAATAATATCAATTTTATTATTATTAATTTCTATACTAACGTTAGTTGGAATTAAAATAGGTAAATTTCCAATTTTTGACATTTTTTATAATTAATTATATAAGAATTAATAAATATAACATAGAATTTCTCCACCTAATTTATTTTTTCTAGCTTTTTTATCAGTTAAAAGACCAGATGATGTAGAAATTATAGCTATTCCTAATCCATTTAATACTCTAGGTAAATTTTTATATTTTGTATATTTTCTTAACCCTGGTTTACTAATTCTAATAAGATTTTGAATAACAGATTTATTTTTATAATATTTTAATGCAATTTTAATAATTTTAATATTATTAGTATTATTTACTATTTTAAAATCTAAAATATAACCATTTTGTAATAATATTTTAGATAAATTTTGTTTTAATTTAGAATAATAAATTTCTAAAAATTTATGTTTTACTTTACTTGCATTTCTAATTCTAGTTAAAAAATCAGAAATAGGATCTGTATTCATAATATTACCAACTTACTTTTTTAACTCCTGGAATTAATCCTTGAGAAACTAAATGTCTAAACATAATTCTAGATATACCAAATTTCCTCATATATCCTCTACAACGTCCTGTAATAGAACATCTATTTCTTAATCTTACTGGAGATGCATTTCTAGGTAATTTTTGTAATAATTTATAATTATTAGATAATTTTAATCTTTTTCTAATTTTTGCATATTTTAATACAATCTTTTCTCTTTTTTTTTGTCTTGCTTTAATAGATTCTTTAGCCATTTTATTTATTATTTTTTTTAAATGGAATACCAAAATGAGATAACAGTTCTTTAGCTTCTATATCATTTTTAGCAGAAGTTACAAATGTAATATTCATTCCAATACTTTTTTTAATTTCATATAAATTTACTTCTGGATAAATAATTTGATCCTCTATTCCAAGATTATAATTTCCCATACCGTCAAAACTACTATTTTTTACTCCATTAAAATCTCTAACTCTAGGTAATGCAACTTTAATTAATCTTTCTAAAAATTCATACATTTTTGATCTTCTTAAAGTTACTTTTATACCAATTGGCATTCCTTTTCTTAATTTAAAACCAGCTTCATCATGTTTTGATAAACATAAAATTGCTTTTTGTCCAGATATAGAAGTTAATTCCATAATTGATTGATTAATTATATTTTTATCATATATTATAGAACCAATACCTTTATGAATAATAATTTTATTTAATTTAGGAACTTGCATATAAGAACTATATTTAAATCGCTTCATTAAGTTTATAATAATCTGCTCATTATATAATTTTTGTAATTTAATTTGATATTTCATTTTTTGAATTAGATATTTTTTTTAAATTAGATATATGTATAGCAGATTCTATTTTAATAATTCCTCCTTTAGTATTTTTTGAATTAGGTTTAATATGTTTTTTGACTAAATTAATACCCTTAATTATTGCTTTATTTTTTTTTTTAATAACTTTTAGAACAATACCATTAGATTTTTTATTATCTCCTGATAAAATAAATACTTTATCACCTTTTTTAATAGATTTATTCATAATACTTCTTGAGCTAAAGATATAATTTTCATATATTGTTTTTCCCTTAATTCCCTAGCTACTGGCCCAAAAACTCTTGTCCCTAATAATTCCCCAGTATCATTAATTAACACACAAGCATTATCATCAAAACTAATATAAGATCCATCTTTTCTTCTAGTTTTTTTTTTTGTTCTTATTATTACTGCTTTAGATATTTTACCTTTCTTAATTAAATTTCCACTAGTACTAGATTCTTTAATAGTAACTACTATCATATCTCCTAAATATGCATATTTTTTATTAGAACCACCTAACACACGAATTATTAAAGCAGTTTTAGCTCCAGTATTATCTGATACTTTACATATAGATTCTTGTTGTAACATCTTATAAAAATATTATAACGATTTTTTTAAAATAGAAACTAATCTCCAACATTTATTTTTACTAATTGGTCGTGTTTCCATAATACAAACTATATCTCCATTTTTTGACGAATTATTTTCATCATGAACCATATATTTTTTTCGTACTAAAATATTTTTTCCATAATATTTATGTGTTGTTTTTTGCATTTCATTAACAATAATAGTTTTATTCATTTTATCGCTAATTACTATACCACTTCTTTGTTTTCTAATATTTATTCTATTATTTGTTATCTGATTATATTTTTTTTTATTCTTCAACATTTCAATCTTTTTGATTTAATTTTGTTTTTAATCTAGCAATAATTTTTCTTATAGATAATATTTCTAAAGGATTTTTATTTAAACCAAATGTATGATTAAATATTGCTTTTTTATATAATTTACGAAATTGTTCTAATTTTTTTTCAATTTCTTTAACAGATAAAAGATTTATTTCAGAATATTTCATATTAATAAATTATTTATTAATAAATTCTTTTGAAAAGATAAATTTCATTTTTATTGGAAATTTTTGAGCAGCTAATCTTAATGCTTCTCTAGCTATTTCCATATTTACTCCATCAATTTCTAATAAAATTTTACCCATTTTAACAACAGATACCCAAAATTCTACTGGACCTTTTCCTTTTCCCATTCTCACTTCTTGTGGTTTTTTAGTTGCTGGTTTATCTGGAAAAATATTAATCCATAATTTTCCTTCTCTTTTCATATATCTAGTAGCAGCTACACGTGCAGCCTCTATCTGTCTAGATGTTATCCAAGAAGATTCTAAAGCTTTAATTCCATATAATCCTCTAGTTAATAAAAAACCATTAGATGCATTACCACGCATACGTCCTTTTTGTTGTTTTTTATATTTTGTTTTTTTTGGTTGTAACATAAAAAATCATATTGTCATTTTGACAAATTACGATTTTTTTTTCTATGAAAAATTGAATGTTGTTTATTTACTTTATGTCTTTTATGTATCCGAAATAATGGATATAAATCTCTTTTTCCATAAATTTCTCCTTTCATAATCCAAACTTTAATTCCTATACTACCATACATTGTATGAGCTACTGCCATATGATAATCCACATCTGCACGAAACGTTCCTAATGATATTCTTCCTTCTTTATAATATTCACATCTAGCCATTTCAGCTCCATTTAATCTTCCAGACATTTGAATTTTAATTCCTTTAGCATTCATTCTCATTGCAGAAAAAATAGAAATTTTAATTGCCTTTTTATAAGAAATCCTATTTTCTAATTGTTTAACTAAATTTTTTGCTACCAAAGAGGCATCTAATTCTGGACGTTTTACTTCAGATATATTAATTTGAATTTCTTTTTTAGTAATTTTTTTTAATTCTTTTCTCACTGTATCTACTTCTTCACCTCCTTTTCCAATTACAATAGCAGGACGAGAAGTTCTAATAGTTACAGTAATAAATTTCATAGTTCTTTCTATAAAAATTTTAGATATAATCCCTTTAGGAAACCTAGCTTCAATATATCTTCTAACTTGAAAATCTTCTTTTATTCTTTCTTTATAATTTTTACACCATGAAGATTGCCATCCAATAATAATTCCTAAACGATTCATAATTGGATTAGTTTTTTGTCCCATAATTATTTACTATATTGATTACTTATACATATAATAATATTACTTGATTTTTTTCTTATTTTATGTCCTCTTCCTTGTGGAACAGGCCGTATTCTTTTTAACATTTTTCCTTGATTGACCATAATTTTATGTATAAATAATTCATTATGTTGTATATTTTGTTGTTTTCTATTCCAATTAGATATTGTAGAAATAATTAATTTACTTAAACAAATTGAAATATTTTGTTTTTTAGTATATCTTAATATACATAATGCATCTTCTACTTTTTTATATCTAATTATATTAGCTATTAATCTAATTTTTCTTGGAGCTATTCTTATTCCATTTAAAATAGAACATACACTATAATATGATTTATTTGATTTATCTAAAAACAATTTATTAAATTTTAATTGTTTCTTCATTTAATTTTTAGATTTTAATCTATTTTTATTACCAGAATGTCCTCTAAATATACGAGTAGGAGAAAATTCTCCTAATTTATGTCCAATCATATTTTCAGTAATATATACGTTAATAAATTTTCTTCCATTATGAATAGCAAATGTTTGACCTACAAAATCAGGAATAATAGTAGTTGATCTGGACCATGTTTTAATAATTTTTTTTTTACCTAATTTAATATTTTGCAATACTTTTTTATATAATTTATGATATACATATGGTCCTTTTTTTAAAGATCTAGGCATATAATTTAAAAATTTATTTTTTTATTTTTTTTAAAATATATTTATTAGAATATTTATTTTTAGAACGAGTTCTAAAACCTTTAGATGGAATTCCTTTTCTACTTCTAGGAATTCCACCAGATGCTTTTCCTTCACCACCTCCCATAGGATGATCAACAGGATTCATTGCAACACCTCTTGTTCTAGGTCTTTTACCTAAATAACGATTTCTTCCAGCTTTACCAAGCATTACTAATTGATGATTTGAATTAGAAACTATACCAATAGTTGCCATACAATCTAACATGATCATTCTAATTTCTCCAGATGGAAATTTTAATGTAGCAAATTTTTGATCTTTTGCAAATAATTGAGCATAACTTCCAGCACTTCTAGCAATTTTAGCTCCTTGACCAGGTAATAATTCTATACAAGATACATTAGTTCCTAATGGAATTTCTCTTAAAAATGAAGAATTCCCTATATTAAAAGGAATTTTTTTTCCAGAAATTATTTGTTGTCCTATTTTAAATCCTTCCATAGCTATAATATAACGTTTTTCACCATCTGCATAATGTAATAAAGAAATTAAGGATGATCGATTAGGATCATATTCAATTGACTTTATTGTAGCATAAATATCAAATTTTTTTCTTTTAAAATCAATTATTCTATATTTTTTTTTATGGCCTCCTCCACAATATCTAATAGTTCTTCTTCCAACATTATTTCTACCACCTGTTTTCTTTTTACCTAAAGTAAGAGATTTTTCAGGAATATATTCTGTAATTTTTTTAAATTTATTAATAACTCTAAAACGTTGACCTGGAGTTATGGCTTTTAATTTTTTAATTGACATAACATTTTATTTATTTAAATTTTTAGAATTATTTTTTTGATATAATAAATCAATAGATTCATTATCATTTAATTGAATAATAACTTTTTTAAATGTTTTACTTTTTCCTTGTATTAATCCTTTTTTAGTATATTTTGATTTATTTTTTTTATAATAAATCATAGTTCTAATATTTTTAACTGTAATTCCAAACATTTCATAAAATTCTTTTTTTAATTCAATTTTATTACTATTTAATCGTATTAAAAAAGTATAACATTTATTTTTTTCTTGAATAATAGATGATTTTTTAGAAAAAAAAGGTTTAATAATTAAATTCATATTTTTTTCTTAAAAAAATTAAATACATTAATTAATGAACTTTCAGTAAAAATAATATAATAATATTTTAATAATAAATAACTATTTAAATCATTGATAGACAATAATTTAAAATTTGTTAAATTTCTAGAAGATAAATATAAATTTTTATTTTTATCATTAATAATTAGTAATGATTTTTTATTATTTAATTTTAATGTAGTTAAAATTTTAACTAAAGTTTTCGTACTAGGATTTGTTAATGTAATATCTTCTATTACAAAAACTGTATTTGTTTTTAATTTATATTCTAAAATATATTGTCTAACTAAATGTTTAGTTATTTTATTTGTTTTTTTTATATATTTTCTTGGTATAGGACCAAAGATTCGTCCTCCTCCTCTAAATATAGGATTTTTGATACTTCCTTTTCTAGATCCACCAAGACCTTTTTGTTTATGTAATTTTCTATTACTTCCAATTATTTTACTTCTATTTTTACTATCATGAGTTCCTTGACGTTGTGCAGAAAGATATCTTTTAATTTCTAAATAAATACAATGATCATAAGATTTTGTTGAAAATATTAAATCTTTAAAATCTATTTTTTTATCAGTAATATTTCCATTTTTATTTAAAACATTTAATTTCATTTTTGTTTTTTAATAATTAAATATGAATATTTATTGCCTGGAACTGATCCTTTAATAATTAATATTTGTTTTTCTATATTTATTTTCAATATTTTTAAATTCTTAATTGTAACTTTTTGATTACCCATTCTTCCTCCCATTTTTTTACCTTTAAATACTCTAGATGGATCAGACCCTGCTCCTATTGAACCTGGAGCTCTTAATCGATTATGTTGTCCATGAGTTTTTTCTCCTACCCCAGAAAATCCATGTCTTTTTACTACACCTTGAAATCCTTTTCCTTTAGATAAAGATTGAATATTTACTAATTCTCCAACTGAGAATAATGTATTGATATTATTATTAATACATAATCCAATTTTAATATCTGTATCAGGTAAAGATGAAAAAGTTTTAACTTCTATCAGTTTTTTTTTAGGAGAAATCCCTGATTTACAAAAATGGCCTAATAAAGGTTTATTAGTATGTTTTTTTTTTTTGTTTAAAACACCTAATTGAATAGCTTCATATCCATCTTTTGTTAATGTTTTTATTTGTATAATATAACATGATTTAAATTGTATTAAAGTACACGGAATATTATAACCTGTTTCAGAAAAAAAACTAGTCATTCCTAAATTAAATCCTATTAATTCTTTTACTCTTAATTTTAACATATCATTATACTTTAATTTCTGCTTCTACTCCACTTGGTAATTCTAATTTCATTAATGCATCAACGGTTTTAGAAGATGCATTATGTATATGTAATAATCTTTTATGAGTAGGTAAAATAAATTGTTCTCTAGATTTTTTATTAACATGTGGTGATCGTAAAACAGTATATATTTTTTTTTCCGTAGGCAATGGAACTGGTCCATTTAATATTACTCCAGTCGGTAATACCGAATTTACAATTTTTTCTGCAGATTTATCTAACAGATTATAATCATAAGATTTTAACTTAATTTTTATATTATGACCCATATTTTATTTTTAATCTTAATTATTTATAATATTATTTACAATATTTTTTGGAACCGAATCATAATGAGAAAATTCCATACTTGATGTTCCACGTCCAGATGATAATGTTCTTAATACTGTAACATATCCAAACATTTCTGATAATGGAATCATAGCTTTAATAATTTTTGTATTATTTTTATCAATCATATTTTGAATAATTCCTCTTCTTTTATTTATATCTCCTATAATATCTCCCATATTTTCTTCTGGGACTATAACTTCTAATTTCATAATTGGTTCTAATAATATTGGATTAGTTTTTTTAGCAGCAGCTTTAAATCCTAATTTGCCTGCTATTTCAAAAGATATTTGATCAGAATCAACTGAATGATATGACCCATCTAAAATTGTAATTTTAGCATTATCAATTTCATAACCAGATAATGGTCCATTTTTCATCATATCTCTACATCCTTTTTCTATAGAAGGTAAATACTCTTTTGGAATATTTCCTCCTTTTATTTTACTAATAAATTCTAATCCTTGTTTTCCATAATCACCTGGTTCTAATTTAAATAATATATCAGCAAATTTACCTCTTCCTCCAGTCTGTTTTTTATAAATTTCTCTATGTTTAACACCTATTCTTAATGCTTCTTTATATTCTACTTGAGGATTTCCTTGATTAACTTCTACTTTAAATTCTCTTTTCATTCTATCTACAATAATTTCTAAATGTAGTTCCCCCATTCCAGAAATAATAGTTTGTCCTGTATAACTATCTGTTCTAACTTGAAAAGTTGGATCTTCTTCCATCAATTTAGAAAGTGCTAAACTCATTTTATCAATATCAGATTTTAATTTGGGTTCAATAGCTAACCCAATTACTGGTTCGGGAAATGATATATTATCTAATAAAATTGGATAATTTTCATCACATAAAGTATCTCCAGTTTTAATATTTTTTAATCCAACAATAGCAGCAATATCACCAGCTCCTATTTTTTTAATAGGAATTTGTTTATTTGCATGCATTTGATAAATTCTAGAAATTCGTTCTTTATTTTTAGATCTAACATTAAAACTATAAGATCCAGCATGTATTTGACCAGAATATACTCTAAAAAAAGCTAATCTACCAACAAACGGATCACTAGATATTTTAAATGCTAATGCAGAAAATGGATCATTATTATTAGGCGCTCTAATTTCTTGGTTTTTACTAATTGGATTAATTCCTATAATATTTTTTACTTCTAATGGAGAAGGTAAATACATACATATAGCATCTAGTATTGTTTGAACACCTTTATTTTTAAAAGAAGATCCACAAAAAATAGGAATAATATTCATATTAATAGTATTTTTTTTTAATGAACAAATTATTTCTTTTTCAGAAATAGAATTTTGATCATATAAAAATTTTTCCATAATTTTATCATCATATTCTGATAATGATTCAATTATATTATTATAATAAACTTTTACTATTTCTTTCATATTATATGGAATAGGAATTTCTTTAAATGTTAATCCATAATTTTCATCATTCCAAATAATTCCTTTTTTTTTAATTAAATCTACTATTCCAATAAAATTATCTCCTGATCCAATGGGAATTTGTAATGGAACTGAATTAGCTCCTAACATCTTTTTAATTTGTAAACAAACATTAAAAAAATCTGAACCTTGTCTATCCATTTTATTCACAAAAGCTATTCTTGGAATAGAATATTTATTAGCTTGTCTCCAAACAGTTTCAGATTGTGGTTCAACGCCCTCTACCGCACTAAATAATACTATCATTCCATCTAAAACTCTTAAAGATCTTTCTACTTCAACTGTAAAATCTACATGACCAGGTGTATCAATTATATTAATATTATATTCATTATTTTTATATTTCCATCTACAACATGTAGCAGCAGAAGTTATTGTAATTCCACGCTCCTGTTCTTGTAACATCCAATCCATTGTAGCTGCTCCATCATGAACTTCTCCAAGTTTATGATTAATACCAGTATAAAATAAAATTCTTTCTGTTGTTGTTGTTTTTCCAGCATCAATATGAGCTGCTATTCCTATATTTCTAGTATAATTTAAATTTTTACTCATAATTAAAATCTAAAATGAGAAAATGCCTTATTAGCTTCTGCCATTTTATGAATATTTTCTTTTTGTTTAAACGCTTCACCTTGTGAATTAAATGCATCCATAATTTCGAAAGCTAATTTATCAGACATAGTTTTTTCATTTTTTCTCCTAGAAGCACATGTAATTAATAATTTAATAGATTTGGTAATTTTATTATTAGAAGAAATAGGTACAGGAATTTGAATATTAGTTCCTCCCATACGACGATGTCTAACCTCTACATGAGGCATAACATTACTTAATCCTTCTTTCCAAATTTCTAATGCTGTTTTTTTATTATTCTCTTTATGAGAATTCATAGAATCAATTTTATCCATAGCATTATAAAAAATTTTATAAGCTAAATTTTTTTTACCATTTTTCATTAAATGATTTATAAATCTACTAACTAAAGGTTCATTAAATTTTGGATCTGGAAAATATATTTTTTGTTTTTTCCTTATTTTTCTCATAATAATAATTACTTATTTATATTTTTTTTATTAGGAATTTTAGCACCATATTTACTTCTACTTTTTTTTCTACCATTGACTCCAGCTGTATCACGAGCTCCTCTAACAATTTTATATTTTACTCCTGGTAAATCTTTAACTCTACCTCCTTTAACAAGAACAATAGAATGTTCTTGAAGATTATGACCTTCTCCTGTTATATAACTAATAACTTCTTTTCCATTTGTAAATCTAACTCTTGCGACTTTTCTCATTGCAGAATTTGGTTTTTTTGGAGTAGTTGTATATACACGAATACACACTCCACGTTTTTGAGGACATAATCCTAGAGCAAGCGATTTTTTTTTTTTTGAAATTGAATTTCTTCCTTTTCTTATTAATTGTTGTATTGTTGGCATAAATTATATGATTAACATAAATTTTTTATATTTGAAATGGATATTCTTCTATAATAGAATTTATATTTAATTCTTCATAAATATAACGAAAAGTAGAAAGTAAATATGGATTTTCATTTATAATTGCAATATTATGTTCAAAATGAGCAGATAAACTATTATCTTTAGTTGTTATTGTCCATCCATCTTTATGAAAAATTACTTCTGATCTACCTTTATTCACCATTGGTTCTATTGAAAGAACAAATCCATTTTTTAATTTTATTCCTTCTCCTTTTGTTCCGAAATTTGGAATTTCGGGATCTTCATGCATTTCTTTTCCTAATCCATGTCCTACAAAATCTTTAACAATAGAATATCCACTTGTTTCTATAAAAGATTGTATAGAATTTCCAATATCTCCAATATAATTTCCAGTTTTACATTTAGAAATACCTATATATAAAGATTTTTTAGAACGATTTACAAATTGTTTTATATCATCTTTGACCTCTCCAACTTCAAAAGTATATGCATGTTCTCCATAAAATCCATTCATATATACACCACAATCAATAGATATTATATCTCCTTCACATAAAGGATCATTATTTGGTATTCCATGTACAACTTGATTATTAGGAGATACACATAATGTATTTGGAAAATTATATAATCCTAAAAATGCAGGTTGACCACCATGATCACGAATAAATATTTCAGCTAAATTATCTAAATAAAGTGATGTAATTCCTGGTTTAATTTTTCCAGCTAACATTCCTAATGTTTTAGAAGCTAATAATGCACTTTTTTTAATTAATAAAATATCTTCTAATGTTTTTAATTGTATCATATTTTATTTATTAAATGATGATTCATTATATTAGGAATTTTTAAATTCATTAATTTTAAAATTGTAGGGGCTACATCACATAAACTAGATTCTTTATCTTGTATTAAACAATTTGTTTCTTTTTTATATTCTAAATCTATAAGAATAAAAGGAACTAAAGAATTAGTATGAGATGTATTTGGACTTCCATCATGATTGATCATATAATCTGCATTTCCATGATCACCAACAATAATAATAGAATACATATTTTTCATTGCAATATAATAACATATTTTAACACAATAATCTATATATTCACAAGCTTTTATAGTTTGTAACATATTTCCTGTATGACCAACCATATCTGGATTAGCAAAATTTAAACATATAAAATCGTATTGTTTACTATTTAATTCTGGAATGATCATTTTTACTATATTATTAGCACTCATTTTAGGAGATAAATCATATGTAAGAACTTGAGGCGATAAACAAATTTTTCTTTTTTCTCCTATAAAAAGAGATTGTTGATATCCTGAAAAGAAGTATGTAACATGTGGATATTTTTCAGTTTCAGCAATTCTAAGTTGTTTTTTCCCTTCATATTCTAATACCGCCCCTAAAGTATTAGATAACTTTTTTCGATTAAAAAGAACATGTATATTTTTATATTTTAAATCATAACAAGTCATAGTAATATAATAAAGATTTAATCTAGGTTTATCATTCATTAATAATTTAGTAATTTGTTTTGAACGATCTGGACGAAAATTAAAACAAAAAACAACATCGCCTGTTTCTATCCTAGAAATAGGATTATCAGATTTATCTACTATAATTGATGGATACAAAAATTCATCTGTAGTTCCATATTTATAAGATTTTTCAATATAATCAAAAATATTTCTTATTTTAATACCTTTTGCATTAACCATTGCTTCAAATGCCATTTGTGTTCTATCCCATTTATTATTTCTATCCATGGCATAATATCTACCAATTACAGTAGATAATTTTCCAACAGTTTGGTCCATTACATTTAATAATTTTTTTATATAAAAAATTCCTTTTTTAGGATCAGAATCTCTACCATCTGTAAAAACATGAACAAATACTTGTGATAAATGTTTATTATTTGCTAATTTGAGTAAATAAAATAAATGATTCATATGAGAATGGACCCCACCATCGGATAATAATCCAATAAAATGTAATTTTTTATTATAAAATAAAACATAATTTAAAATATGATTAATTTTATATGCTAAATAATTATTTTTTATAGCAAAATTAATAGTTTCCAAACTTTGTTTTACTTTTCGTCCAGCTCCTAAATGTATATGACCAACTTCTGAATTACCAGCCTGATTAAAAGGTAATCCAACATGTAATCCAGATGCATGTATATTACTATATGGATATTTATTAAAACAATAATCTATAAATGGAGTTTGAGCTTGTGCTATTGCAGAAGCATGAATATTTTCTTGATTAGATATTCCCCACCCATCTAATATTATCAACATTATTTTTTTACTATTACTCATAAAATACTAATTCTTTTATATTTATTAATTTTTACATCTTTAAATTTGTTTAAATATTCTTTAATAATAATTTGATTATTTTTAATATATTTTTGATTTATTAAAGTATTATTCATTATAAATTTGTTAATTTTACCAGAAATAATAGAATTTTTAATATTTTCTGATACATTTTTATTTTTTATTTGATTTTTAATAATTTCTAACTCTTTATCTATTAAATCTTTTGGAAAATCATGTTTATCAATAGAAATTGGATTCATTGCAGTAATATGAAGAACTATATTTTTAAGATCATTAATATTATTAGATTTTGGATTTTTTGATAAAAATCCAACTAAAGTGGCTATTTTATAATAATGAGTATAACTTAATACAAGTGGAGAATGAATTTGTTCAAAAATTGTTAATTCTATTTTTTCACCAGTAATTACAATTTGATCATAAATCAAATCTTGAATTTGATTCAAAAAAAAATTTTTATTATTATATAATAACGATATGTTGGTAATTTTATTTAAAAAAGAAATAAATTCTTTACTTTTAGAAAGAATATCAGTTTCGCAACTTAAACCGATAATATTTCCAATCGTTTTATTTTCATTAGTAATAGCAACAATAGCTCCATTTTGTATTTTATCAATTGATTTTTTTAAAGCAATTTCTTTACCTTGTTTTCTTAAAAAAAAAATTGCTTCTTCAAAATTACCATTGGATTTAATAAGAGCATTTTTACAATCTAAAATACCTACTCCAGTTATTTTTCTCAATTTAGCAATTTGATCAATAGTAATTATCATAATTTATTTATTTTCAATACTTGATGATCTTTTAAGTATGTTTGTAATAATTTGTAAAATTAAATTAATAGATTTAGAAGAATCATCATTAGATGGAATTGGAAATTGAATACTATTTGGATTAGTATTTGTATCTATCATTGCAAAAATTGGAATTCTTAATTTAATAGCTTCAGATAATGCAATTTTTTCTTTATATGGATCAATTAAAAATATTCCCCCTGGTAATTGAGTCATTGAAGAAATACTACCTAAATTTTTATATAATTTTAAATATATTCTATTTATTAGTAAACGTTCTTTTTTAGATAATGTATCAAAAGTTCCATTTTTTTTCATTTTTTCTATATTATTCATCTTTTTTATTGATTTACGAATAGTAGAAAAATTTGTTAATAATCCTCCTAACCATCTTTCTGTTACACACGGCATATTTAAAATTTTGGCATATAAAACAACTTTTTCTTTAGCTTGTGCTTTAGTTCCTACTAATAAAATTTTTTTTCCAAGAGATATAATTCTTTTTAATTCTTGACATGCTGCATTTAACTTAATAATTGTTTTTGATAAATCTATAATATGAATTCCTTTTTTTTTCATAAAAATAAATTGTCTCATATTAGGATTCCATTTTCTTGCAAGATGTCCGAAATGAACTCCTGCTTTTAATAAATCTATCATATCAAACTTAGTACCTGGTATTATTGGAATATTTATATTATCTTTTTTTTCTTCTATAACATTATTTTTTATTCCTTCTGATTTTATTTCTTTTTCTTCTTTTTTTATTGTTGAAATAGTAGTAGGAGGAGGAGTAGAAATAGGATGAGTATTATTATCCTTTATCATTCCTTCTGATTTTATTTCTTTTTCTTCTTTTTTTATTGTTGAAATAGTAGTAGGAGGAGGAGTAGAAATAGGATGAGTATTATTATCCTTTATCATTCCTTCTGATTTTATTTTTTTTTCTTCTTTTTTTATTATTGAAATAGTAGTAGGAGGAGGAGTAGAAATAGGATGAGTATTATTATCCTTTATCATTCCTTCTGATTTTATTTTTTTTTCTATTTCTATTGGCGTAGTATTAGTAGTATTAATAGGAAAACTATTATTATCCTTTATCATTTCTTCTGATTTTATTTGTTTTATTTTGTTGTCTGTTGGCGTAGTAGTATTAGTAGTCATAATAGGAAGACCATTATTATCCTTTATCATTTCTTCTGATTTTATTTGTTTGTCTTCTTTTTTGATGATATAAATAATATGATTGATTCCTTTTTTTTGTTTATTATTTTTTAACATGGTTTATGTATACAGAATAATAAAATTAACGTTTTGAAAACTGAAATTTTTTTCTTGCTTTTTTTTGTCCAAATTTTTTTCTTTCTACTTCACGAGAATCTCTAGTTAACAATCCATTTTTTTTTAATAATTCCTTATTATTAGAATTGAAAATACAAAGAGCTCTAGAAATTGCTAAACAAATAGCTTCTGCTTGACCATTAAATCCTCCTCCAATAACTTTAATATCAATATCAAATTTATTATTATAATCTAGAATTTGAAATGGATGCAAAATTTTATTTTGAGTATATTGTGAAAAATATTTTCTATAATTTATAGAATTAATCATAATTTTTCCATTTCCGTATGTTAAATAAATTCTAGCAAGTGATCTTTTTCTTCTACCTATAGTGTGAATTTTCATTTATTTACTTTTATTTAATTTGTTTTTATTAAGATTTAACTGATGATGTTTATGTATATTACCTGAATATATATGAAGATTTTTTATTAATTTTTTTCTTAATTTATTTTTTGGTAACATTCCAAAAACTGCTTTATGTATTAATAAACAAGGATTTTTTTTAAAAATATTTTTAGCTAAAATTTGTTTTTGTCCACCAGGATATCCTGTATAATGAATATATTTTTTGTACATCCATTTTTTACCAGATAATTGTATTTTAGCAGAATTAATAACAATTATATGATCACCACAATTTAAATGTGGAGAAAAATTAGGTTTATGTTTACCTCTTATTTTGAATGCTATTATAGAGCATAAACGTCCTAGTTTTTTACCAGTGGCATCCATAATAATCCATGATTTTTTATTTATTTGATATGTTGTTTTAAAACTTAAATAATCCATTTTGTTATAATTTTGTAAATTAAGATAAAAAATAAAATTAAATGACTTTTTGTCATATAAAAAATAATTTTTTTATTTATTAACATAAGTATTAACATTTAATATATTATGGCATAATCATTGGAGTATTTTAAATATTAAGGATAAATTAAAAAAAATACTTAAAATATGAGTAAAATTATAGGAATTGATTTAGGAACTACCAATTCATGTGTTTCTGTAATGGAAATTAATGATCCGGTTGTAATTCCAAATTCAGAAGGAAAAAGAACTACACCTTCTATAGTAGCTTTTGTAGATTCAGGTGAAATAAAAGTTGGAGATCCTGCTAAAAGACAATCTGTAACAAATCCACAAAAAACTATTTTTTCTATTAAAAGATTTATGGGAAGAATGTATTCAGAAATTACAAAAGAATTAACATATGTTCCATATGAAGTTGTACAAGGAGGAAATAATACTCCACGTGTTAAAATAGAAAAAAAATTATATGCTCCTCAAGAAATATCTGCTATGATTCTTCAAAAAATGAAAAAAACTGCAGAAGATTATTTAGGCCATACAATCAATAAAGCTGTTATTACTGTTCCAGCATATTTTAATGATGCACAAAGACAAGCAACTAAAGAAGCAGGTGAAATTGCTGGATTACAAGTCGAAAGAATTATTAATGAACCTACAGCTGCAGCATTAGCATATGGATTAGATAAGGGAAAACAAAATAAAAAAATTGTAGTATATGATTTAGGAGGTGGAACTTTTGATGTTTCTATTCTTGAATTAGGAGATGGTGTTTTCGAAGTTCTTGCGACTAATGGAGATACTCATTTAGGTGGAGATGATTTTGATCAAGTTATTATTGATTATTTAGCTAATGAATTTAATTTATTAGAAAAAATAGATTTAAGAAAAGATCCAATGGCACTTCAACGTTTAAAAGAAGCATCTGAAAAAGCAAAAATTGAATTATCTTCTTCTACACAAACAGAAATTAATTTACCATATATTACTGCAACAAATTCAGGTCCCAAACATTTAGTAATTAAATTAACACGATCTAAATTTGAACAATTATCAGAAAAATTAATACAAAGATCTATTCATCCATGTAAAAATGCAATGAAATCTGCAAATTTAACAAATCAAGATATAGATGAAATTATATTAGTTGGTGGATCTACAAGAATACCAAAAGTACAAGAAGGAGTAGAATCATTTTTTAACAAAAAACCATCTAAAGGAGTTAATCCAGATGAAGTAGTTGCTATAGGTGCAGCTATACAAGGAGGAGTATTATCAGGAGATGTACAAGATGTTTTATTATTAGATGTCACTCCATTATCTCTTGGAATTGAAACTTTAGGAGGTGTATTTACTAAATTAATAGATTCTAATACTACTATACCAACTAAAAAATCAGAAGTATTTTCTACTGCTGCAGATAATCAATCTGCTGTGACTATTAGAGTAGGACAAGGAGATCGATCTATGTTTAAAGATAATAAAGAAATTGGAAGATTTGATTTAGTTGATATACCACCTGCTCCAAGAGGAACTCCTCAAATAGAAGTAAGTTTTGATATTGATGCTAATGGAATTCTTAATGTTTCTGCAAAAAATAAAGGAACTGGGAAAAAACAATCTATACGTATAGAAACATCTTCAGGATTAAATCAAGAAGAAATTGATAGAATGAAAAAAGATGCAGCAAAAAATTTAAAAAAAGATGAACAAATTAAAAGTGAAATAGAAAAATTAAATATAGCAGATAATCAAATTTTTCAAATAGAAAAACAATTAAAAGAACATGATAAAAAATTATCATCAAATCATAAAACACAAATACAAGATTCTTTAAATAAATTAAAAAATGCGCATGCAAAGAAAAATTTTAATGAAATAGATATTTATACAAAAGAATTAAATGATATTTGGATAAAAGCATCACAAGAGATTTATAAACAAGCACCATCAAATAATACATCAAATTCAAATAATACATCAAATTCAAATAATACATCAAATTCAAATAATACATCAAATTCAAATAATACATCTACTAAAGAAAATAATAAAAATCAAGATAATAATAATGTACAAGATGTAGATTTTGAAGAAGTAAAATAATTTAAATTTATTATATAAATACTAATTCTTCTTAAGTTAAAAAATTCGTTGAATTAGTATTTTTTTAATTTTTTAGTAAATTTTTAAAAAAATAAATTATTGTAATAATTGGTATTACAATAATATAACTATCAAATCTATCTAAAAAACCTCCATGTCCAGGAAATAATATTCCAGAATTTTTTATATTATAAGATCTTTTAATTATAGATTCTATAAAATCACCTATTGTAGCAAATATAGAAATGATAATAGATAAAAAAATCCACTCAATATCTACTATCAATCAAATATTTAAGTATAAACTTAATATAAAAGAACATAATATCCCTCCACAAACTCCTTCTATAATTTTTTTAGGATATATGAATATAGACATTATATGTGTACCAAATTTTTTACCAATTAAAAATGAACAAGTATCATTAGTCCAAATGATAATAAAAGTATTAAAAATAATATTTTTTACTTGATCAAAATTAGAATAAATAATATAAAATAAATAAAAAGGAATGATTACATAAACTAAATAGTTTATGAATTATTTGAGTAATTTTATCTTTATAAGATAAATTTAAAAACATTAAATAAACAATAAAACATATTATAATATAGAATAAAACATATTATATATAATTTTTTTGTCATTATTAAATCAATGAATATTGAAAATATTAAAATATATGAAGATATTTGAATAAATGTAATATGTATTTTACATATAATTAATAATTAAAAAAAACAACAATAAGACAATATCATCATCAAAATTCTAAAAAATTTTTTTTCCTTAGTTAATAGAAAAAAATATTAATAATATATAAATTATTCCTGTTATTAATCTAATAAATAATTCATATTTAATGTTATACAACATTTTTTTATTAATATAAATTAAATATGAGTTACTTTTTTTAATAAATTTTCTACTACATCATCAACAAATGGTCTATCTCCAAAAATATTTTTTAAATCTTCTCTAAAAATAACTTCTTTTTCTAATAATTCATTTGCAAGTCTAGAAAGTTTTTCTTTATTGTTATTTAATAAATATTTTGCTCTATTATATTGTTCTGTAATAATTTTTAATATTTCTTCATCTATAGTTTGTGCAGTTTTTTCACTATAAGGTTTAGAAAATGAATATTCATTTTGTCCAGTAGAATCATAATAAGATATATTACCTACTTTATCATTTAATCCAAAAATAACTACCATAGATTGAGCTTGTTTTGTTACCCGTTCTAAATCATTTAATGCACCAGTAGATACATTATTAAAAATAATTTCCTCTGCACATCGACCAGCTAATAAAGCACATATTTCATCTTTCATTTGTTCTGGAGTAGTTAATTGTCTTTCTTCAGGTAAATACCATGCAGATCCTAATGATTTACCTCTAGGAACTATTGTTACTTTAACTAAAGGAGATGCATATTCTAATAACCAACTAATAGCAGCATGTCCAGCTTCATGATATGCTATACGTTTTTTTTCATTGGGTTTAATAATTTTATTTTTTTTTTCTAATCCTCCTATAATTCTATCTATTGCATCTAAAAAATCTTGATGTTGAATTTTAGATCTATTTTTTCGTGCGGCTATTAATGCTGATTCATTACAAATATTAGCTATATCAGCTCCACTAAATCCTGGTGTTTGTTTAGCTAAAAAATCAATATCTACTTTTTTTGATAAAACTAATTTTTTTAAATGAACTTTAAATATATCTTTTCTCTCATTTAATTCAGGTGTTTCAACTAAAATCGTTCTATCAAAACGTCCAGGACGTAATAAAGCTTTGTCTAAAATATCAGATCTATTAGTTGCTGCTAAAACTATTACATTAGTTTTAGTTCCAAATCCATCCATTTCTGTTAATAATTGATTTAAAGTATTTTCTCGTTCATCATTTGATCCAGCAATATTATTTTTACCTCTAGCTCTACCTATAGCATCTATTTCATCAATAAATATAATACAAGGAGCTTTTTCTTTAGCTTTTTCAAATAAATCTCTTACTCTCGATGCACCTACACCTACGAACATTTCTACAAAATCTGATCCAGATAATGAAAAAAATGGAACTTTTGCTTCTCCCGCTACTGCTTTTGCTAATAATGTTTTACCTGTTCCTGGAGGTCCCATTAAAAGTGCTCCTTTTGGAATTGTTCCACCTAATTTAGTATATTTTTTTGGACTTTTTAAAAATTCAACAATTTCTTGTATTTCTTCTTTTGCTTCTTCTAATCCAGCTACATTTTTAAATGTAATTTTTATATTATCATTTTCATTAAATAATCTAGCTCTAGATTTTCCTATATTAAAGATTTGACCACCTGGGCCACTTCCAGAAGAACCAATTTTACGAAAGATAAAAATCCAAAAAATTACTAATAATATTAAAAATATTCCATAATCAAAAAAAAATTTAGTTATAGTATAATCTTGTTGATTTTTAAAATCAATTAAAGTATTTAAATGATATTTTTTTTTATAATCTTCAAATTTTTTTTGAAAAAATTGCAAATCTCCTATTTCAAATTCATATTGAAGATATGGATTCATAAATTTTCTATGATGTTTTAAAAAATTTTTAGAATTATAATATGCAAATTCTTTTTTTAAATAAACATGAACTATTTCTTTATGTTTAACAATAATTTTTTGTATTTTACCTTTTATAAGGATATTAAAAAATGTATCTTGATCAATTTTTGTTGGATTAGAAAATGAATATTTAAATAAAAAAATACCTAAAAATATAACTAAAATAGCTATATATATCCACAAAAAGTTATTTTTACTTTTTACTTTTTTATTTATCATAAATTATATTTAATTATTAACTAACATAAACTAATTCCAATCTGTATTTTTCCATAGATTTTCTAAATTATAATATGATCGTATTTTATCTTGAAATATATGTACTACAATAGTAGTATAATCAATTAAAATCCATTCTTGATTTTTAATTCCTTCTACATGCCAAGGACTTGTTTTAAATTTTTTTATAATATAATTTTTAATAGATTGAAAAATAGCATAAACTTGATTTTTGGATTCTCCACTACAAATAATAAAATAATCACAACTAAAATTTAGTTTTTGTTTTAAATTTAAAATAGTTATATTTTTTCCTTTAACCATTTCAATTCCTTCTATAATTCCTTTTAATAACAAAATAAAATTTTATTTATATTATGCTTAACAAAAATAAGTTTTTCAATTAAATTAATTTTTTTAAAATCAAATATTTTGAATAAACTAATTTGGCCAATTAATTTAATTCAATTAGATAGATTAACATCTACTAATAAATATGCAGCACAATATATTATATCTAATATTATAAAAAATTGGACTATTATTAATGTAATAAATCAAACAAATGGAAAAGGTACGAACAATAATCATTGGTATTCAGAAAAAGGTAAAAATTTAACTTTTAGTATTATATTAGAATCATCATTTTTACATTTTATGTCATACTTCTTTACAAAAGTATATATACATAATATTATTATATGTAATGCAATTCATAAAATATTATTTTATTATACTAATCATTGTTGGATAAAATGGCCGAATGATATAATATTATATGATAAAAAAATAGTAGGAATTTTAATAGAAAATAATATTACATATAATTCAAAAAAATATATAATTATAGGAATTGGATTTAATGTTAATCAAATATTATTTGATCCTAAATTAAAAACATCATCATTACGTCTATTTTTCAAAATTAAATTTAATTTAAAATCATTACTATTGAAAATTATTAGTTTTATACAAAAAGAATATTTGTATATATATATGTATAACACATATAGTCATGCTATTAATTATTATAATACATTTCTTTATAAACGAAATCAAATGTCATATTTTATAATTAAAAGAAAAAATCATAAAATAGTAAAATATTATTCAAAAGGTATTATTAAAAATATCACAAATAATGGTCATTTAATAATTAAAATAAATAATAATAAAAAATTATTTTTTTTTTCTAAAAATGATATAAAATTTTTATTTTAAATATTATGTGAAATTTTTTTATATATTTTTTTTCTATTTAAAAAATATTTTCTAATAAAAGATAATAATCCAATATTAATAATATTAGATATAAAATAATACAGTGATAATGCAGATGCATAACTATTAATAAATAATAACATAATAATTGGCATTACATAAGATAAAAACATACGTAATTCTGCTGAATTATCTTCTACTTTTGTATCATCATCATTATATTTATTATTAGTAGTAGTAAAATCACTATTATTTAATTTAGTATAAATTAATAATGCGATTGAATACAATAATGTTAATAAACTAACATGATTTCCATAAAATGGAATAGAAAATGGTAATTGCAAAATAGAATCATAGGACGTTAAATCCTCTACCCATAAAAATGATTGTCCTCTAATATTAATTAAATTTGGAAAAAATTTAAATAAAGAATAAAATATAGGTATCTGCAATAATGTTGATAAACATCCTGATAATGGAGTAATTCCCGCTTTTTTATATAATTCCATAATAGATTTTTGTTTATCTAAAGGATGTACGTTTTTTAATTTATGATTTAATTTGTCAATTTGTGGTTTAATAATTTTCATTATTGCATTTAACTTATATTGAGTATAAGTCATAGGAATTAAAATAATTTTTACAACTAAGGTCATTAATATGATAATAATACCATAATTAAGATTAGTTTTTTCTAATAATATAAAAATTGGTAAAAAAAAATATTTATTAATTAATTTTAAAAATCCCCATCCAAATGGAATAATATTTTCTAATTTATTTTCAAATTTTTGTAAATATTTTATGTCTAATGGTCCAAAATATAATTTAAAAGATATATTAAATTCGTCTTTTATACTATTTGTAACTTTAAACCAAGTTATTGATTTAATTTTTTTTAATACATTTCCTGAATATATATTGTCAGATGACACAAAAAAATTATTTAATGGTTTATTAGGAATAATAATAGAAGAAAAAAATTGTTGTTTATGAGCAATCCAATTTAAATTATTGATTTTTATATTTTCATAATGTTTTTCAGATAAAGATTTAATATTAGAATAAGTTATTTTATTTTTTTTTTTATTATAAGAATAATAGACTTGAGTATATGAATTTTCCCAAATTTTATCTTTTTCTAAAGAATATAAATATTGTTCAATATTTAAATAAATAGGATATTGTTTATTGAGTTCATAATATAAATTTTTTGTTTTAATCATAAAATTAATATTATAATCATTTGGTTTTAAAATATATTTATATTCTATAAATCCTTGTCCATATGGATTATTAGCTTTCATTATCAAAACTGAATTTCCATTTTTTACATAAAAATATGGAGAAAAATATAAAAATTGAGTATTAATTTTATGATGTTTTTTATCAAAAAAAATAAAATTATATTCTAAACTAGAATTTTTTATTAAGAATAAATTTTTTTTATGTGAAAAATTATTAAAATCATAAACTTTATATTTTTTTAAACATACTTCATTTATTATTCCACCTATATTGGAAATACCAATTTTAATTAATTTATTTTCTAAAATAGAATTATTTTTATATTGTTTTTTTTTTATAAAAAAAGTTTGTTTTTTATTATTAAAATTATTATTAATTATTGGATAATTCCAATAAGTAAAACTAATTATAATTAATAATATTAAAATAATTCCTATTATAGAATTATAATCCATATTTTTTCTATCATTATTCATAATAATTATTTATTAATTTGTATTTAATTTTTTATTTATATAATCTTTTGATTCTTTAACAAAAGAAATAAAAATTGGATGAGGATTAATAACAGTACTTTTATATTCAGGATGAAATTGTACACCAATAAAAAAAACATGATGTTCTAATTCTATAACTTCTACTAATGATGTATCAGGATTTATTCCTGATGCTTGCATACCATAAGTTGCAAAAGATTTTAAATAATCATTATTAAATTCATATCTATGACGATGTCTTTCTATAATTTTTTCTTGACCATAAATAGAAAATATTTTAGAATTTTTTTTTAAAATACATTTTAAATTACCTAATCGCATAGTCCCTCCTTTATTTTTGATATTTTTTTGATTTTTTATTAAAATAATAATTGGATCTTTTGTATATGGATTAATCTCACAACTATCAGCTTGTGGTATTTTTAACACATTTCTAGCAAATTCAATCATTGCTACTTGCATTCCTAAACATATTCCTAAAAAAGGAATTTTATTCCGTCTTGCATATTCTGAAGCTAAAATTTTTCCTTTTATTCCTCTATTTCCAAAACCAGGAGCTATTAATATTCCTGAAATACCATTAAATATTTCAATAATATTTTTCGTTTTAATTATACATGAATTAATCCATTTGATATTTACAAATATTTTTTGAAAAGTTCCAGCATGAACTAAAGATTCTTTAATAGATTTATATGAATCATGTAATGATACATATTTACCAACTATAGCAATAGTAATTTGATATTTTGGATTTTTATATTGTTGTATAAAATTTGTCCATGCATTTAAATTAGGTTTTTTTAAAGAAATTAAATTTAATTTTTTTAAAACTTTTTTATCAAAATTTTGAATATGTAATAAATTAGGAAGATCATAAATAATTTTTGTATTAATTGATTCAATTACATTATGTGGACTAATATTACAAAATAATGATAATTTATTTATAATTTTATTTGAAATATGTTTTTCTGTTCTACAAACTAAAAAATCAGCTTGAACTCCATTTTCCATTAAATTTCTTACCGAATGTTGTGTAGGTTTAGTTTTTAGTTCTCCTGTTGCCAATATATATGGTAATAAAGTAAGATGAATAACTATACTATTAGTATATCCTAATTCCCATTTTAATTGACGAACAGTTTCTATATAAGGTAAAATTTCAATATCTCCAACTGTTCCACCAATTTCAACTATAATAATATGATAATTATTAATTTTTTCTAAAATTTTTATTCGTCTTTTAATTTCATTAGTAATATGAGGAATTACTTGAACAGTTTTCCCTAAATATTTACCTTCTCTTTCATTATCTATAACTGTTTTATATATTAATCCAGAAGTTACATTATTTTCATGAGTAGTTATTTGATCTAAAAATCTTTCATAATGACCAAGATCTAAATCAGTTTCATATCCATCTGATGTAACAAAACATTCGCCATGTTCATAAGGATTTAATGTTCCAGAATCAATATTTAAATATGGATCTAATTTTTGTATAGTAATTTTGTACCCTCTACTTTTTAATAACACTCCTAATGATGAAGAAAGTATGCCTTTACCTAAAGATGAAGTTACACCTCCAGTGACAAAAATATATTTTGTTTTCATAATGAAAATTCAATAAACTTCCCATTTTAAAAGTAATTCTATCATTAGAATAAATAAATATTATAAAGTAATTATAAATAATTTATAATTTTTTTTTATATTTACAAAAAAACTATTTAGAAGCAAGTTCTACGTAGTCAGCTCCCTATATAATCCTCCAGGGTGGGAACACAGCAAAGGTAATTAGGTTGTAGCGACATGATGTAGATAACTTGCTTCTTTTTTTAATATGTTCAACAACTTTTTAAATTTATAATTTTGTTGGATAATTTATTAATATGGATCATTTATTAACATGTAGTTTTTGCGGAAGAAAAAAAAATGAAATTACCTTAATTGTATCAGGTATTAATGGAAATATATGTAATGATTGTATAGAACGAACATATTCCATAATTCATAGAAAATTTTCTTCAAGATCTGAAGATCAAACACAAAAAAATAATAAAAATCAAGAAGAAGAAAAAAAAGAAATTAGTATACAAATACCAAAACAAATTAAACAATTTTTAGACGATTATATTATTAACCAAGATAGAGCAAAAAAAATTATTTCTGTTGCTATTTATAATCATTATAAAAGAATTAAATTATTAAAAGAAGAAAATTGTGAAATTGAAAAATCAAATATTTTATTAATAGGAAATACAGGAACAGGTAAAACATTATTAGCAAAAAGCATTTCAAAATTTCTTAATTTACCTTTTGCAATAGCAGATGCTACTACTTTAACTGAAGCAGGATATGTAGGTGAAGATGTAGAATCAATTTTAACAAAATTATTACAATCTGCTAATTATAATGTTAATCTAGCAGAACAGGGTATTATTTTTATTGATGAAATAGATAAAATTGCAAGAAAAACAAATAATCCATCTATTACTAGAGATGTATCCGGAGAAGGTGTACAACAAGCATTATTAAAAATATTAGAAGGAGATATCATTAATGTTCCACCACAAGGCGGAAGAAAACATCCAGATCAAAAAATGATTAAAATAAATACTCATAATATATTATTTATAGCAGGAGGAACATTTGAAGGATTAACAAGAATTATTAATAATAGAATTAATCAAACATCTATTGGTTTTGCTGCTTATGAAAAGAAAAAAACTTTTAATAATCAAGAAAAATTTACTTGTCATGAAATTACATATCATGATTTAAAAATATTTGGATTAATTCCTGAATTAATAGGACGGTTTCCCATTATCACTTATTTACATCCATTAAATAAATCTATGTTAAAAAAAATTTTAACAAATCCAAAGAATTCTTTAATTAAACAATATAAAAAATTATTTGAAATGGATGAAATATTAATGCAAATTTCAGAAGAAGCTTTAGATATTATTGTAGAAAAAACTTTAGAATTAGGATTAGGAGCAAGAGGATTAAGAACTTTTTGTGATAAATTATTTTTAGATTTTATGTTTAATATTGATATTTTAAAACAAAATAAAATATTAAATATAGATAAAGATATACTTATTAAACAATTATCTAAATATTATTAATTATTATTATGAATTAATTAATTGCAATAATTTTTGTTTTAATTTTAAAATACCTTCTTTTGTAAAAGAAGAAATAAATATAATTTTTTCTGTTTTAAAATCATTTATTATTTTTTGTTTTATTATTTTAGTTTGAATTAAATCAGCTTTAGATATAACAATTAATCTTTTTTTATTTAATAATTTGGGATTAAATTGATTTAATTCATTTAATAAAATTAAATATTCAATTTTAGTATTCTGACTTTCAGAAGTAATTAAAAATAATAAAATAGAATTTCTTTCTATATGTTTTAAAAAAAAATATCCTAATCCTTTTCCTTTATGAGAATTTTGTATTATTCCTGGAATATCTGCTATTGTATATGTTTTACCATATCCATATTTCATTACACCTAAATTAGGTTGTTTAGTAGTAAATGAAAAATTTCCTATTTTTGGTTTTGCATTAGTTATTATAGAAAGTAATGTTGATTTTCCTACATTTGGAAATCCAATAATTCCAATATCTGCTAAAATTTTTAATTCTAATGTTACCCAAATTCCTACTGTTTGTATTCCAGATAATGAATGAAATTTCATTTTATGTTTTAAAATTTTACTACCTTTTCCACCAAATCCTCCTTCTAATAAAATTTTTTTTTCTTGATTTAAAATAATTTCTGCTAATATATTTTTATTATTATCTTTAACTATAGTTCCTAAAGGTACTTTTATATATAAATCATTTCCATTTAATCCAGTTTTATTATTTCTACTACCTATATATCCAGATTCTGCTATAAAATGTTTTTTAAATTTTAAATGATAAAATGTACGATAATGAGATGTTCCTAAAAGAATAATATTACCGCCTTTTCCACCAGATCCTCCATCTGGAATCCATTTATTTAATTTTCTAACCTTTTTTATATGACTAGAACCAAATCCACCATTACCACTTTTACAAAAAATATTTATAAAATCTATAAAATTATTTTTCATAAATTAATAATTTGTTTTTCTATAAAAAAAGATATATCTTGAATAGAATATGAAGCATTTAATTTTATAAGATATTTTTTCCATTTTTCATTATTCCAAATAAAAGAAGTAACATTATTATATTCTTTTATTCTTTTATTAACAATATTAATATTAATATCATCATATCTATTGCTAATTTTACCTCTTGTTAATAATCTTTTTATTAGTAACTTTTTTTTTATATAAAAATAAAAAATTATATTAATTCTTCCTAAAGAAAAATGATTTAATATTTTTTCTAAAGAAATAACTTGATCTTTAGTTCTTGGATATCCATCATAAATAATTCCAGTAGATCCAATATATTTTTTAATTTCTAATTGTAATAAATTGGTAGTAATATCATCTGGAACTAAAATTCCTTGATTAATATAATTATCAACAACTTTTCCAAGTTGTGTTTTATTTAACATATGATGTCTAAAAATATTACCTGTAGATAAATGTATAAATCCAAATTTTTTTGATAAAATTTTACCTTGAGTTCCTTTTCCGCATCCAGGTGGCCCAAACAATATAATATGTAGCATAGAAACATCTTTTGTTATATGTAAATAATTTAAAATTGGAAAAATTTATAAAAGATTGTATTTAATTATTGTAATTTTTATTAAAAAAAACAATAATTTTAAACATAATTTTTTTATTTATAAATTTACAAAAATTTATTATCTATTTTATTTTTTAAAAATTTTATTTCATGAAATTTTTTATAGATTCAGCTAATTTAAAAGAAATCAAACAAGCAAAAATATTGGGATTATTAGATGGAATTACTACTAATCCATCTTTAATATCAAAAGAAAATGTTGTAAATAAAAAACAACTATATAATCATTATATATCTATCTGTAATTTATTAGATAATCTAAATATAGATATAAGTATAGAAATTATTAGTACAAATTATGATAATATGATTGAAGAAGCAATAAAAATATCTAATTTACATAAAAAAATTGTAGTTAAAGTTCCAATAATTAAAGACGGAATTCGTGTTATAAAATATTTATCTAATAAAGGCATTAAAACTAATTGCACTTTAATTTTTTCTCCATTACAATCTATATTAGCCGCCAAATCTGGAGCAACATATGTTTCTCCATTTTTAGGAAGATTAAATGATATTGCTTATAATGGAATATCTGTTATTAAAGAAATTAAACAAATTTATGATAATTATAATTTTACAACCAAAATTTTAGTTGCATCTATTAGAAATCCAATACATATTTTAGAATGTGCTAAACTTGGGGTATATGCTATAACTTCTCCTTTAAATATACTATTAAAAAGTTTTTATCATCCTATGACTGATATTGGATTAAATAATTTTTTAGAAGATTATAATGAAAAAATTAAGTTTTAATTATTAATTTATCTTGTATTAAATATTGAATGGCTATAGATGTTGCTTTTGGTAATGCTTCATAAGATTTAGATAATTCTATTTGTTCCTTATTTTCAATAGTTTCTTCTAAACTATTTGTATCTAAAAAATGAAATTTTTCTAATTTATTATCTAAATTATTTTTAATATTTTGATCAAAAATTTTAGAAATTTTTTCTAAAATACAAATAGTTTCATATATATTTTTACCTGATTTTTGTTCTAAAGTTGAACGATCAATTGTTTCTGTATTTAAAGGTGTAGATAATATATCAAAATTCAAATTCATTGGTATAATAATTTTTGTAAAAAAATTTTTATCATTTTAAATAAGTTATTATTTTTTTTAGATTTTGGTATGGATTTTTGTGGTGTATTTATTTCCATTTCCACGTTAGATTTTTCTTTTTTCGCTGTTTGAGGTTTTATTTTTTTATAATTTAAAAGATTATTTGGATTATAAGGTCTCATATTTATAATATTTTTATTTTTATAAAACATTTTTTGTTTATGAAAATTATATGTATACTTTTTATAAGTATCAATATTTACCATATTATTTGATCCATCAATATCATCAAATAACAACATATCTTCATCATCACACGCTATTAATAAAAAAATAGACAATAAAAAAAGGATGATTTTAATTTTCATATTAAAGATTTTTTCACTTGTTTTTGTATTGGTATTGGTATTGTATTATTATTTATTAAGTTATATTATTTAATTTATTTTATTTATGAGAATATTTGATGATATCTTTATCAAATAAATACCATCCACTTTTATCTTCTCCAATTAATTTAATTTTATCTAAATATTTTTTAATTAAATTTTCTTCTTCTATTTGTTCTTCTATATACCATTGTAAAAAATGATATGTAAAATAATCATCTTCTTTTAATGATAATTTTACTATATAACTAACTTGTTCAGATATTACTTTTTCATGTTCAAATAATTGTTGAAATACTTCTTGTATTGAATTACATGTAATATTATTATTAATATTTAATAATTTAATATTATTAAAATCTGCATATCCACCTCTCTTATTAATGTATTGAATTAATTTCATCATATGTATATTTTCTTCTTCTGAATGATGATATAAAAAATTTGATATTCCATCAAATTCTCCATAATGGTGTTCAACCCAAGATGCCATAGATAAATATAAAAGTGATGATTCTAATTCTCTATTAAATTGTTTTTTTAATTCTAATTCTATAATATGTTTTATCATTTATTTTTTTTTATAAAAATTGATTGATGTTTTCTAAACATTTTTTCATTTTTGTTATTAATGTTGTTGTCCCATGTAATAATGGTAATCTTACATAATTATGACAAATCCCTATAATACTCAAAAGAGTTTTTATTCCAACTGGATTTCCTTCTTCATAAAGATATTTAATTATATCTAAAATATTATAATAAATATAAAAAGCTTCTTTCACTTGATGATTAATAACTAAAGAAACCATTTTAGATACTGCTTTAGGTAATCCTTGTGCTATAACAGAAATAACTCCATCTCCACCACCTAATATTATAGGTAATGTAATAAAATCATCTCCAGAAATTACATAAAAATTTTTTGGTTTTTGTGCTATAATTTGATATGATTGTAAAATACATCCAGATGCTTCTTTTATACCTATAATATTTTTATAATCTCTAGCTAAACGAATCACTGTTTGAGGATGTACATTTACACCAGTTCTTTTAGGAACATTATATATAATTATATTATTATTAGTATGCATAGATATATATTTAAAATGTTGATATATACCTTCTTGAGTAGGATTATTATAATAAGGAGAAACTGATAAAATAGCAATAAATTCCGATAAATCAAAATTATTAATTTTTTTTACAATGTCCTTAGTATTATTTCCTCCTATACCTAAAACTAATGGTAATTTTTTATTGTTGATTTTTTTAATACAATTAATAATTTCTTCTTGTTCTTTTTTATTTAAAGTGGGATATTCTGAAGTTGTTCCTAATATTACTAAATAATCTACTTTTTCTTTTACATATTTGACTAAATTTATTATTCCATCAAAATCAACTTCTTTATTTTTTTTAAATGGAGTAACTAATGCTACACCTGTTCCACCAAAAAATTTTTTCATATTTATTTTTAATTAATTTTGCAGATGTAGGATTAATATCAAATTTAAAAAATTTTTTTATTTTTTTGTTTTGCAACAGATACAACTATATTTCTTCCCATTAATTCTGTTCCATTTAATTTTTCTATAGCTTTTTTTGCTTCCTCTTCATTAGACATTTCTATAAATCCAAATCCTTTACTTCTTTTTTTATATGATGAATCATCAAAAATAATTTTTGCATTAATTACATTACCTATAGATGATTCAAAATGATCTTTTAATTCTTGTTCTGTAATATTATATGATAAATTTCCAACATATAATTTCGTATTTAATTTTGTATTTTTCATAAATGAATTTTTTTAAAATAAAAACAAATTTAGAAAAATATATTGAATATATTTTGATTTAAATGAATATTCCTATTATTTCATCATTATTAGATAATGATTTTTATAAATTTACTATGCAAAATGCAGTATTGAAATTATTTCCTAATGTTAAAGTACAATATAAATTTATAAATAGAGGTTCTCATTGTTTTCCAAAACATTTTGGAGAAATTTTAAAAGAAATATTATCTTATATGCAAAATTTAAAATTAACTAATCAAGAACGATTATATTTAGAACAATATTGTCCATGTTTTGATTCTTTTTATTTAAATTTTTTAACTAATTATCGATTTGATCCTAAAGAAATCACTATTATACAAAAATACACTAATATCAAAATTTATATTGAAGGATTATGGAGTAGAACAATTTTATGGGAAGTTCCATTATTAGCATTAATAAGTGAATTATATTATAAATTAACTTATTTAAAACATATTTCATACGAAAAAATTATTTATTCAACAATCAAAAAATTAATACAATATCAAAATTTAGATGTTAAAATAGGAGAATATGGTACTAGAAGAAGATTTTCTTATAAAGTACATAAAATAATTTTAAAAATTCTTAATAAGAAAAAATATACATCCTTCATTGGAAGTAGTAATCTTCATTTTTCTAAAAATTTTTCTATTAAACCAATAGGAACACAAGGACATGAATGGATTATGTTTCATGCAGCAAAATATGGTTTTTATAAAGCTAATAAATTTGCCATGATAAATTGGATTAATATTTATAAACATAAATTATATAATATAGCTTTATCTGATACTTATACAAGTCCCCTTTTTTTTAAAAATTTCAATAAAAAATTATCAAATCAATTTGAAGGTATTAGACATGATAGTGGAGATCCATTTATATTTATTAATAATACACTAAAACATTATAATAAATTTAAGATTAATCCATTAAATAAAACTATTATATTTTCAGATAATTTAAATCCAAATAAAGTTGCTAATATTTCATTTTTTTGTAAAAAAAAAATTAATACATTATTTTGTATAGGAACTAATTTTACTAATGATGTTGGAGTTCCATTTTTAAATATAGTAATTAAAATAATTAACACACAATATAAAAAAAATAAATGGATATATGTAGTAAAATTATCGGATAATAAAACTAAATCAACAGGAGACAAAAATATGATTATGTTAGCCAAAAAAATAGTTAAAAAATGTTTATTATGACATAATGACATTATATTTTATATACCTTTATATATAACAATATCTTTTTTTATGTTAAATACAATTAATAATAATCTGTTTTATCTTGAAACTTATGGTTGTCAAATGAATATTTCAGATAGTGAAATTATAATTTCTATATTATTAAAACAAGGATTTTATTTAACATATAATATAGAAAAAGCTAATATAATTTTATTAAATACTTGTGCTATACGAGAAAATGCCAAAATGACTATTTTAAATAGATTACAATATTTAAAATCATTATATCAACATAAAAAAAAAATATTTGGAATTATTGGTTGTTTATCTAAAATAGATAACGAATTTTTCTCTAAAAAACTTGTAAATTTTTCAATAAATCCAAATTCTTATAAAGAAATTCCAAAAATTATTAATTATATAAAACAAGGAAAAAAAATTGAATTTCATAAAAATAATAAAATAGAAACTTACGAAAATATATATCCATTTAGACAACAATATAAAGTTACTGCATTTTTAAGTATTATTAGAGGATGTAATAATATGTGTACATTTTGTATTGTACCTTTTACAAGAGGACGAGAAATAAGTATAAGTCCATATTCTATTATTAACGAATGTAAAAAATTATATAATAATGGATATAAAGAAATAACATTATTAGGCCAAAATGTAGATTCTTATTCTTGGAAAGAAACTAATAAAAAAAATAATTTAAATTTTGCTAAATTATTAAATATGTTAGCTATTCAATTACCATTTATGAGAATTCGATTTACAACCTCTAATCCTCATGATTTTTCTGATGAAGTAATTAATATTATATCTAAATATTCTAATATTTGTAAACATATTCATTTACCAGTTCAATCTGGAAGTAATAAAATGTTAAAATTAATGAATAGAAAGTATACCAGAGAAAGTTATATATATTTAATCAAAAAAATTAAAAATACAATACCTGAATGTTCTATATCTCATGATATTATGACTGGATTTTGTAACGAAAATGAAGAAGATCATAAATATACAATTAGTTTAATGAATGAAATTAAATATCATTATGGATATATGTTTATTTATTCTCCAAGACCTGGAACGTATGCTTATAGACAATTATCTGATAATGTTCCATATAAAACAAAACAAAAAAGATTACAAGAAATTATTAATCTTCAAAAAGAACATTCTTATTTTAACATGAAACAATATATAGGACAAATACAAGAAGTTTTAATTGAAGGAAGATCTAAAAAAAATGATTTGTATTGGTATGGAAAAAATACACAAAATATTACAGTAGTTTTTCCAAAAAAAAATTATAAAATTGGCAATTTTGTTAATGTAAAAATATTAGATTTTACATCAGTTACATTAATAGGCAATATTATAAATTAATTGTAAATGGAGCATATTATTCAAAATATCAAAAGGAAACTTAATATTATTGGAAATGATTATGTATTACATAGAGCTTTAAAAAAATCTATTCAAGTTGCTCCAACTGATATTTCAGTATTAGTTTTAGGCGAAAGTGGAGTCGGTAAAGAATTTATTCCAAAAATTATTCATCAATTTTCATACAGAAAACATTCTCCATATATTTCTATTAATTGTGGAGCTATTCCAGAAGGAACTATTGATAGTGAATTATTTGGACATGAAAAAGGATCTTTTACTGGTGCTAATAAGATGAGAAAAGGATATTTTGAGGAAGCTAATGGAGGAACTATTTTTTTAGATGAAGTTGGAGAATTACCAATTTCT
The DNA here is from genome assembly GCF_014252355.1 of Blattabacterium cuenoti. Taxonomy (GTDB): domain Bacteria; phylum Bacteroidota; class Bacteroidia; order Flavobacteriales; family Blattabacteriaceae; genus Blattabacterium; species Blattabacterium cuenoti_AD. The sequence continues at coordinate 397,654 of NZ_CP059217.1, forward strand.
ACTCAAATACGTCTTTTACGAATATTAGATTCTGGAGAATTTATTAAAGTTGGATCTTCTAAAATTCAAAAAACTAATATTAGAATCATTGCTGCTACCAATTTAAATATGCAAAATTCAATTCAAAATGGTAAATTTAGAGAAGATTTATATTATAGATTAAATACTGTTGAAATTACTATACCAGCATTAAGATTTAGAAAAAATGATATTAGATTATTAATCAAAAAATTTGCTCATGATTTTTCTGAAAGATATAATATGCCATTTATACAATTTACAGAAGAATCTATACAATATTTAGAAGAATATCCTTGGCCTGGCAATATTAGACAATTAAAAAATGTAATAGAACAAATTTCTGTGGTAGAAATAAAAAGAAAAATTTTTTTAGATAAATTAAAAGAATATTTACCAAATAATATTCCATCTATTACTCATTCTCCTCAGTCTCATTATGAGAATATTTTTTCTAATTTTTCTAATAATGAAAAAGATTTTTTATATCAATTGTTATTTGATATTAAAAGTAATTTAAATAATTTAAAAAAATTAATATTTCAATGGATTAAAAAAGATGATATTTTTTTAAAAAAAAATAAACATTTAATAGAAACAATATTTGGAAATATATTTCATTCATCTATTTCTGAAAAAAAATATGATTCTATTTATCAATTAATAAATTCATCATCATCTTCTTCATTATCAAAAAATAATATTACTGTAAAAAACAATGAATTGAATTCTTTTTCACTTCAACATAAAGAAGTTGAATTTATTCAAAAAGCTTTAATTAAACATAGAGGAAAAAGAAAACAAGCTGCAAAAGATTTAGGAATTTCTGAACGAACATTATATAGAAAAATTAAACAATATGGATTATAACATGAAAATTTATGTATAAAATTATATTACTTAGTATATTTATGATTTTAATATGTTGTTTACTAATTATTACCATTTTAATTCAAAATCCTAAAAAAGGAATGTTTCATCAACCATTTATTGAAAATAAAATCAAATTTTTTGGTATAAAAAAAACTAATTTATTATTAATAAATATAACATGGATATTATCAATTCTTATTTTTTTTTCTATTTGTTTATTTAATTATTTATTAAAATAATGGATTATGTCATAATGACATTTTTATAAAAAAAAAATACAATTTTATTATTTGGCATGTTTTTGGCTTTAATATAAATTAACCGTAAACTTTAAAAAAAATTAATATGGTGGACGTAAAGATTAAACCTTTAGCAGATCGTGTATTAATATTACCTGATCAAGCTGAAACACAAACAGCTTCAGGAATCATAATACCTGATACAGCTAAAGAAAAACCTCAAAAAGGAACTGTAATTGCAATTGGTCAAGGAAAAAAAAATGAACCTATTACTTTAAAAAAAGGAGATAGAGTCTTATATGGAAAATATTCAGGAACAGAATTAAAATGGGAAGAAAAAGAATATTTGATTATGAGAGAATCTGATATAATAGCAATTATATAAATATTACTTAAAAAAAATAATAAAAAATTATGGCAAAAGATATTAAATTCGATATTGAAGCAAGAGATAAGTTAAAAAAAGGAGTAGATGCATTAGCTAATGCAGTAAAAGTAACTTTAGGACCAAAAGGAAGAAATGTAGTATTACAAAAATCTTTTGGAGGACCACAAGTAACTAAAGATGGAGTATCTGTAGCAAAAGAAATAGAATTAGAAGATGCTATTGAAAATTTAGGTGCACAAATGGTAAAAGAAGTTGCGTCTAAAACTAATGATGTTGCAGGTGATGGAACAACCACAGCTACTGTATTAGCACAAGCAATTGTAAGAGAAGGATTAAAAAATGTAGCAGCTGGAGCAAATCCAATGGATTTAAAACGAGGAATAGATAAAGCATTAGAAGTTGTTATTTTTGATTTAAAAAAACAATCTAGAGAAGTTGGTGGTAATAATGAAAAAATTAAACAAGTAGCATCTATATCTGCTAATAATGATGAAAAAACTGGAGCTTTAATAGCCGATGCATTTGAAAAAGTAGGAAAAGAAGGAGTTATTACTGTAGAAGAAGCAAAAGGAACAGATACATCTGTAGATGTTGTAGAAGGAATGCAATTTGATAGAGGATATCAATCTCCTTATTTTGTAACTAATACAGAAAAAATGATTACAGAATTTGATCAACCACAAATTCTATTATCTGATAAAAAAATAGCAGCAATGAAAGATTTATTACCAATTTTAGAACCTGTTGCTCAATCTGGAAAACCTTTATTAATTATTTCTGAGGAAGTAGAAGGAGAAGCTTTAGCTACATTGGTAGTGAATAAAATTCGTGGAACTTTAAAAGTAGCTGCTATAAAAGCTCCTGGATTTGGAGATAGAAGAAAAGCCATGTTAGAAGATATAGCAATTTTAACAGGAGGAACAGTTATTTCAGAAGAAACAGGAAGTAAATTAGAAGATGTAAAATTACATATGTTAGGTAAAGCAGAAAGAGTGATAATAGATAAAGATAATACTACTATTGTAAATGGAGGAGGAAGTAAAAAAGATATAAGAGCTCGTGTAGATCAAATTAAAGCTCAAATAGAAACTACTACATCAGATTATGATAAAGAAAAATTACAAGAACGTTTAGCTAAATTAGCTGGAGGTGTTGCTGTATTATATGTAGGTGCTGCATCAGAAGTAGAAATGAAAGAAAAAAAAGATAGAGTGGATGATGCTTTAAATGCTACAAGAGCCGCTGTAGAAGAAGGAATTGTTGCTGGTGGTGGTGTTGCACTTGTTCGTGCTATTAAATCATTAGATCATATTATAGGAGATAATCCAGATCAAGATACAGGAATACAAATAGTGAGACGATCATTGGAAGAACCACTTAGACAAATAGTAGCCAATGCAGGTGGAGAAGGATCTGTAGTAGTAGCTAAAGTTGCTGAAGGAACAGGTGATTTTGGATATGATGCCAAATTAGGAGAATATAAAAATATGATTGTAGAAGGTATTATAGATCCAACTAAAGTAGCTAGAGTAGCATTAGAAAATGCGGCTTCAGTAGCTGGAATGTTATTAACAACAGAATGTGTAGTTACAGAAATTAAAAAAGATGAACCTAATACTCCTCCAATGCCTGGAGCTGCTGGTGGAGCTGGTATGGGTGGTATGATGTAATACTACATATAATAAAAACTATTATATATAAAAAAAAATAGTGTCTATTTTAAGACACTATTTTTTTTTATTATTATTAATTCCAATTATTTTGAATTTTTAATGTTTGTTCTATGACATCTCTTACACAACCTTTGCCTCCTTTTTTTGGAGAAATATATTTAGAAATTGCTTTTATTTCTGATACAGCATCAAACGGAGAACAAGGTAAAGCAACAGATTTCATAATTTCAAGATCTGGAAGATCATCTCCCATATATAATATTGTTTTTTTAGAAATATTTAACATATTACAATATTCATCAAAATATGGTTTTTTATTATTTATACCTTGATAAATATGATTAATATTTAATTCTCTTAACCGTTTAAATATCATAATATCAGAATTTCTTGTCATAATACATATATTATATCCTTTATTTTTGGCTAATTTCATTGCAAATCCATCTTTAATAGACATTTTTTTCCCTATATATTCATGTGCATATAAATATACAGTACTATCAGTTAGTACTCCATCAACATCAAATATAAAAGTATAAATATCCTTCATAATATTCAGATAATGTTTCATAAGAAAAAATATTTTATTAATACTTATGAAGTATATATTATACTATTATAAATACAAATAATAATTTTTAACAATTACAATGTGTAAATGTTGTTTATCCTGATGTTTTATTTTGATTTAATATTATTATTTTGATTAAAAGATTGAGATTGTCCTTTAAAATCTTTTTGATGACGTTCTGAAATGACTTCTTCTCCTTTTTCATTAATAATGAATCTAATCATATTATCTAATATACTTTTAAATTTAGCAAAATCTTCCTTATATAAATAAATTTTATGTTTTTTATAAGTAATTTCTCCTGTTTCAGAAAAAGTTTTTTTACTTTCTGTAATAGTTAAATAATAATCACCTGCTCTAGTTTCTCTTGCATCAAAAAAATAAGTACGACTTCCAGTTTTCAAAGTACGTGAACATATTTCATTTCTTATATTTTCTTTTTCTTCCATTTCTTTCATTAATTTAAAAATATAATAAAAATAAGTAAAACAAATCTAAATAAAAAAAATGGTCTATAAAAAAATCATTTTATATTATGTATATTATTTTGTTTTTAAAAAAAAAAGTAAATCAAAATTAGATATATAAGATATATCATTAGTAATTATAACAATAGTTGAATTTTTCATTTTTTTTTGTAAAAAATGAATGATTAATTTTTTTTTGAAAAAATCTATTGCAGAAAAATTATCATCTAAAATAATAATTTTTGGATTTTTTATAATAGCTCTTGCTAAACATATTCTTTGTTTTTGTCCTACAGATAATGTTATTCCATTTTTTCCTATTATTGTATGATATCCATTTTTAAATTGTATAATTTCTTGATCTATCATTGCATTTTTAGCTGCTTCATAAACTTGATAAGGATAAATTTTTTTATTTATACTTCCAAAAGCAATATTATTATATATAGTATCTGAAAATAAATATGTTTCTTGAGAAACATAACTAATATTTTTTCTAAAAAAATATAAACTATAATTTTTTAATGAAATATTATCAATTAATATTTTTCCACAATATGAATCATAGAATTTAGACATTAATTTTCCTATAGTTGTTTTTCCAGACCCAGTTTTTCCAGTGATAATTAAAGTTTTACCTTTTGTAATAGAAAATGAAAGTTTTTTAAAAATATATTGTTTTTGATTATAAATAAAACTAACATTTATAAATTGTATTTTTCCATAAATTTTTTTTTTTATTAAATGTTTATTAATACTTATAGAAGTGTTTTTAAAAAATTGATTAATACGTTTTATTGATATTTTGGCTTTTTCAAAAGTTAAGATTATCCAATTTAAAATAAAAAAAGGAAAAATAATAATATTAATATAAGTAAAAAATTCGGCTAATATTCCTATTTCTTTTATTTCTCCATTAAGAAATTTTTTACCTCCAAAAAAAAGAATTAATATATTACAATTACCAAGAAAAAAAATAATAATTGATGATAATATTGTATTAACTTTGGATAACGTAATATGTTGATTTTTATAATTTATAATGATTTTTTTATATTTTTTATATAAAAAATTTTCAGAAGAAAATAACTTAATTAAATGAATTCCAGAACAAAATTCTTGAATAAAAGATGAAATAATAATTTTATTTTCTTGTATATTTTTAATTGTTGGAAATAAATATTTTCTGATATAACAAACAATAATACAAAGAATAGGAATAGGTATAATTACATATAAAGATAATGATTTATTAAGACGGAACATTTGAATAAAAACCATAATTAATAAAATAATTAAATTTAAAATATACATTAATGCTGGTCCTAAGTATTGTCTAATATGAGCAACATCTTCCGTTAATCTATTTATTAAATCTCCCGTTGAATGTTCTTTATAAAAAGATAAATTTAATTTTTGATAATGTGCAAAAATTTCATTTTTTATATCACATTCAATCATTCTAGATGTTGTCATAAAACATTGTCTCATATGATATTTAATTATACCACAAAACATTGGAATAATTGAAATAATTATAGCATATATCACAATTGTTATTTTTAATTTATTAGGAGTATTATATTGAAAAATATCAATTTTATGTTTAACAAAATCAGAAAAAATAATTTTTATAATCTTGATAGATTTTCCTATATAAGGAATAGGTAATAAAGTAAATATATTTGATATTATAATTAATAAACATCCTAGAAAAAAACGATATTTATATTTTAAAATATATTTTGTACTAAACCAAAATAATCTCATCATATTAATAAAAATTTTTTCTATTTATAAAAAATGTTAATTAGACGGCACTTTAGAATAAAAAGTTTGCAATTTTTATATGCACAATACTTATCTAAAATGGATTATAAACAAGTAGAAAAAAATATGCTTCATAGCATTGAAGAATTACATTATTTATATATTTCTCTTCTATGTTTAATATTACAAATTCAAAAATTTGCTGTTTTAAAAATTCAAGAAAATCAAAAATTATTAAATAATAAAATGATTAAACAGTTTGCATATAATTCTATTATTAATCTTTTATCAAAGAATAAATATCTACTTGAATATAATTTAAAAAAAAATTGTAAATATTTTTTTTGGCAAACAGATGAAAATTATATTTATATTTTATTACAAGAGATAATAAAACTTAATTATGATAATATTTTTATTAATAATCACAATCATGTATCCTCTTTTCAAAAAGAAAAAGATTTTATTATAACATGTTATAATAAATGTTTTATTACAAATAAAAAATTCATAGAATTTATAGAAGATTCATATACAATAATTACAAAAATTGATTTATTTATAGCTCATAAAATGGTATGTAAAACATTAAAATATATTAAATTATATACACCAACTAATTTTAAATTATTTGATATTTATGAAAATCATAATAATAAACAATTTATTATTGATTTATATAGAAAAACTTTACAACATAAACATGAATTCAATAAATTAATAGAATCTATTTCTAAAAATTGGGCAATCAAAAGAATATCTATTATAGATTTAATCATATTACAAATGGCAATTTGTGAATTTTTATATTTTCCACATATTCCACCAAAAGCAACAATAAATGAATATATTGAAATTACAAAAATATTTTGTATGGAAAAAAGTAAAATTTTTGTAAATGGAATTTTAGATAAAATTTTACAATTATTAAATAAAGAACAAAAATTAAAAAAAAAATTAATTATAATAAATTATAATGTTGATAAAGATGAAGTAATTTGATTAAATTATTATACTATGTATATATATTCTAAATTATTACAAAATTCTACAACAGGAACTGTTTGGATGTTTGCTTTAATATTTATTGTTTTCTATTTTTTTATGATAAGACCTCAAATAAAAAAACAAAAAATTGAAAAAAAATTTCAGGAAAATTTAAAAACAGGAAATTATATTGTAACAACTTCAGGATTACATGGTAAAATTATTGAAATATCAAAATATTTTTGCATATTAGAAACAGTAGTAGGAAAAATTAAAACAGAAAAAAATACTATTTCAAAAGATTTAACTTATTTAAGATATGGAAAAAATAATCCAAAAATATTATATAAAGAAATTAATAATTTATGAAATTACCAACTTATTTAATAGGAATCACTGGACAAATAGGAACAGGAAAAAGTGTATTATCTAATTTTTTTAACATTATGGGTATTCCAGTATATCAATCTGATATATATTCCAAAAATTTAATGAATAATAATATTTTTATTAAAAAACAAATTATTAAATATTTTGGTCAACAATCTTATAAAAAGAATAAAATAAATTCAATTTTTATATCTAACATTATTTTTAATAATAATGTTTCAGCCTTAAAATTATTATGTAAAATTATATATCCTTGGATGATATTACATTTTCAAATTTGGCAAAATTATCATCATAAAAGTTTATACTTAATAAAAGATTCTGCTTTATTATTTGAAAGTGGTTCATATAAAAATTGTAATTTAATTATTAATATACATTCTTCTACAGATAAAATTTTAGAACGAGTCAATAAAAGAAGTAATTTAACTTACAATCAAATTATTAATCGTTTAAAATTACAAATTACAAATAGAGATAGAATAAAATATTCTAATTTTTATATAAAAAATAATGAATCAAATATCAATTATTTAAAATATAAAGCAATAAATATTCATAATTTAATTATTAATAAATTAAAAAATGGGAAAAGGTGATAAAAAAACCAGACGAGGTAAAATCATTAATAAAACATATGGAAAACGAAGACCAAATCCAAGAAATTCTAGAAAAAAAATAAAATAATCACATGATTATCGATATTTTTTATTTTTTAAGTTTATTTTATTCATTTGATTAATTAAAAATGATATAAAATAAATTAATTGTGCTAAATTGCTAATAGCAGATATCATATATGTCATAGATGCCCAAAATAAAGAATTTTTTGTATAATTATATTCTTTTTCATTTAAAATGTGGTTATTTTTTAACCAGTCTAATGCTTTTTGACTAGCATTCAATTCAATTGGTAGAGTAATAAGAGCAAACATAACCACTACAGCAAATAATAGTATACCAAATTTTAAAAGTATAGTATTTGCACCATTAGATGTGTAATATGTAGTCATTCCTGACATTATAAATAAATTAGTCATTCTAGAACTAAAATTTATAACAGGAACTAATAAAGTTCTAATTTTTAACATTTGATATCCTAAATGATGTTGTAAAGCATGTCCACATTCATGAGCAGCTATTGCAACAGATGTTGTATTGGTTTGATAATACACATCTTTACTTAAATTAATAGTTTTATCTATAGGATTATAATGATCTTGAAGAAATTCTTCTACAATACATATATTAACATTTGATATTCCATTATCTTGTAACATTTTTTGAATAATTTCATTTATTGTTATTTTTTTAAATAAATTAAATTTAGCGTAAAATTGAAATTTTTTTTTTAATATTTTATTCACTATAACACTAATAATAAAACTAATTCCAATAATAATATAATACATAATACATCATATATATATCATAAAAAATATGTAATTATATACATAAATTTTTAATAAAAAATTTTTTTTATATAAAAAATGAAAATATTTTTTATAACTTATTATATTACATAATAAATTTATAGTTCAAATAATTGACTATGAATATTCCTATAGATGAAAAACTAAAACGTGTTGTTATTATTGGTGCTGGCTTTGCTGGATTACAAGTAGCAAAAAAACTGAAACGACATAAATTTCAAGTTATATTAATTGATAAAAATAATTATCATACTTTTCAACCTTTATTATATCAAGTAGCTACTTCAGGATTAGAACCAGATTCTATTGCTCATTCTATAAGAACAATTATCAAACAAACCCATAATTTTTTTTTTAGATTAGCTCATGTACATGATATCAATATAAAAGAAAATAAAATTTATACAAATGTTGGTTATATTAAATATGATTATTTAATTATTGCTGTAGGATCTGTAACAAATTATTTTGGAAATAAAAATATTGAAAATTTTTCATTACCAATGAAATCTATTCCTGAAGCATTAAATTTACGAAGTACTATTTTACAAAATTTTGAATATGCATTATTAACTAATAATAAAAAAGAAAAAGAAAGATTAATGAATTTTGTAATTGTTGGTGGTGGGCCTACAGGAGTAGAATTAGCTGGAGCTTTAGCAGAAATGAAAAAATATGTTTTACCTTATGATTATCCTGATTTAGATATTCAAAAAATGAATATTCATCTATTACAAGCCTCTCCAAGATTATTAGATGGAATGTCTACACATTCTGCAAAACAAGCTTTTAATAATCTTAAAGATTTAGGTGTAAATATTTGGATAAATTGTTTAGTAAAAGATTATGATGGTAAAGTTGTATTTACAGCAACAGGACACAATATAGAATCTTTTAACGTTATATGGGCTGCTGGGGTAAAAGGTGCTATGATTAAAGGATTTTTTAAAGAAGATATCAATAGTAAAGTAGACAGAATTTTAGTAAATAATTATTTAAGAACTTTAAAATATGACAATATATTTGCTATTGGAGATATTGCATATATGGTATCAAATAAATATTATCCTAATGGACATCCAATGACAGCGGCTCCAGCAATACAACAAGGTAATTATCTTGCAAATTATTTTAATAATTGTTTATTAGAAAAAGATAAAATAAATATAAAACCTTTTATATATAAACATTTCGGATCTATGGCAACGATTGGAAGAAATAAAGCAGTGTGTGATTTTAATTCTTTAAAATTAAAAGGGTTTTTAGCATGGATTGTTTGGATGTCAGTTCATTTATTTAGTTTAGTAGGATTTAGAAATAGAGTAATAGCATTAATGAATTGGATTATTCAATATTTTCAATATCATAAAAGCGTACGATTAATAATAAGACCTTTTAATAGGAAAAAAGAAAAAAATAATAAATAATTATTTATTGTTAAATCTTAAATTTGTAAATACGTTTTTTATTTTATTTTCTGTTTCTAAATACTCTAGATATGCATTACTTTTTGCAGTAATGCCACTACCAGCATAAATAATAATTTTATTATTTTTAATATTAATATTAGCACATCTTAAATTTAAATATAATTCTATTTTATTTTTACTGACAGGACCAAAATATCCAGTATAAAAATATCTATTATATCCTTCATATTTTATTATAAAATCTAAAGCTTTGTTTTTTGGATATCCACATATAGAAGGTGTAGGATATATGTGATTTAAAAAATCAAATATATTTTGATTTTTTTTAAAAAGAAATTTAATAGTAGTTTTTAAATGAAATAAACTTCCAATATTTATAGTTTTAGTTTTTTCTATTGAAATAGATCCATCATATTGATTTTGTAATATATTTTTAATATAGTCAATCACTATTTGATGTTCTTCAATTTCTTTATTTGTCCAATGTATAATTTTATTAATATTACTTTTTATTATAGTTCCTGCTAAAGCTACTGTAATTAATTTTTTTGTACAAAATTCATATGTTATTAATAACTCTGGAGTAGCACTAATCCAAAAGTCATGATTTAAATTATACCAAAGAACAACAAAAGTATTAGGAAAAGCAATAATAAAATTTTGAAAAGTTTTTCGTAAAAAAATATTTTTACAATCAATTTTTACACATTTAGATACAACAATTTTATTTAAAAATCCAACTTTTATAAGTTTAATTGCTTGTTTTATTAATTGATTATATTGATATGATTTTTTAATAAAAAAAATATTATTTTTTTTATTAAAAGATTTAAACTTTTTGTCAAATTTAAAAAAATAAATTTGTTTCGTATATATTTTAATAATTGATTCTTGATTAAAACTGCTAATTAAAAAAAAATCTTCTTTATTTGTTGAATAAATATTATTTTGTGTAGAATAAAAAAAAATTTTATTTTCATTTGGTTTTTTAAATAAAACAAATCTTTTTTGAGAATAGTAATGTTCAATAATTTTTTTATATAAATCTTTTATTTTAATTTCTATCATTATTATGTGAAATCTTCTTTGAAATAATTATATTCGTCATTTTACAAAAACTAATAATATGTTTATTATTATTCAATATTTTTACATTGATACAATGTAAAGTTTTTCCTTTATGAATCATTTTGGCTACTGCAAATAAAATTCCTGTTTTAATATTTTTAATATGATTAACAGAAATTTCTATATTAAATACATTAAATAATGTTTGATTAACGTATATTAATGATAAAGAACTTCCAATACTTTCAGCTAAAGAGGTAATAATTCCTCCATGAAGAAATCCTTCAGGTTGAAAAAAATTTTTATTTGTGTCAATAATCATTTTCCCTATTAATGAATCATGATTAATATTAATGTATTTGATTTGTAAAAACTTCATTAAAGTTTTTTTTGTCGTTAAACTATTTAAATAAAATAATAAATGATTTTTATTTTTAACATTTATCTTCATATTAACAATACAATTACAATTAGTTTGTAAATAAAAATAAAACCTAATTAAATTTACAATATTTAATAATGATCAAAAATCAGATAGTTAATAAACCGAAATGAGCAAGCAAATATTTATTCCTTTATTAGGAAAAAATCAAAAAATTATTGGGTTTGAAGAAAAAAATATAATTCATATAAAAGGATTATTTCATCAAGCAGTTTCTATTTTGATTTTTCATCCAATACAAAAAATGGTTATGTTACAAAAAAGATCTTATAATAAATATCACTCTTCTCTTTTATGGACTAATACTTGTTGTAGTCATCCAATACAAAATGAATCTATTTTAACAGCAGCTCATAGATGTTTAATAGAAGAAATGGGATTTGATTGTTATTTAGAAAATAAATTTTATTTTACTTATTATAAATTATTTAATAATGGTTTAATAGAAAATGAATTAGATTATGTATTTATTGGATATTATTCTAAATCTCCGATGATTAATACACAAGAAGTAGATAATTGGAAATGGATAGATTTAAATTCTTTAATTCAAGATATTAATCGTTATCCTAATTCTTATACTATTTGGTTTAAAATTATTATGAAATATTATTTAAATAAATTAAATATTAAATTTTATAATTAATTATAATACTATATCATTATTTTATTTTTTTCTATATGAAAAAAACTATATTATACAATAATCACATTCAATTGAAAGCAAAAATGATTATATTTTCTGGATATCATATGCCTCTTCAATATATTTCTTCTATAAAAGAACATCTTTCTGTAAGAACTTCAGTTGGATTATTTGATATTAGTCATATGGGAAAAATTATTCTAACAGGAAATGACGTAAAAAATTTTCTTCAATATTTAACAACAAATGATTTATTCCAACTTAAATCTTATCAAGCACAATATTCTTGTATGATTAATTATAAAGGAGGTATTATAGATGATTTAATAATTTATCAAATTTCAAATAATAAATTTTTATTAATAGTTAATGCTATTAATACAGAAAAAAATAAAAAATGGATTCTTGATCATATTAAATTATATAATCCAAATAATATATATCTTTTAGATATTACTCATAAATATTCTATTCTATCTATACAAGGACCAAAATCTATCATGACTCTTCAAAAAATAACAAATATTGATTTAGAAAACATGCCATTCTATCATTTTGAAATAGGGACATTAGCAGGAATAAAAGAAGTATTAATATCTAGAACAGGATATACCGGATCTATAGGATTTGAAATTTATATACAAAATAAATATTCTAATTTTATTTGGAATAAAATATTAGATATAGGGCATATATTTAATATCCACCCATGTGGATTATCCTCTAGAGATTCACTTAGATTAGAAATGGGATATAGATTATATGGAAACGAATTATCAGAAAATATTACACCAATAGAAGCAGGATTATCTTGGATAACTAAATTTAATAAAAAATTTATATCTAGAGATTTATTACAAAAACAAAAAACTGAAGGCAAACATAAAAAATTGATTTCTTTTATAATTAATGATAAAAGAATTATAATTCCAAGAAATGGACATATTTTAAAAAATCAAAATAATATTCCAATTGGAACAGTTACTTCTGGATGTTATTCTCCAATTTTAAAAAAAGGAATTGGATTAGGATTTATAGAAAATATAAATATGATCATATATAATTCAACAAATTATTTTATTTCTATAAAAAATAGTAATATTCCTATTAAAATAGTTAAATTACCTTTTATAAAAAAGGTGTAGTATTTTTGATTAAAAAAAATAACTCAATAAGTTTATACATATATCAATTTAAAAAAAATTTATTATTAGCTATTCCTATATTTTTTACTCAATTAGGTGTAATTATTATTGGCATATCTGATAATATTATGATTGGTTTTTTTGGTAAAAAAGCATTAGCTTCAATTTCTTTAGCTAATTCAATATTTTTTATTATTATTATATTTGGATTTGGAATATCTTCTGGAATTTCTTCTTTAATAGCATCTTCTGATGCTAAAAATGATTATGAATATGGTGCTAAAATTTTTTATCATGGATTAATAATAAATTTTATATTATCTATTATAATGTATGTTTTTATACATTTTTTTATATTATTAATTTTACCATATTTAGGACAACCTAAAGAAATTTTAGAACAAACTACATCTTTTTTAAAAATTCTAGCTTTATCTTTTATTCCTTGGATGATTTTTGAAATGTTTCGTAAATTTTCAGAAGGATTATCTTTACCAAGTCCTAGTTTAATTAGCACTTGGATATCCGCTTTTATAAATATTATTTTCAATTTTTCATTTATCAATGGATTTTATTTTATGCCAAAATTAGGATTTTTAGGTGTGGGATATTCTACTTTAATATATCGTATTATTATGTCAATAAATATTTTTTTTTTATTAAAAAAACATAAAAAAACAAAAATTTATTTTCACAATTTGAAATATTTTTGGTTAGAAAAAAAATATGTAAAAAAAATATTAAAAATAGGTATTCCTTCTGGAATTTACATGTTTTTAGAAATGAGTGCATTTGCCATTTCTTCTTTTATTTCTGGACAATGTGGAATAAAAGAATTAGCTGCACATCAAATAATCATTAATCTAGTATCTTCTACTTTTATTTTAAATACTTGTTTTTCTATTCCTGCTACAGTAAGGGTCGGAAATCAATTAGCATTAAAAAATTATTCTGATTTAATAATAATAGGATGGTCTGTAATCTTTATGGGAACCATATTCCTTTCTATTTGCAGTATATTATTAATTTGTTTAAGAGATTATATTCCATTATTGTATATTAAAAATGATAAAGAAGTAGAATATATGGTACACAATATGATGATCATTGCAAGCATTGTTCAATTATTTGATGGAATACAAAGCATTTTTATGGGAATATTAAGAGGCTTACAAGACGTATATATTCCATTATATATTAGTTTATTTGCTTATTGGATTTTAGCTTTACCAATAGGATATATTTTATCTATTAAATTTCACATAGGTGTTATAGGTGTTTGGATAGGATTAGGGATAGGTGTAATAGTCTCCTCAATTTTATTGCTAATTAGATTTCAAAAAATTACAAAAAAACTTTTAAATACTATTAATAATCATTAAATATCTATATTTGGTGTTTAATCATATAATAAAATAATTCTGGATTTTATTACTAATATTTTGATTAGTTTTTTGTTATGAAAACATTTTATAATTTGTTAAATAAACATATTTTACGAGCTTTAGAAGATTTAGGATTTATAAATCCTACTCAAGTTCAGCAAAAAGTAATTCCATATATATTAAAATCTGATAAAGATTTGATTGCATTATCACAAACTGGTACAGGAAAAACTGCAGCTTTTGGAATTCCGATTATACAAAAAACCAAATTAAATCTTTACCATCCACAAACTTTAATTTTATGTCCAACTAGAGAATTATGTCTTCAAATTACTAGTGATTTACGTGGTTTTGCAAAATATATTCCGATACAAGTTATTCCTTTATATGGAGGAATGAATATTAATCAACAAATTATTTATCTTAAAAAACATGTACATATTATTGTTGGAACTCCAGGCAGAATTAATGATTTAATTAGAAGACGTAAATTGTCTTTATATAATATAAAATATCTTATTTTAGATGAAGCAGATGAAATGTTAAATATGGGATTTAAAGAAGAATTAGATACTATTATTATAAAATTACCTAAACAAAGACAAAGTTTACTATTTTCTGCAACAATGTCTAATCACATTAACATTATTGCCAAAAATTATCTTATAGATCCTATTGAAATTATTATAGGAGAAAAAAATATTGGATCTAATGATGTCAAACATATTTATTACGTAGTAAATAAAAAAAATAATAAATATTTTACTTTAAAAAAAATAATGGATGTTAATCCAAATATATATGGAATTATTTTTTGTCAAACAAGAAAAAAAACTAAAGAACTAGCTAATTCTTTAATTAAAGATGGATATAATGCTGATGCATTATATGGAGATTTAACTCAATTTCAAAGAGAATCAGTAATGAATAGATTTAGAAATAAAACTTTACAATTACTTGTAGCTACAGATGTAGCATCTCGTGGATTAGATGTTCACGATATAACT
Source organism: Blattabacterium cuenoti (assembly GCF_014252355.1). Taxonomy (GTDB): domain Bacteria; phylum Bacteroidota; class Bacteroidia; order Flavobacteriales; family Blattabacteriaceae; genus Blattabacterium; species Blattabacterium cuenoti_AD. The sequence goes on from NZ_CP059217.1 coordinate 413,589, forward strand.
CATGTTATAAATTATAATATTCCAAATGAAAGTAAAATTTATGTTCATAGAAGTGGAAGAACTGGAAGAGCTGGAAATTCTGGTATTTCAATATGTATTCTTCATACTCATAAAGAAACTCGTTATTTAAAAGAATTTGAAAAAAAAATTGGAACAAGTTTTCAAAGAATTACTATACCAACAGACAAAGAAATATGCGAAAAACAATTACTAAATTTTATCGATAAAGTTAAAAATGTATCTGTAGATAATAAATTAATAAACATTTTTTTACCAACCATAGAAAATCAATTAGGATCCTTCAATAAAGAAGAATTAATAAAACGTTTATTTTGGATTGAATTTAGTCGATTATTTTATATTTATAAAAATTCTAAAGAAGCAGTATTATCTAAATCATCGTGTGTAGTAAAAAAAAGTGCATCTAGATCAACAAAAAAAGTAAACTATTAAGTTATTATTATCAAAATTAAAAATTTTTATTTAATGTCTGGAAATACATTTGGAAAATTATTTAAAATAACGACTTTTGGAGAAAGTCATGGAAAAGCATTAGGTGGAATTATTGATGGATGTCCATCTGGATTAAAACTAAATATCCATTTTATTCAAGAAGAACTTAATCGAAGAAAACCAGGTCAATCTTCTATTGTTACTTCAAGACAAGAATCAGATCAAGTCATTTTTTTGTCTGGACTTTTCAATGAAATCACTACAGGAGCTCCAATTGGATTTATTATTTATAATAATAATCAAAAATCTAAAGATTACGAACATATTAAAAATGTATATAGGCCTTCACATTCTGATTTTACTTATGAAAAAAAATATGGTATAAGAGATTATAGAGGGGGAGGGAGATCATCTGCTAGAGAAACAATATGTAGAGTTGTGGCAGGTTCTATTGCAAAACAATTAATAAAAAAAATTAAAATTATATCTTACGTTTCTTCTGTTGGACAAATATATGTAGATAAATCTTATAGTGATCTCAATTTTGAAAATATAGAAAAAACTCCTATTAGATGTCCAGATATAGATATAGCAAAAAAAATGATATCAAAAATTAAAGAAGTAAAAAAAGATGGAGATTCTATAGGAGGAACTATTACTTGTATTATTCAAAATGTTCCAATAGGGTTAGGAGAACCTGTTTTTGATAAACTACATGCAGAATTAGCGAAAGCAATGTTATCAATTAATGCAGTAAAAGGATTTGAATATGGTAGTGGATTTTTTGGATCTACATTAACAGGATCAAAACATAATGATTTATTTAATCAAGATGAAAGTACTAAAACTAATTTTTCTGGTGGAATACAAGGTGGAATATCAAACGGAATGGATATATATTTTAAAATAGCGTTGAAACCAGTTGCTACAATTATGAGAACACAACAAACTATTGATCAAAATGGAAATATAGTATTTATGAAAGGAAAAGGAAGACATGATCCTTGTGTTTTACCTAGAGCTATTCCTATTGTAGAAGCCATGACTGCATTAGTTTTAGCAGATTATTGGATGTTGTATAAATTATATAAATATTTTGCAATCAAATAAACAATAACTTGAAATATAATTTTTTAGTTGTTATTCTAGGTCCAACGAGTATTGGTAAAACACAAGTTGCTCTTTTTTTAGCAAAAAAATTTAGGACTCAAATTTTATCTTGTGATTCTAGACAATTTTATAAAGAATTAAAAATAGGAACAGGTGTTCCTAATGAAGAAGTTTTAAATTCCATTCCACATCATTTTATTGGCCATTTATCTATACATGATTATTATAATGCTAAATTTTTTGAAAAAGACGCAATAAACAAATTAAAAACATTATTTATACAACATTATATTTTAATTATGGTTGGTGGATCTAGTTTATACGAAAAAGCCGTTACAGTTGGTTTATCTAAAATTCCAAATATTAATCAAAATATAAGAAATGAATTAATATTAAATTTTAGAAAACATGGTATTTCATTTTTACAACATGAAATTACAAAATATATCAAAAAAATACCTAATATAGATATACAAAATCCATTTCGTTTAATTAGATATTTAGAAATTATCAAATCTACTAGACATACACCATCATTTTTTTTTAATCAACAAAAAGTAAAAAGAAGTTTTTATACTATAAAAATAGGGTTAATATTATCAAAAAAAGAAATACATGATAAAATTAATCATAGAGTAGATAATATGATCAAACTTGGATTATTGGATGAAGCTAAATCTTATTACCAATATAGACATTTAAACAGTTTAAATACTATTGGATATAAAGAAATATTTAATTTTTTATCACAAAAAACAAAAGGAAATATATATAATACTATTGATGAGATTAAAATACATACCCGACAATATGCTAAAAAACAACTTACATGGTATAAAAAAGATAGTGATATCACTTGGTTTAGTCCACAAGAAAAAAATCAAATTGTATCTTTTATTTTAAAACAAATGGGTAATACTGGATTTGAACCAGTGACCCCCTGCGTGTAAAACAGATGCTCTAAACCAAACTGAGCTAATCACCCAATCACAATAATACATAAAAAAAATAACAAAATTATTTTTACATGAAAAAATTCAATAATATTTCTGAAACTGTAAAAGTACTACCACTAATTAAAATTAAATCTTGTTGTTTAGAGTTATATTTTGCATTTGAAAATGCATCTTTAACGGAATAAAAAAATTTTACATATTTATTATTTTTTATTTTTACTAATTTTTTTAAATATTTAATAGATAATTTTCTATCTATATTTGGTTGACAAAAATAATAAAATGCATCAGAAGGAAAATATTGTAATATTTTTTTAACATTTTTATCTTTTACAAATCCTAATACTAAATGTAATTTGTCATAAAATTCTTTTTTTAATTGTTGAGTAATTATTTTTATTCCTTCTTCATTATGTGCTATATCACAAATAATTTTTGGATTTAATTGTAAAATTTGCCAACGACCTTTAATACACGTATTTTTATTAACATTGAGAAACCCATTTTTTATAGATTTATTAGAAATAATAATATTTTTTTTATTTATTAACAAGTTAACAATGCTTAACACAAGTTGTTTATTATAATTTTGATAAATTGATTCACATGGAATTGTATACATGGATATATTTTTTCGTTTTTTTATAAAATAAATTGGAGCATTTTTATTAAATGCTTCTTGTAAAAGAATACGTTTAATATGATTTTTACAAAATCCAATAATAACTGATGTATTATTTTTAATAATTCCAGCTTTTTCTAAAGCAATTTTGGATAAACTATTGCCTAAAATTTTTGTATGATCTTTACTTATATTTGTAATCACAGAAATTTCTGGAATTATTATATTTGTTGAATCTAAACGCCCACCTAACCCTGTTTCTATAATTGCCATAAATACTTTTTTATTCTTAAAATATTCAAAAGCTAAACCAGTATTAAGTTCAAAAAAAGAAATTTTTTCTTTTTCTATAATTTTTTTATTTTTTTTAATAAATTCTATAATAAAGTTTTTATCAATTAATTTACCATTACAAGAAATTCTTTCTCTAAAATTTATTAAGTGAGGAGAAGTGAATAATCCAATATTATATTTTTCTTCTTGCAGTATAGAATATAACATATGTGCAGTAGATCCTTTTCCATTTGTTCCAGCTATATGAATGCTTTTAAAATAATTTTGTGGATGGCCTAAATAAGAACAAAAATTATGAATTCTTTCTAATCCAGGTTTATAATAATTTTTTTCTTTATCTTGATAAGAAGGAAAACGATTAAATATCCATTGAATAGTTTCAGTATAATTCACTATTTATAATTTTTTTATAAAAAATCACTAAATTTACGATTTTTAAACTAAAAATTATATTAAAAATTTGAATTTTATTGAAAGAATAATAGAGGAAGATATTAAACAAGGATTACCTATCCATAATATTAAATTTAGATTTCCTCCAGAACCAAATGGATATCTTCATTTAGGACATGTAAAAGCTATTTATTTAAATTTTTGTTTAGGACAAAAATATAAAGCTCCAGTGAATCTTAGATTTGATGATACAAACCCTAATATTAGATATGTAAATAAATATGTAGAATCTATTAAAAATGATTTAATATTTTTAGGATTTAAATGGGATAAAGAATGTTATGCCTCAGATTATTTTAAAATATTATATGAATTAGCAATACGATTGATTAAAAATCATAAAGCATATGTTGATAATCAAACTCAGTATATGATTCAAATTCAAAGAAAAAATCCTATTGATAAAGGAATTAATAGTATTTTTAGAAATCGATCGATAGAAGAAAATTTATATCTTTTTGAAAAAATGAAAAATGGATTCTTTAAAGAAGGTACTTGTGTATTGAGAGCAAAAATTGATATGAGTTCTTCTAATATGAATATGAGAGATCCAATTATGTATAGAATATTAAAAACAAAACATTTTCGTACACAAAATAAATGGTGTATATATCCTACTTATGATTGGACTCATGGACAATGTGATTATATAGAACAAATATCTCATTCTCTATGTTCATCAGAGTTTGAAAATAGACGTCCTCTATATAATTGGTATTTAGATCAAATTTTTGATAACAAATATAGAAAACCTAAACAAATAGAATTTTCAAGATTAAATTTAAAAAATACAATTACTAGCAAAAGACAAATACAAAAATTAATTGATCATAAAATTATTAATTATTGGAATGATCCAAGAATATATACTATATCAGGATTACGTAGAAAAGGATATACTGCTTTAGGGATCAACAATTTTATTAAAAATATAGGTGTCACAAAAAGAAATAATGTAATTAATACATCTCTTTTGGAATTAAAAGTTAAAGAACACTTAAATAAAATTGCTTATAGAGTAATGGTTATTTTCAATCCTATTAAATTAATTATAGATAACTATCCAGATAATCATACAGAATGGTTATCTTCACAAAATAATCCAGAAAATATACAATTTGGATTTAGAAAAATTCCTTTTTCTAAATTTTTATATATAGAAAAAAATGACTTTTTAGAAAAAAAAATAAATAATTTTTTTCGTCTTTCAATTGATCAACAAGTTAGATTAAAAAATGCTTATATTATAAAAGCTCATTCGGTAATTAAAGATAAAATAGGCAATATTATAGAAATACATTGTTTATATGATCCAAAAAGTAAATCTGGTACTAATATTAATCAATATAGTAGTAAAAAGATAAAAAGTACTTTACATTGGGTATCTATTGAACATTCTATTAATATAGAAACATATATTTATCATCCACTTTTTCAAGTAAACAATAAAAATTGTCATTTTTTGGATAAAAAAAATATCAATTATAAATCTATAGAAAAAATTATTGCTTATGCAGAACCCATTTTAAAAACAGCAAAAATAGGAGATCATTATCAATTTCAAAGAATTGGTTATTTTTACGTAGTTGCTGATAAAAATAAATTAATTTTTAATCAAACTGCTCCTTTAAAAGAAAAAAATAAAAAAGTCAAAAAATAATAAATTATGATGATAAAATTTCAAAAGAAATATTTTCATAATCTTTTATTCCAGTTCCAGCAGGAATTTTATGACCAACAATAACATTTTCTTTTAATCCATTCAAATTATCTGTTTTACTACTTATTGCAGCTTCACTTAATACTTTTGTCGTTTCTTGAAACGAAGCAGCTGAGATAAAAGATTTAGTTTGTAAAGCTGCTTTAGTTATACCTTGTAATATAGGTCTTGCTATAGCAGGAATTGTGTTACGAGTAATTAATAATTTTTTATTTTTATATTTTAATATAACATTTTCATTTCTAAATTTTCTATAACTAATAATATCTCCTACTTTAAAATTATTAGAGTCACCTGAATTGACTACAACTAACATTTGAGATATTTTATGATTTTCCTCTAAAAAATCATCTTTATATTCAATACTGCCTTCTAAAAATTTAGTATCTCCAACATCTATAATTTCTACTTTTCTCATCATTTGAAGAACAATGATTTCAAAATGTTTATCATTTATTTTTACTCCTTGTAAACGATATACTTCTTGTATTTCATTAATTAAATATTTTTGAACAGCGATAGGTCCTCTTATATTCAAAATATCATTTGGAGTTACTGCACCATCTGATAAAGGCATTCCAGCTTTCACATAATCATTTTCCTGAACTAATAGTTGATTAGATAATTTTACTAGATATTTTTTAATTTCTCCAGTTTTAGATTCTACAATAATTTCTCTATTTCCTCTCTTTACTTTTCCATGACTTACTATTCCATCCATTTCTGAAACTACTGCAGGATTAGAAGGATTTCTAGCTTCAAATAATTCAGATAAACGGGGTAATCCACCCGTAATATCCCCAGATTTAGCAGTTTTTCTTGGAACTTTTACTAAAATTGTACCTGCTTCTATCAATTCATTATCTTTAACCATTAAATGGGATCCTACTGGTAAATTATATATTTTTAATTCTTCATTATTATGATCATTAATAATTTTTAATGTAGGAATTAAATTTTTATTTCTTACTTCTGTAATTACTTTTTCTTGAAATCCTGTTTGATCATCTTTTTCGACTTGAAACGTTACACCTTGTTCTAAATGTTGATAAATAATTTTACCAGAATATTCTGCAATAATTACTGCATTATATAAATCCCATCTACATATTATATCTCCTTGTTTTAATTTATCTTTATGTTTAACATATAAAGTAGCTCCATAAGGAATATTTTTCACCATTAACAAAGAATTAGAAGACTTTTTTTTATTAAAAAGTTTCATTTCAGTTGTACGAGAAACAACAATTTCTCTTTTTTTTCCATAATTAGTTTTGACTGTTTTTAAATCATCGAATTCTACGATACCATCATAATTAGCTTTTATTGTTGATGATTCAGAAATATTACCAGCTGTTCCTCCAACATGAAAAGTTCTCAAAGTTAATTGAGTACCAGGTTCACCTATTGATTGTGCTGCAATAACACCAACAGCTTCACCTTTTTTAACTATTTTTCCAGTAGATAGATTTCTTCCATAACATTTAGAACAAAGACCCATTCTGGCTTCACAAGTAAGTGGAGAACGAACATATACATAATCAATTCCAGATTGTTCTATTATATATGCAATTGTTTCATTAATCATTTGTCCAGATGATACAATGATTCTGTCTTCTTTTGGATGATAAATATCATTTAATGATATTCTTCCTAAAATTCTATTAAATAAAGATTCTACTACTTCTTCATTTTTCTTTAAATATGTAATTTTTAATCCTCTTAAAGTATTACAATCTTCTATTTTAATAATTACATCTTGTGCAGCATCTACTAATCTTCTTGTTAAATATCCAGCATCAGCAGTTTTTAAAGCAGTATCTGCTAATCCTTTTCTAGCACCATGAGTAGAAATAAAATATTCTAAAATAGAAAGACCTTCTCTAAAATTAGATAAAATAGGATTTTCAATAATTTCTCCACCTGAGGATCCTGTTTTTTGAGGTTTTGCCATTAATCCACGCATTCCAGAAAGTTGTCTAATTTGTTCTTTAGATCCTCTAGCTCCAGAATCTAACATCATATAAACGGGATTAAATCCTAATTTATCTTCACGCATATGTTTCATTACTTGTTCTGTCAACATTAAATTAGTATTTGTCCATATATCAATTACTTGATTATATCTTTCATTATTAGTAATTAATCCCATATTGTAATTACTTTTCACATTATCTACTTGTTGAATAGCATCTAAAACCATATTTTTTTTATCACTTGGAATAATAATATCACCTAATCCAAAAGATAATCCACCTTTAAAAGCATTATAAAATCCTAATTCTTTAATGTCATCTAAAAATTTAGCTGTTATAGGAACATTTGTTAAATATAAAATTTTACCTATTATTTCTCTTAAAGTTTTTTTTGTAATAGATTTATTAATAAATCCTACTGTTTTAGGAACTACTTGATTAAATAATACTCTACCTACAGTTGTTTGTATTAATTGATTCATTAAAGTATTATCTGAATTTCTAATATTAACTTTTACTTTAATAATTGCATGTAAATCTACAATATGTTGATTATAAGCAATTTCAACTTCTTCTGGAGAATAAAATTTCATTCCTTCTCCTTTTACTTTTATTGTACTATTATAAGATGTTAATTCTTTAGTCATATAATATAATCCTAATACCATATCTTGAGAGGGTACAGTAATTGGGTCTCCATTAGCAGGGTTTAAAATATTATGAGAAGCTAACATCAAAATTTTTGCTTCTAAAATTGCACCAAAAGATAATGGTAAATGAACGGCCATCTGATCTCCATCAAAATCTGCATTAAAAGCAGAACAAACTAAAGGATGTAATTGAATAGCTTTTCCCTCTATTAATTTTGGTTGAAAAGCTTGAATCCCTAATCTATGTAAAGTTGGCGCTCTATTTAATAAAATTGGATGCCCCTTTAATACATTTTCTAAAATATCCCATATCATAGGATCTCTTCTATCTATAATTTTTTTTGAAGATTTGACCGTTTTTACTACCCCTCGTTCCATTAATTTTCTGATAATAAAAGGTTTATATAATTCTGCTGCCATATCTTTGGGAATACCACATTCATGCAATTTCAAATTAGGACCTACAACAATGACAGATCGTGCAGAATAATCAACTCTTTTACCAAGAAGATTTTGTCTGAATCTTCCTTGTTTTCCTTTCAAAGAATCTGATAAAGATTTTAAAGGTCTATTTGCTTCAGATTTTACTGCTGACATTTTTCTTGAATTATCAAAAAGAGAATCTACAGATTCTTGAAGCATTCTTTTTTCATTTCTCAATATGACCTCAGGCGCTTTAATTTCTATTAATCTTTTTAATCTATTATTTCTAATTAATACACGTCGATATAAATCGGTCATATCAGAAGCAGCATAACGGCCACCATCTAATGGAACTAAAGGTCTTAATTCAGGAGGAATCACAGATAAAACATGAATAATCATCCAAGTAACATTACCCCCATTTTTTTTACCTTCCTTAAAAGATTCTACTACTTGTAATCGTTTTAAAGCTTCCAATCTTCTTTGTTTAGATGTTTCATTATTAGCTGAATTTTTTAATTTTGATGATAAAGAATCTAAATCAATACGACTTAACATATTCTCTATACATTCAGCTCCCATTTTAGCTATAAATTTATCTTTATTTGTATCTTCTAAAAATTGATTATCTTTTGTAATTGTAGTTAATATATTTAAATATTCTTCTTCAGTTAAAAAAGTACCATATTTTAATGGATTATTATTTTCATCAACTGCTATACCACTTTGTAATACTACATAACGTTCATAATAAATAATCATTTCCAATTTTTTAGAAGAAAGTCCTAATAAATATCCTATTTTATTAGGAGATGTTCTAAAAGACCATATATGTACAACTGGAACAACTAAACTTATATGCCCCATTCTCTCTCTTCTAACTTTTTTTTCAGATACTTCTACTCCACATCTATCACAAACAATTCCTTTGTATCTAATTCTTTTATATTTGCCACAAGCACATTCATAATCTTTTACAGGGCCAAAAATTCTTTCACAAAAAAGACCATCTCTTTCTGGTTTATGTGTTCTATAATTAATAGTTTCTGGTTTTAATACTTCTCCATGTGATTCTTTTAAAATGGATTCTGGAGAAGAAAGTCTAATAGTAATTTTCTTAAACTTATGATTTTTTTTATTATTCATTTTTGTTTAAAATTATTTATTCCTCTAAATGAATATCTAATCCTAATCCTTTTAATTCATAACATAACACATTAAATGATTCCGGATTATTAGGATCTGGCATAGGATCTCCTTTTACTATAGCTTCATAAGTTTTTGCTCTACCTACAACATCATCTGATTTTACTGTTAACATTTCACGTAAAATATTAGATGCACCAAATGCTTCCAAGGCCCAAACTTCCATTTCTCCAAATCTTTGTCCTCCAAATTGAGATTTTCCACCTAAAGGTTGTTGAGTAATAAGGGAATAAGGGCCTATTGATCGTGCATGCATTTTATCATCTACCATATGTCCTAATTTTAACATATATATAACACCAACTGTAGCAGGTTGATCAAAACGTTCTCCAGTTCCTCCATCAAATAAATAAGTAGTTCCAAATTTAGGAATATTTGCTTTATTTGTATATTCTGTAATATTATCGATAGTAGCCCCATCAAATATAGGAGTAGAAAACTTAACATTCAATTTATATCCTGCTAAACCTAAAACTGTTTCATAGATTTGTCCTATATTCATTCTAGAAGGAACACCTAAAGGATTTAATACTATATCTACTGGTGTGCCATCTTCTAAAAATGGCATATCTTCTTCACGTAAAATACGGGCAACTACACCTTTATTTCCATGTCTTCCAGCCATTTTATCTCCTATTTTTAATTTTCTTTTTTTTGCTATATAAACTTTAGCCATTTTAATAATTCCAGATGGTAGTTCATCTCCTACGGAGATAGAAATTTTTTTATGTTGAAAAATATTATATGCATTTTTTATTGCAATTTCATAATTATGAAATATCTCAGAAATTAAATTATTAATTGTTATATCATTAGTCCAATCATAATGATTAACTATTAAATAATCTTGTATGCTATTTAATAATTTCATCGTAAATATCGTTCCTGATTTGATAATTTCTTTATTATTTTCATAATAATAAATTTTTTTAGATATTTTACCATTTAATATGGAAAATAATTTTTTTAATAATTTATTTTTTAATTCAATAAGTTCTTTATTATATTCTTTTTCTATTTTATCTATTTTGATTTTATCCTGAATTCTAGATTTTTTATCCTTTATACTTCTAGTAAATAATTTAGTATCAATAACAACTCCAAATAAAGAAGGCTCTGCTCTTAAAGAAGCATCTTTTACATTTCCTGCTTTATCTCCAAAAATAGCTCTTAATAATTTTTCTTCAGGTGTAGGATCAGATTCTCCTTTAGGAGTAATTTTACCTATCAAAATATCTCCTGGGTTTACCTCTGCTCCAATTCTTATAATACCATTTTCATCTAAATTTTTTGTAGCTTCTTCACTAACATTAGGAATATCATTTGTTAATTCTTCCATTCCTAATTTTGTATCCCTAACATCTAAAGAATATTCATCAATATGAATTGAAGTAAACCAATCTTCGCTAACTACTTTTTCAGAAATTAATACAGCATCTTCAAAATTATATCCATTACAAGGAATAAATGCTGCTCTTAAATTTCTACCTAAAGCTAATTCTCCATTTTCTGTAGCATATCCTTCACATAAAATTTGCCCTTTTTTAACTATCATTCCTTTTCTAACAATAGGTTTTAAATTAATACAAGTATTTTGATTTGTTTTTCTAAACTTAACTAAATTATACGTTTTAATTTTGGAGTCAAAACTAACTAAATTTTCTATTTTAAGTCGTTTTTGAGAAATAATAATTTTTTTTGCATCTACATAATCTACATGTCCATCATATTTGGCATGAATTAAAATTCTTGAATCTTTAGCTACTTGTTTTTCTAAACCCGTTCCTACAATAGGAGTTTCTGGTTTTAATAATGGAACAGCTTGTCTCATCATATTAGATCCCATAAGTGCTCTATTAGCATCATCATGTTCTAAAAAAGGAATTAAAGAAGCAGATATAGAAGCAATTTGATTAGGTGTTAAATCGATATAATTCACTTCATTAGGAGTTACTATCGGAAAATCCCCATCTTTTCTAGCAATGATTCTATTAGATAAAAAATTTCCATATTGATCTATAGCATTTGCTTGAGCTATAATTTTTCCTTCTTCTTCTTCAGCACTAAAATATTGTATTGATTTCATATTGACTTTTCCATGATTTCCTAATCGATAAGGAGTTTCAACAAATCCCATTGGATTTATTTTTGCAAAAACAGCCAGAGAAGATATCAATCCAATATTTGGGCCTTCTGGAGTTTCTATTGGACATAATCTTCCATAATGAGAATAATTAACATCTCTAACTTCAAATCCAGCTCTTTCTCTAGATAATCCACCAGGACCTAATGCTGATAATCTTCGTTTATGAGTAATTTCAGACAATGGATTAGTTTGATCCATAAATTGAGATAATTGGTTTGTCCCAAAAAAAGTATTAATTACAGAAGATAATGTTTTAGAATTAATCAAATCTACAGGCATAAACACTTCATTATCACGCACATTCATTCTTTCTCTAATTGTTCTAGCCATTCTAGATAATCCAATACTAAACTGTGTTAATAATTGTTCTCCTACAGTTCGAACACGTCTATTAGATAAATGATCTATATCATCTACCTCTCTTTTTGAATTTGATAAAGCATTTAAATGTTCAACAATAGCAATAATATCTTCTTTAGTTAAAACTAAAGACGATTGATTAATATTTAATCCCAGACGTTTATTTAAACGATATCTGCCAACTGGTCCTAAACTATATCTAGTATCAGAAAAAAATAATTTATCTATAACTCCTCTAGCCGTTTCTTCATCTGGCGGATCAGAATTTCTTAACTGTCTATAAATATATTCTACAGCTTCTTTTTCAGAATTAGTAGGATCTTTTTGTAAAGTATTATAAATAATAGAATAATCTTTATTTTTTCCATATTTTTTATGTACTAAAATAGTTTTTATATCATGTTCATAAATAATATTTATTTGTTCTTTTTCTATAAGAATATCTCTTTCAATTAAAATTTCATTTTTTTCCAACGAAATTACTTCTCCAGTTTCTTCATCTACAAAATCTTCATGCCAAATATTAAGCACTCTAGCAGCTAATACTTTACCTATTAAATTATTTATATTAATTTTTTCTATGATTATTTCTTCTGCTAAATTAAATATTTCTAATATATCTTTATCTCTTTCATAACCAATAGATCTAAGCAAAGTAGTCATTGGTAATTTTTTCTTTCTATCAATATATGCATACATGACATTATTAATGTCTGTAGCAAATTCAATCCAAGAACCTTTAAATGGAATAATTCGAGCTGAATATAATTTAGTTCCATTAGAATGATGAGATTGACTAAAAAATACTCCAGGAGAACGATGAAGTTGAGAAACAATAACACGTTCAGACCCATTAAAAATAAATGAACCTGATGGTGTCATATATGGATATGTTCCAAGATAGACCTCTTGATATACAGTTTCAAAATCTTCGTGTTCAGGATCTGTACAATATAATTTTAATTTTGCTCTTAAAGGAATACTATATGTTAATCCTCTTTCCAGACATTCTTCTATTGAATATCTAGGAGAATCTATAGTATAACCTTTGAATTCTAAAACAAAAGAATTTCTAGCATCTGAAATTGGAAAAATTTCATTAAATGCTTTAAACAAACCTTCATTTTTTCTATTCTCTGGTTTTGTATCAATTTGAAAAAATTCTTTGAATGATTGTATTTGAATATCCAAAAAATCAGGATAATCTACATTTCTTTCGACTGAAGCAAAAGAAATTCTATCTGAATTTTTCTTTGTATTCACCTGTATTAACAGTAATTTAAATTTCTAATAAAAATATTTTGCACATTTGAATTTATCTTAATTCAATATTTGATCCTATATCTTCAAATTTTTTTTTGATTATTTCTGCTTCTTTTTTATCTACAGATTTTTTAATTATTTGTGGAATATTATCTACTATTTCTTTAGATTCTTTTAATCCTTTACCAGTGATTTCTTTTACTAATTTTACTAAAGATAATTTAGAATTACCTAAAGATTTTAAAACTAAATCAAAAACATTTTTTTCTTCTTGGTTAGTAGAAATATTATTTCCTATTTTGTCAGCATTTATAGTAGAAGCATTGTTTAATGATGAAGTAATAGTAGTAGGTTCAATGCCATAATCTGTTTTTAACAATTTTGCTAATTCATTAATTTCTTTTACAGTCAAATTAACTAATTGTTCTGCTAATTTTTTTATCATCTTATTATTCAATTTATCTTTATCTTAATCTTATTCAATTTGTCAGTTTTTTTAATGAATCAAAAATTTTAAATAATTGATCTTTACCTAAAGATAACAAAATCTGTTTTATTGGATATTGAATCGAATGAATAAGATCTAAAATTAAATCTTTTTTGGATTTTAAATTAATTAATATATCTAAATCTTTATTTCCAAAATAAAAAGATTCCTCTATATATGCCCCTTTTAAAGAAGGTTTTTCTAAATTTTCATCAATATGAAATTTTTTTATAATTTTAGATGGTATATTTCCTGAATTAGAACATAAAATAGATGTATTTCCTTTTAATAATGGAGACAATGGTAAAAATTTGTTATTTTTTTTAAAAGCTTGTTCTAAAAGAGTATTTTTAACTACTATCATTTTTACATTAATGGTGGTATAAAATTGTTTTCTTAAATTACAAATTTGATTAGAATTTAATCCTGATATATCCATTATATAAATGGAATTATTATTATGTAATAATGAATATAAATTTAAAATATATTTTATTTTTTGTTCCTTTTTCATTATTTTTATTTAAATGCTAAACTTTTTAAAGTTATTAAAATACTATTACTCATAGTAGATGATATATATATTTTATGAATTCCATCAAATGCACTTAGACTCTCTTTACTATTATAAATTATTTGTTTAAATAGTGCATTGGCATTATCTAATAAATAATTGGAAGAAAAAGAAATTTTTCCAATAGAAGAATGTATAATTCCATAATGATCCGATTTAAATGATCTTTTTCCAGATTTAATTTCTTGTATAGCTTTACATGGATCATTAGTTACAGTCTCTAATTTAGGATTTGGCATTAAACCTTTTGGGCCTAATATTTTTCCTATATCTAATAATTTATGCATAATAGATGGAATAGCTATAATAATATCTACATTGGTCCAACCAGATTTAAGTTTATTAATATAATCTAATCCAACATAATCTGCACCAGATTCTTTAACTTTTAGTTCTTGTTCTTTAGGAACTAATGCTAAAATCCTAATATGTTTTCCTAATCCATGTGGAAATTTAATAATACCTTTTAAAATTTGATTTTTATAACGTTTATTGATCTTTAAACGAATAGCAAGATCTATAGAAGAATCAAATTTAACAAAAGTAATTTTTTTAATCATAGATATTCCTTCTTCTAAAGAATATTCTTTTTTTTCTATTTTATTTAAAAATTTTTTTTTATTTTTTGTTAATTTTTTTTTTGTCATTATTATTTTTATTCACATAATATCAATACCCATAGATTTTGCAGTTCCAATAATCATAGAAATAGCAGATTTAATAGAATAACAATTCATATCTTTTATTTTATTATTAGCAATAATTTTAATTTTATCCATACTTATTGTCCCTATTTTATCACGATTTGATTCTTTTGATCCTTTTTTTTTATCTATTAAATTAAGTAATTGAATAGATACTGGAGGTTGTTTAATTATAAAAGAAAAAGATTTATCTTGATAAAGACTAATAATAACTGGGCATAATTCACCTTTCCATTCTTTAGTTTTATTATTATATTGTTTACAAAATTCCATAATATTTACTCCTGAACTACCTAAAATAGGACCAATAGGAGGTGATGGATTAGCTTGACCTCCGTATATTTTTTGAATTTTTATTTTTTTTATCAAATGTTTATGATTTATCATAAAATTTTTTCTATTTGTGTAAAATTTAATTCTAATGGAGTTTTTCTACCAAAAATAAGAACAGATAATTCTAATTTTCTTTTTTCTTGATTTATTTTTTCAATAGTTCCATTAAATCCATTAAAAGGCCCATCTATTACTTTAATAGTTTCTCCAACTAAAAAAGGTAAATTAATATTTACATAATGTTGAGATAACTTGTCCATATTTTCATTGCCTCCTAACCCTAACATTTTATCAACTTCTTCTTTTCTCATAGGAACGGCATCCCCTCCTTTTTTATCACTTAAAAAATTAATTACTCCAGGGACATTTTTGATAGCATGAACAGCTTTTAATTCAAGAAATGCTTCTATCATAACATATCCTGGATAATGAACTTTTTCTCTATGAATTTTTTTTCCTTTTCTCATATGAATCACTTTTTCAATAGGCACTAATACTTTTCCTATGTGTTCTTGAAATCCATTATTTTTTATTTCATGTTCTATATATGATTTAACTTTATTTTCTTGTCCACTAATAGTTTTTAAAACATACCATTTTCTTTTTAAATTTCCCATGTTAATTTTTTTTTTAATTTTAAAAAGAAAAAATTTTTTTTATAAAAAAAATGAAAATTTGATCTACTCCATATAAAAATATGGAGAATAATATTGACATAAAAAATACTACAAAGGTAGTTTGTTTTAAAGTTTTCCAATCAGTCCATGTTATATGATGAAATAATTCATTATATATTTCTATAAAATAAGAAGTTTTTTTCACAAAAAAATAATATTTATTTTTTTGCACGGATGGTAAGAATCGAACTTACGACCTTCGGTTTTGGAGACCGATGCTCTACCTATCTAAGCTACATCCGTGTAAATGTTTATTTATATTTAATTTACTAATTAATAATTGATACAACTTGTCCTGCTCCAACTGTTTTTCCTCCTTCTCTAATAGCAAAACGTAAATTTTTACTTAACGCAATTGGTTGATTTAAAGTAACTTCCATTGATATATTATCTCCTGGCATTACCATTTCCACTCCATCTGCTAACTGAATTTCACCAGTAACATCTGTAGTACGTAAATAAAATTGTGGTCTATATTTATTATGAAATGATGTATGTCTTCCACCTTCTTCTTTTGTTAAAATATATACTTTTGCTTTAAATTTTTTATAAGGATTAACTGTCCCAGGCGATGAAATTACCATTCCACGTCTAATATCTTTTTTTTCTATACCACGTAATAATAATCCCACATTATCTCCAGCTTGTCCATTATCTAAAATTTTTCTAAACATTTCTACTCCAGTTACTGTAGATGTTAATTTTTTTTCTCCAAGCCCAATAATTTCTACTATATCTCCAGTATTAATTATTCCACTTTCTATTCTACCAGTAGCAACTGTACCTCTTCCTGTAATTGTAAATACATCTTCTACAGGCATTAAAAATGATTTATCTATTTCACGAATAGGATTTGGAATATATTCATCTAATACATTCATCAAATCTTTTATTTTTTCAATCCATTTTTTATCTCCATTTAATGCACCAAGTGCAGATCCTTGTACAATAGGAATATTTTCTCCATCGTATTCATACTTGGATAATAATTCTCTGATTTCCATTTCTACTAGTTCTAATAATTCAGGATCTTCTACTTGATCTACTTTATTTATAAAAACAACAATTTTAGGGACTCCTACTTGACGTGCTAATAAAATATGTTCTCTAGTTTGTGGCATCGGACCATCTGTCGCTGCAACAACTAAAATAGCTCCATCCATTTGAGCTGCCCCTGTGATCATATTTTTAATATAATCTGCATGTCCAGGACAATCAACATGTGCATAATGACGTTTAATAGTTTCATATTCTACATGAGAAGTATTTATAGTAATTCCTCTTTCTTTTTCTTCAGGTGCATTATCAATTGCATCAAAACTCTTTTCTTCAGCTAATCCAATTTCTGATAAAACTTTGGTTATAGCAGCTGTTAACGTAGTTTTTCCATGATCTACATGACCAGTAGTTCCTATATTTAAATGTGGTTTATCTCTTTTAAATTTTTTTTTTACCATGATCAATTAATTAAAAAACAAGCCAATGGCGGGATTTGAACCCGTGACCTCTTCCTTACCAAGGAAGTGCTCTTCCACTGAGCTACATTGGCCATAATAAAATCAAGAGCGGAAGACGGGATTCGAACCCGCGACTTTCAACTTGGAAGGCTGATGCTCTTGCCAACTGAGCTACTTCCGCATTTTTTAACAAATGGGGAGAGCAGGATTCGAACCTGCGAAGGCAATGCCAACAGATTTACAGTCTGTCCTCGTTAACCAAACTTGAGTATCTCCCCTACATACACTACAGCATATTTACTATTTAGTCTTTTTTAAAAAGCCGGTAGAGGGATTCGAACCCACGCCCCCGAGATTACAAATCACGTGCTCTGACCAACTGAGCTACACCGGCTTGTTTAATGGATTACTAATAAAAAATCATGTAATCACAAATCTATAGAGATTTTTATAAATCTCAAAAAAATAATAATTTTTTAAAAAAACTTTATTTTTTTAATTTTATTTTTGAAAAAAAATAATAAAATTATTCCTAATGTTATTAATATATCAGCAAAATTAAAAATAAATTGAAAAAATTTTATTTTATATCCTCCAATAATAGGAATATTATAAGGTATATATGTATCAATTATAGGTAAATAAAACATATCTACTACACAACCATTCATGAATGAAGCATATCCTCCTTTTTGATTGAAACAAATAAAATTATTAAAATTAGAAATTTCTGAATATGAAACCCATTTGTGAATTGTGTGATTATAAATAGTTCCAGTATTAAATAATAGTCCATATAAAGCACTATCAAAAAAATTTCCAATAGAACCTGAACATATTAAAACTAAAGGAAAAATTAAATAATTTGAATATTTATTATATTTATATTTTTTATAAAATATTATAATAAAAGATAAAATTATTATAATAAATATTAAACGAAGTATACTTAAATATAATTTTCCACTATATCCAGGTAAAAGATAATATCCATAAGCCATTCCAGGATTTTCTACAAAAAAAATCCAAAAAAAAGAAAAAATATAAATACCAGAGCCAGGAATGAAATGAGTTTTAACATAAATTTTTATAAATTGATCTATTAAAATAGATAAAATACTAATACTACAAAGAATCTTTTTCACAATTTAAATTTTTTTAATTATTATATATATTAATTCTTTACCAAGAATTATTTTTTCTCCTATTTGTTTTACATTATTTTTATTATATTCTTTTATTAATAAATTATTTGATAAAGTTTCTTTACATATATAATTTTTATATTTATTAATAATAAATATTAATTTTTTATTATTTATATAAATTATTATTAATATTTTCTCAGTGACTATACAATTATTAATTTTTCTTAATTTTTGAATATTTCTTATTAAATCTCTGATTATGCCTTCTTCTAAAAGAGAATTGGAAATATTTAAATCTAATGCTACAGTCACATCTTCATTAGATAAAATATCCCAATATTTTACACATTTATTAATGATTTTAACATCTTTAATAGATAACAAAATATTTTGTCCTTTTAAATAAATAGTATATTGTTGATTTTTTTCAAAGTCTTCAATGTCTTTGGTATTTAATTTTTTAATAATATTAGCTATTTTTTGAGTTAAATTTCCAAATTTAGGTCCTAATAAATTATAAGCAGGTTCAATTGTTTTCTTTATTATATTTGAATATTTATTATAAATATTATCAACTATTTCAACATCTTTTATATTAATTTCCATTTTAAAAATATTTGCATATTTTGTAAAATGAATTTTATTTTTTTTGTCTTTAATTCCAATAATAATACGTTGTAATGGCTGCCTGATTTTAATGTTATTTTTTTTTCTGAGTGAAAACACTAAATTAGTAATCCTTTGAATTAAAATCATTTTTTTTTCTAATTGATTATTTATTAAATGATAATTATACGTTGGAAACTTACTAAGATGAACACTTTTAAAATTATCTTGTTTTGTAATAGAATTAAGATCTAAAAATATTCTTTCAGCAAAAAAAGGTATAATAGGGGAGCTTAATTTAGCAACAGTAATTAAACTATTATAAAGAATTTTATATGCTGTTACTTTAGTTTCTGTATAATTTTCCTTCCAAAATCTTCTTCTACATATTCTAATATACCAATTACTCAATTTATTTAAAACAAATGAAAAAATAATACGAACAGCTTTAGTAGGATTATACTTAGAATAATAATAATCCACCATTTTAATCATGGAATTTAATTCAGAAATAATCCATAAATCTAATTCTTTATAATCATTATTTTCCTCATTTTCCTCATTATCATATAATAAAATATTATTATCAATAACATTATAATTAAATCCATCAATATTTGCATAGATTGCAAAAAAAGAATAAATATTATGAAGTGTTCCAAAAAATTTATTAATTACTATATTAATTTCCTTTTTATTAAATTTTAAATTATCCCAAGGTTCAGAACTAAATATAATATACCAACGAATTGCATCTGCTCCGTATTCATTAATTAAATGAAAAGGATTAATAGTATTTCCCTTACTTTTTGACATTTTTTTACCTTTTTCATCTAATATTAATCCAGTAGATAAAACAGTTTTATATGCAATAGAATTAAATAATAAAGAACTAATAGTATGTAATGTAAAAAACCATCCTCGTATTTGATCTGTTCCTTCTGCAATAAAATCTGCTGGAAATAAAATATTTTGATCTATTAATGTTTTATTTTCAAATGGATAATGATATTGTGCATATGGCATAGCTCCAGAATCAAACCAAACATCTATTAACTCTGGATATCTAGTCATAGGCAAGCCATTTTTAGATACTAGAATTATTTGATCTAAAAATGGTGTATGCAAATCTATGTTTTCATAATTTTCATTACTCATATTTCCTGGAATAAATTTATGTAAAACATTTTTTTTCATTAATCCATACTTAATAGATTTTTCTATTTCTAAATATAATTCTTCTATTGAGCCTATTACTATATTTTCTGTCCCATCTTTAGTTCTCCAAATTGGCATAGGAGTCCCCCAATATCTAGAACGAGATAAATTCCAATCTTTTACATTATTTAACCAAGATTCAAAACGTTTGTTTCCAATATATTTTGGAACCCAATGAATTTTTTGATTCAAATTAATCAATTTATTTTTCATGTGATTAGTTCGTATAAACCAAGAATCTAACGGATAATAAATAATTGGTTTATTAGTTCGCCAACAATGTGGATAATTATGAGTATATTGATATGCTTTAAATAATTGATTGTTATCTTTTAAAAGATTAATAATTTGTTTATCTATTGATAATAATTGATGTTCTTGTTTTTGTAAATAAATATTAAATTTTTTATTAAATTCTTGTTTTATATATTTTCCACTAAACATAGTGGGGCAATTTTTTAAGAATTTTCCTTTTAAATCAACTAATGGAACTGGTATATTTTTTTCATTTAATACTAAAATAGAAGGTAAATTATGTTTTATAGCAATTTCAAAATCATCGATTCCAAATGTTGGAGCTATATGAACAATTCCAGTTCCTTCTTTTGTATTTACATAGTTATCTCCATTTACCACTTTAAAAGCATTTTTCTTTTTTGAAGAAGGAAAAGGAGGAAACCATGGAAATAATTGTTCATATTTTGATCCAATTAAATCTTTGCCTTTAAATTTATATAAAATACAATAAGGTATTTTATTATTTTTAATTGATAATTTATTAATATCATTATAATTAATAACTTTATAATATTTTTCTATTGGCAATATTTTATTAATTAAATTTTCATAAAAAATTATATTTTCTATTTTATCATTATTATTTATAGCAACTAATAAATAATATATATCAGATTTAATAGCTAACGCTATATTAGAAGGTAAAGTCCATGGAGTTGTAGTCCATGAAAGAAAATATATTTTACCTACAATATTATTACTAATTTTACTTGGTATTGGTAAAGAATCTTTTTTAGATGTTAATTTAAAAATAGGAGTTAAAGTAGTAATTTCTTTATATGCTCCTGGAAAATTTAATTCATGATAACTTAATCCAGTTCCAGCAGCTGGTGAATAAGGTTGAATAGTCATTCCCCTATATATTAAATTATTTTTATATAATTTTTTAATTAACCACCAAATAGTTTCTATATATTTTGTATTATAAGTAATAAATGTATTATTATGATTTAACCAAAATCCTATTTTTTTTGTAAAATCAACCCATTTTTTTATTGATTTATTAACTAAAGATTTACAAGTATTATTATATGTATTTATACTAATCTTTTTTCCTATATGATCTTTATTGATTCCTATTTGTTTTTCTACACTTAATTCAATTGGTAATCCATGTGTATCCCAACCAGGATTGATAATAATTATTTTACCTTTTAGGGCATAATATCTACAAAAAATATCTTTAATTGTTCTTGCTATAAAATGATGTATACCTGGATCTCCATTCATAGATGGAGGGCCTTCATATACAATATATAAAGACTTTCTACTATGATTAGAAATATTTTTATATTGAAAACGTTTTTGAAAAAAATTATTTTTTTCCCAAAAAAATAAAATTTCATTAGAAATTTTATTTAAATCTAAATTATTATATTCTTTAAATTTTATATTCATAAATAAAAAAATAATCTATTTATATTATATAAAACAATCTCCATTTTATGAATAAAAAAAAAAATACCCATTCAATAATAAAAAAGAACGAAACTCCATTAATGGAGCAATATAATGATATAAAATCTAAATATATAGATAGTATTTTATTATTTCAAGTAGGAGAATTTTATGAAATTTTTGGACAAGATGCAATTATTTGTTCTAAAATATTAAATATTGTTTTAACAAAACGATCAAATAATAATATTAAATTAGCTGGATTTCCATGTCATTCATTATCAACATTTTTACCAAAATTAATACAATCTGGATATCGTGTTGCTATTTGTGATCAAATAGAAACAAAAAAAGGCAAACATATAGTAAAAAGAGGTGTTACACAAATAGTAACTCCTGGTGTTATACTTGATGAAAATATTTTAAATAGAAAATCTAATAATTTTTTAGCATCTATATTTTTAAATAATAATAATATTGGATTAAGTTTTATAGATATTTCTACTGGAGAATTTTTTATAACAGAAGATACTCAAATTAATCTTTTACAATATTTAGAACGTTTTAAGCCAAGTGAAATTATTTTTCAAAAAACAGATCAACAATTATATAAAAAATTATTAAAATATCATTATTATACATATCCTATAGAAAATTGGATGTTTGATTATTCCTTGTCTTATGAAAAATTAACAGATCATTTTAAAACTAATTCATTAAAAGGATTTGGAATAGAAAATATGAAATTAGGAATAATAGCTTCTGGATCAATATTAAATTATTTATATAATAATCAATATACACAATTACATCATATTAATCATATAAAAAAAATTAAAAAAGAAAATCATATGTGGATTGATGATTTTACTTTTAAAAGTTTAGAAATATTTAATAGTCAAAATAAACAAGGCATATCTTTATTAGATGTAATTGATCAGACATTAACTCCTATGGGGAGTAGATTATTAAAACATTGGATATCTTTTCCATTAAAAAATATTTTACAAATTAAACAACGTCAAAATACAGTAAAAGAATTATATCTTAATAAATCACTATTATATTTTATTAGAACCAAATTAAAAGATATTTATGATATAGAAAGAATAATTTCTAAAATATCTATTGGCAAAATATCACCAAGAGAAATATTAACATTACATAAATCTATAATTGGGATTATACAAATACGAAAAAAAATATTATCATATAATCAAAAGGATTATAATAATTTATGTAAAATTATATCGTCATTTCAAAATATAGAATTTATATCTAATAAAGTTGTAAATCTTTTTCAACCAAATCCTCCACATAATATAGATAAAGGAAATATAATTGCTAATGGTGTTTCTCAAGAATTAGATAAAATACGATTAATGTACTTATCTCAAAAAGAATATTTAAATAAATTATGTGAAATAGAAAAATTAAAAACAGGAATTTCAACTTTAAAAATTGGATATCATAATTTATTTGGATTTTATTTTGAAATTAAAACTACAAATAAAAAACAAATTCCATCTTATTGGATCCTAAAACAAACATTAAGTAATGCTAAAAGATATATAACTGAAAAATTAAAAATTTTTGAACATAATATTTTAAATGCAGAACAAAAAATTATTTCTATAGAAAAAGAAATTTTTTATAACATAATTCAAAAAATGACAAAAGAAATTAAACCTTTACAAAAAAATGCAAAATTAATATCTGAATTAGATGTATTATGTTCTTTTTCTAAATCTGCATTAGATAATAATTATGAAAAACCAAATATTGATAATTCTTTAAAATTTTTTATAAAAGAAGGAAGACATCCAGTTATTGAAAAACAATTCCAATCTAAAATAGATTATATACCAAATGATATAATTTTAGATAAAAAAAAGCAACAAATTATGATTATAACTGGCCCTAACATGTCAGGAAAATCAGCTGTTTTACGACAAACTGCTATTATTATATTAATGGCACATATTGGTAGTTTTATTCCTGCTAAATATGCACAAATTGGATTAATAGATAGTTTATTTAGTAGAGTAGGTGCATCTGATAATATTTCTTTAGGAGAATCTACTTTTATGGTAGAAATGAATGAAACAGCAAATATATTAAACAATATTTCTAAAAGAAGTTTCATTATTTTAGATGAAATTGGAAGAGGAACTAGTACATATGATGGAATTTCAATAGCATGGGCAATTATTGAATTTTTACATCAAAAAGATTTAAAACCTCTTACACTATTTGCAACTCATTATCATGAATTAAATAATATAAATAATTATTTAAAAAGAACAAAAATATTTCATATTTCTATTAAAAAAAATCAGAATAATATTATTTTTATGCGCAAATTAATTTCTGGTGGATCTGAACATAGTTATGGAATTTATGTAGCAAAAAAATCTGGTATGCCTATATCAATAGTAATAAGAGCTAATGAATTACTAAAACAATTTACAAAAACAAAAAATTTTTTAAAAAAAAATACAATCAATGAGATTACTTTGGATGATATATATAAAAAAAAATGTCTTTTTTTGTTAAAAAAAATAATATATTGTTTACATTCAATAAAAAATATTAATAATATAACTACAGAAACCGCACATATTAAAATACAAGAAATAATAAATTTATTTAATAATAATTTGCGAGAATAGCTCAGTTGGTAGAGTACAACCTTGCCAAGGTTGGGGTCGCGGGTTCGAATCCCGTTTCTCGCTTTTATAAATGCCCAGGTGGTGGAACAGGTAGACACACAGGACTTAAAATCCTGTGATCATTATCGATCGTACGGGTTCAAATCCCGTCCTGGGTACTTTTAGAATTAAAATAATTTGGAGATTCTTTAGTTATGCTGACGCTATGTGGATGATTTTCTTTTAATCCAGAATTAGTAATTTTTACAAATCTTCCTTTTTTCATTAATTCTTGAATAGTAGTGACTCCACAATATCCCATTCCAGAACGTAATCCTCCACAAATTTGATAAATTATATCTTTAATTTTTCCTCTATAAGGAACTCTTGCTTCTATTCCTTCTGGTACATATTTTTCATTAAAATGTAAATATCTATCTTTACTTCCTCGATTCATAGCAATTAGAGACCCCATTCCTACATAAGTTTTAAATTTTCTACCTTGATAAATAATTTCTTCACCAGGAGCTTCATCTGTTCCAGCAAATAAACTACCAATCATTACAGCACTGGATCCTGCAGCAATAGCTTTAACAATATCACCAGAATATCTTATTCCTCCATCAGAAATGACATTAACATTTTTATCTTTAGCATATTTACAAACATCAAGTATAGCAGTAATTTGTGGCATTCCTACTCCAGAAATAACTCGTGTAGTACAAATAGATCCAGATCCAATTCCAACTTTTACAATTGTTGTTCCAACATCAATCATTTCTTTAGCACCTTCCATTGTGACTATATTTCCAGCAATTAATACAAGTTGTGGAAAATTATTTTTGATTTTTTTAATCATATCTAATACACATTTAGAATGTCCATGTGCTGAATCAATAGATATTATATCTACACCTTCTTTTACTAAAGAATCTATTCTCTCTAAAGAATTTTTTTCTATTCCTATTGCAGCTCCTACTCGTAAACGACCTTTAGAATCTTTACATGCATTTGGATATTTAATTATATTATCAATATCTTTAATAGTTACTAATCCAACTAACTTTTTAAAGTTATCTACAAGTGGTAATTTTTCTACTTTTTCTGTTAATAATATTTTTTTAGCTTTTTCTAAAGTAATATTTTTATTAGATACAATTAATTTATTTTTTGTCATAACATTTTCTACTAAAGAATTAATATCCATTCTATATTTTATATCTCTTTTAGTTATTATTCCTATTAATGTATTATCATTTTCAACAACAGGAAATCCAGAAATATGATGTTTTTTCATTAATAATTGAGCCTCATAAAGTGTAGAAAATCTTGATAAAGTAATAGGATCATCTATAATTCCACTTTCACTTCTTTTTACCAAAAAAACTTCTTTAGATTGATTTTGTATATTCATATTTTTATGAATAATACCAATTCCACCTTCTCTAGCTATTGAAATCGCTAGAGAAGATTCAGTTACAGTATCCATTGCTGCACTGATAATAGGAATATTCATTATTATATCAGATGTTAAATGAGTTTTTAAAGAAACTTCTGATGGAAGAATAGAAGAATAAGATGGTATTATAAGAACATCATCAAAAGTTAATGCTTCTTTTAAAATTTTATTTTTTATCATATAAAAATTGAATTTATAATATTCTTAATTATTAATTTTTAAAACTAAAAAAATATTTTAATTTTTTTTTGTTATATATATTTTTTCATTTAAAATTTTTATATAAATTTGCTTTGAATGAATATTAAATAATTTTATTAGAATAAAATATTATTAATTATGATCAAAAAATTAAAAATTACTATTATTACAATTTGTTTAGCATTATCTTTATTTGTAAGTAGTTGTAATAAATCTAAAAATGAAAATCCTCCTACAATAACTGAGGATGATAAAACTATTAATACAACAAATAATGAAAATACAACAAATGATAATACTACTACAACATCTCCATCTCCATCAAATTCTCTTGATGAAGAATCATCAAAAACTACTGATGAATCTTCTATCAATTCTGGCTCAAATAAAGATGAAAAAGATAAAATAAATAATACAACAAAAGAATCAGAAATAGAAGATAAAGAACATGAAAAAAATAGTAAATAATAATTATTATTTTATTGGTGATTATATTATAAGTTAGTTAGTTTAGTTATTAGTTATAAGTTAGTTTAATTAGTTAAGGTAATGTAAAATAGTGTAATGTAAGGTAAAGTAAATAATTCTTTTTCTTATCTCTTTTCTTTATTTTTACTTTTTTTATATTATTTTTGCTTTTTTACCTTTAAGTGATCTAATATAATAAATTTTTGATCTTCTTACTTTTATTTTTTTATTTATTTCTATTTTTTTGATGTTAGGTTGATAAAGATAAAATATTCTTTCTATTCCTATAGATCTACTTATTTTTCTAACAGTAAAAGTTTTTGTATATCCATTACCTTGTTTTTTAATAACAATTCCTTTAAAATTTTGAAGTCTTGTTTTTTCACCTTCTTTAATTTCAAAAAAAACAGTAATAATATATCCAGAATTAAAAAAAGGTATATTTTTTTTTAATTGATGTTTAAAATTATTTGACATATTATTTTATTTTATTTAAAATTTCTTTATATAATAAATGAACTCTAGTTTTATAAGGACTTTCTATATGTATTCTTATAATATTTTCAGTATTAGATTTTCTTATATGAATCCATTCTTTTGTTTTCAAAAAATTTATTTTTAATCCATCTTGAAAATTCATATTTTGGCCAATATATAATTGTTTTAATTTTGCTAAAATTTTATAAATATTTTTATTATTATCCAATTTAATTTTTTTCTTATACATATAATAATTAGGATATTTTTTTTTTAATTTTGTTAATGGAATTTTATCTAATTTAGCTATATAAGTTAAAAATAATGATATTCCTAATAATGCATCTCTTCCATAACGCAACGGAGGATAAATAATTCCACCATTTCCTTCTCCACCAATAACAGCATTTACTTGTTTCATTTTATTAATTACGTATACTTCTCCTACTGGTGTTGAATAATAAGGAACACCTTTCATAATAGATAAATCTTTTAATACTTGAGAAGAAGATAAAGTAGAAACAACTGGACCTAAATGATATTCTAAAATATAATCAGAAATTGATACTAATGTATATTCTTCTCCAAAAAAATTTCCATTTTCACAAATAAAAACTGCTCTATCAACATCTGGATCAACAGAAATACCTAAATCAGCATGCATTTTTGGAACCATTTCACAAATTTGTTTCAAATTTTTTTTTATAGGTTCAGGATCATGTGTAAAGATTCCATTAGGGGTACAATGTATTTTTATAACTTTAACTCCAAGTTCTTCTAATAACATTGGAATGGCTATTCCTCCTGTTGAATTAATTCCATCTACTACAATAGTAAATTTAAATTTTCTAATAATATTTTTATCTACTAATGGAAGAGATAAAATAGATTGTATATGTTTATAAATATAATTATTATCATATACACAATTACCCCATTTTTCATATGGAACAAAATGAATTTTTTTTTTTTTCACTATAATAGAAATTTGATTAAAATCTTTTTCAGATAAAAATTCTCCATTAGCATTAAATAATTTTAAACCATTCCAA
This sequence comes from Blattabacterium cuenoti, assembly GCF_014252355.1. Taxonomy (GTDB): domain Bacteria; phylum Bacteroidota; class Bacteroidia; order Flavobacteriales; family Blattabacteriaceae; genus Blattabacterium; species Blattabacterium cuenoti_AD. The sequence goes on from NZ_CP059217.1 coordinate 442,428, forward strand.
TTTTTTGGATTATGACTAGCAGTTAACATTACCCCTCCATCTACTTTTTCATTTAAAATAGCAAAACCAACAGTAGGTGTAGTAGTAAGTCCAATATCAATAATATTTATACCAAAATGTTTAAAAATAATAATAATAAATGTTTGAAATGATATTGAGGTTATTCTACCATCTCTTCCTAAAATAATACACAATTTATGTTTTCGTTTTCTTTTTAACCATGTAGAATATCCTGCTGCAAAATTCATAATTTCTATAAGAGTAAAATTTTTATTGATTTCTCCTCCTAATGTTCCTCTTATCCCAGATAAAGTTGTTACAAGTGTCAAAAATAATTGGATTTTAATATACAAAAATAAACAAAAAATTTTTAAAAAATCAAGAATATTTATTATTGAGACAAATAAATCTTAAAAATATATAATTGGTATAACAATTATTATTACAGTAATTATATTAATAATATATTATTATGAAATATGAATATTTTTAATAAAAAAATTAATATTTATAATGTATTTATTTTGCATGGCATGAATAATATATAACAAAATTGTTTATATAAATTATTTTAGTTTATTATTTATTTTACTTATAAATTTATCAAAAAAAATTATTTTTTTAGACTAAATTCAACATTATATATTGTATTATATTATTTATTTTAATCCAAAAAAAAGAAAAAATTTAAATAATAATAACACTACTAAACAAATATTGTATTTTATCATTTTTAAACTGTTTACAAAATTATTTTGATTAATAAGATAAGACCAACCCCCCCCCATATAAAATTCAATTTTAATTAACTTAATTAGGAGGTATAGAATCATCAATAAAACTATCATTACTATTAACAACCAATTTATTATCATTATTATGTATTATTTTTTTTGAAAATAATGATGATTCATTATTATTTTCCAAATCAATAAATTTTGATTGATTACTAATAAATTTAAGACGAAATTTATCTAATCCTCCATTTCTATGCTTAGATAAAATAATTTCTGCTTGACCTATACAAGATTCTTTTCCATATGTATCCCATGTATCAAATCCATAATATTCAGGTCTATAAATAAATAATACAAGATCTGCATCTTGTTCTATAGAACCTGATTCACGTAAATCCGAAAGTATAGGTCTTTTTCTTCCACTTCTCATTTCAACTGCTCTAGATAATTGCGATAATGCTATAATTGGAATATCTAATTCTTTTGCTATTGATTTTAAACTTCTAGAAATAATTGAAATTTCTTGTTCTCTATTTCTTATTACAAAATTAGAAGGATTATCATGAATACCCATTAATTGCATATAATCTAAACATACTAATTTGATTCCATGTTTAGAAATTAAATGACGACATTTTGCCCGAAAATTAAATAAAGATAAGGATGGAGTATCATCAATAAGTAAGGCAGATTCTTTTAATTTTTTTGTTTTATAAAATAAATATTTCCAATCTAAATCTGAAAGATTAGACTTTTTTAATTTATCTGATGAGATTCCAGTTTCTGAAGCAATTAATCTTATTATCAATTGAATAGAAGACATTTCTAATGAAAAAACTGCAACTGGAATATTTTGATCTAATATGATATTTCTAATAATAGATAACATAAAAGTTGTTTTTCCCATTCCTGGTCTAGATGCTAATATAATTAAATCTGAATTCTGAAATCCAGAAGTAATTTTATCTAAATAATAAAATCCAGAAGAAATACCACTTAATCCATTTTTATTTTTTCCTATTTTTTTTATTTTATTAATTGCTTGTATAATAAGTGATCGTGTATTTTCATATTTTTTTTTATTTAAATATTTTTGATTAATATCAAATAATTCAGATTCTGCTTTATCCAATAATTCAAAAACATCAGTGTCTTCATTATAACAATGTTCTATAATATTTGAAGATATATTAATTAATTTTCGTAATAAAAATTTTTGCAGAATTATACGGCTATGATATTCTACATGAGCAGAAGAAATTACTTTTTGTGTTAATTCTATTAAATATAATTCTCCACCTATAAAACTTAATTTACCTTCTTTACGTAGTTTATTAGAAACAGTATATAAATCAATTGGATTAGAATTATGATATAAATCTTGAATAGATTTAAATATATATTGATGTTTTTTTTTATAAAAAACTTCAGGAAAAATTAGATTCATTATTTCATGCAATCCTTGTTTATCAATCATGATTGATCCTAATATAATTTTTTCTAAATCAATAGATTGAGGTGGAATTTTTCCTTTTTGAAGAAAATGGGAATCATTCATACTGATTATGCTCAAATTTATAAAGTAATAAATATTTTGAAATAAAAAAATAAATGAATAATTCCAAAAAACAATTATTAATATATTTTAATTATCGTAATATCCTATAGATATATATTTTGTTTTTCTATTTTTAATTAATTTATCTATTTGTATAGAAGATAATTCTTTATAATATTCGATAATTTTTTCCTTTATAGCTAAATAGGCTTCATTAGGACAAAAATGTGCTCCTCCTAAAGGTTCTTTAATAATATCATCTATAAGATTTAAGTTTTGCATATCATAAGAAGTTAATTTTAAAGATTTAGCAGCATTTTCTTTATGTTTCCAATCACCCCAAAGTATCGTAGAACAACTTTCAGGAGAAATTACAGAAAACCATGAATTTTCCATCATAGATATTTTATCTCCTATTCCAATACCTAATGCACCTCCACTAGCTCCTTCCCCAATAATAAAAACTATTATAGGAACTTTTAAACACATCATTTCGCAAATATTATTTCCAATTGCTTCTCCTTGTCCTTTCTCTTCAGCTTCAATTCCTGGATACGCACCAGGAGTATCTATAAATGATACAATAGGTTTTTTAAATTTTTCTGCTAATTTCATTAAACGTAATGCTTTTCTATATCCTTCTGGATTAGGCATTCCAAATCTTCTATATTGTCTATCTTTGGTATTTTTCCCTTTTTGAGTTCCAACAAACATATATGTTATATCTTCTATTTTGCCAAATCCTCCTATTATAGCTTTATCATCTCCAATATGTCTATCTCCATGTAATTCTATAAATGATTCTTGTTTTGTAATAGATAATATATAATCTAACGAATATGGTCTATTTGGATGTCTAGATAATTGAACTCTTTGCCAAGGAGTAAGATTTTTATGTACATGTTTAATAGTTTCTTCTAATTTAAATTGCAATTGTAAACGAATTTTTTTCATATCAATTCCGCTTTGTTTTTCTATCATCATGCAATTAATATATTGATCCTGAATATTTTTTATAGGAAGTTCAAAATCTAAATATTCCATATTTAATATTTTATCGTATAAAAGATGTAATATATTCTTTATTAAGAAAAGAAATATTTTCAGTAGAAATTCCTTTTGGACAATCTATTTCACATGCCATAGTATTTGTACAACTTCCAAACCCTTCTTCATCCATTTTTTGGACCATATCTAATACTCTTTTTTTTCTTTCTATTTTTCCTTGTGGTAATAAGGCTAAATGAGAAATTTTAGCTGCAACAAACAACATTGCAGATTTATTTTTACATGTTGCAATACAAGCGCCACAACCAATACAAGATGCAGAATCAAAGGCTTTATCTGCATCAGATTTAGCAATAGGAATTAAATTGCCATCTATAGTATGCCCAAATGTTCCAACTGAAATAAATCCTCCAGACATCATAATTCTATCTAAAGAAGATCTGTCTACTATTAAATCTTGAATTATTGGAAATGATTTTGCTCTCCAAGGTTCAACATAAATGATTTCATCATTGCAAAAATTTCTCATATGTAACTGACAAGTAGTTGCAAGATTTTCAGGGCCATGAGCTCTTCCATTAATATATAAAGAACACATGCCACAAATACCTTCACGACAATCATGATCAAAAGCAATTGGAAATTCTTTTTTTTCTAATAAAATATTATTATTCAATATATCTAACATTTCTAAAAATGAACTATCAGGAGAAATATCATAAATTTTATATGTTTTAAAATAGCCATTTGACTTGTTATTTTTTTGCCTCCATACTTTTAACGTAAAATTAAGAGATTTTTTTGCTTTCATAAATCTATTTTTTATACATAAGAACGAGTCTTTAACTTTACAAAGTTGAATATTAAATTTTCTTTATGCATTATTTCTTCTTTAATTGATTTATTTTGTTGATATTCCCATATAGAAACATATTTATAATTTTCATCATTTCTCATAGATTCTCCATCTTTTGTTTGATATTCTTCTCTAAAATGACTTCCACAAGATTCGTTTCTATTTACAGCATCCATAGCCATTAATTCACTTAATTCTAAAAAATCTGCAATTCTTATCGCTTTTTCTAATTCGTAATTCATCCCATCTTGAATATTACCTGGAACAAAAATATTGTTCCAAAAAATATTTTTTAATTCTTTTATTTTTGTTATCGCTTTGTATAAACCTTTTTTATTTCTACTCATTCCAACATATTTCCACATTATATGTCCAAGATTTTTATGAATATAATCAACAGAAATATTTCCTTTTTTAGATAAAATTTTTAAAATGTTATTGTAAACTTGTTTTTCTGATTTTTTAAATTCTTCATGATCAGTAGATATTGTATTGTTTTTATTTAAAAATTGAGATAAATAATCAGATATAGTATAAGGGATAATAAAGTATCCATCTGCTAATCCCTGCATTAATGCAGATGCTCCAAGTCTATTAGCTCCATGATCAGAAAAATTAGCTTCACCTATCACATAACATCCTGGGATAGTTGACATTAAATTATAATCTACCCATAATCCTCCCATAGTATAATGAGCCGCAGGATAAATTTTCATAGGAATATCATATGGATTATCTCCAGTAATTCTTTCATACATATGAAATAAATTTCCATATTTTGATTCTAAAATTTTTTTACCATAATATTTTATTTGTTTTTCACTAGGATTTGTAATTCCTAATTCCTTACTTTTTTCTAATCCATAAAAATTGATAGAATGATAAAAATCTAAAAAAACACCTTCCATTGTATCATTATTTTCAATTCCAAATCCTGCATCACATCTTTCTTTTGCAGAACGAGATGCAATATCTCTTGGCACTAAATTTCCAAATGAAGGATATTTTCTTTCAAGAAAATAATCTCTATTTTTTTCTGGTATATTTTGAGTATATTGTTTACCATTTCTTATATTAATAGCATCTTCAATGTTTTTTGGAACCCAAATTCTTCCATCATTTCTCAATGATTCAGACATTAATGTTAATTTAGATTGAAAATTACCATGAATTGGAATACATGTTGGATGAATTTGTGTATAACATGGATTAGCAAATCCAGCTCCTTTTTTATGAACCCTCCAAATAGCGCTAGCATTAGATCCCATTGCATTAGTAGATAAAAAAAATACATTACTATATCCTCCAGATGCAATAATTACGGTATGTGCTGCATGTCTTTCAAGTTTTCCAGAAACTAAATTTCTAGTAATAATACCTCTTGCTACTCCATCTATTACTACTAAATCCATCATTTCATGACGATTATACATTATTATTCTACCTTTTCCAATTTGTCTAACCATTGCTGAATAAGATGCAAGTAATAATTGTTGACCAGTTTGTCCTTTGGCATAAAATGTTCTAGAAACTTTAGTCCCTCCAAAAGATCGATTTTCTAAATATCCAGCATAATCTCTAGCAAATGGAACCCCTTGTGCAACACATTGATCTATAATACTTGAAGAAATTTCTGCTAAGCGATATACATTTGCTTCACGTGATCTATAATCACCTCCTTTAATAGTGTCATAAAATAATCTATCAATTGAATCATTATCTCCTTTATAATTTTTTGCGGCATTAATTCCACCTTGAGCTGCAACAGAATGAGCTCTTCTAGGAGAATCTTGATAACAAAAAACTTTAACTCTATATCCTAATTCAGCTAAAGATGAAGATGCTGATGCCCCTGCTAATCCAGATCCTACAATAATAATATCTAAATGCTTACGATTTTGAGGAGATATTACTTCTAAAGTAGATTTATAATTATGCCATTTTTCATTTAATGATCCAACTGGAATTTTAGAATCTATTTTATAAGATATTTTCATAAAATCAATTATGAATCAAACAAACAAAACCAAATAGCAATAAAAGAAAAACCTAAACATATAAACCAAAAATAATAAAATCCAAATTTTTTAATCCATAAAAAGTTTTTTTTATTAGATAATCCTAATGATTGAAAAGATGATGTAAATCCATGATTCAAATGCAGACCTAAAATAAAAAAAGAAAATATATATATAAATGTATATATAGGATATTTAAATAATGTAGTAACTATTTGATAATCTGATATTACTCCTTTAATATTATTATAATATCTCATTGGAATTGTAAAATTTATTAAATGTAATATTAAAAATCCTAATATTAACAATCCTGTATATATCATATTTCTACTACTAAATGTTGTTATATATTGTTTCATGGAATAATCGATACTATCTTTTGCTAAATTATTTTTTATATGCAATTTAATACCAAAAATAATATGAATTACAAATCCTAACGCTAGAATAAATTCTAAAATTTTTATGCACAAATTATTTCTCATAAAAAAAACTACATTATTAAATGATGTTTCTCCATTAAAAAGAAATAAATTGATACTTAAATGTAATAATAAAAATAACATAAGAAATATACCAGTTATTCCCATTATTACTTTTTTACCTATAGAAGATCTAAAAAAATGAAAAATCATCTATCAAATATATTTAATTTTTTATTTTTATAAAAGCATCTATTAATAAATCAATATCTTTTTTTTCATTAAAAAAACCAAAAGAAATTCTTATTGGAGTCATTTTTCTTAAAAATTTTTTATCAGCAATATATTGTATTACATGAGATACTTGTTTTACATTATATGAATTACATGAACTTCCTTTAGAAATTGCTACACCCATTAAATCTAAATGAAAATAAAGTAAATGATCCTTTTTTGGATAAAAAATATTTAATATAGATGGTATACTTTGATTTGTATCGGATAATCCATTAAACACAATATTTGGAATATTTTTTTTTAATTCTGAAATACAATACCATTTTAATTCTTTCATTTTTTTTGCATAATTATAAAAACTACATGATGATAAATTTAAAGCCTCTGATAATCCAATAATACCATACATATTTTCTGTACCAGGACGAATACCATATTCTTGATATCCACCTGTTATTAATGGTTTCATTTGTTTTATTAATTCTTTTCTAATAAAAATAAAACCAATACCTTTTGGACCGTAAAATTTATGTGCACTAGCCGTTGCAAAATCAAAGGGAGCAAATTTCATATTTATTGGATAATTACCTATTATTTGAATAGTATCAGAATGAAAATAGGCATTATATTTTTTACATAAATTTCCAACACTATCAATATCTAATAAATTGCCTATTTCATTATTAGCATGCATTAAACTAACGAGAATTCGTTTATTATAATATTTTTTCAATTTTTTTTCTAAATCATTTAAATCTAAACTACCCTTATTATCAATATGTATAAATTCCACATATACATTATACTTTGAGGATAAATCTAAAATTGTTTTCAATACTGAAACATGCTCTATAGGTGATGTTAAAATATATTGTATTTTTAAATATAAAACAGACGATCTTAATATCAGATTATTTGATTCTGTTCCCCCAGATGTAAAAATAATTTCAGATGGATAAGAATTAATATTTTTAGATATTTTGAGTCTAGATTCTTCAATTATAGATTTAGATCTTCTACCATAACTATGTTGTATCGATGATGGATTTCCAAATGAATTATCTTTTAAAGCATTTACCATAACTTGTATAACCTCTTTTTTAAGCGGAGTCGTCGCTGCATTATCTAAGTAAGCAATTTTCATAAAGTAAAAACATAAAAAATTGATTTCAAAAAAATATAATAATTATATATAAAAAAAATAATTAAATATTACATTCATACCTAATCTATCATAATATAAATTATAACTTATGTTTTTTACTTTACTGTTATAAATTTAACTGTATATTTTGATAAGTTATCATGAAATTAATACAATCGTAATAAAGAAAAAGAAACGTATGAAAGATTCTATTACCTCATTCATTGATAAATATTTTCTTCATTTTAATGCACTTTCTTTATCCGAAGCTGCTAAAGCATACAAAAATCATATTCAAAATAATGGCAAAATGATGATAACTTTAGCAGGTGCTATGAGTACTGCAGAATTAGGAAAAATTTTAGCTGAAATGATTAGAAAAAATAAAGTCCATATTATTTCCTGTACTGGTGCTAATTTAGAAGAAGATGTTATGAATTTAATAGCACATTCACATTACAAAAAAATTTTAAATTATAGATTTTTAACTCCATTTGAAGAACAACAATTTTTAAAAAAAGGATTTAATCGAATAACAGATACTTGTATTCCAGAAAAAGAAGCTTTAAAAAGGTTTCAAAAATCTATCTTTAATATATGGAATATAGCTAAACAAAAATCTAAAAAATATTTTCCACATGAATATATTTATCAACTATTATTAGAACATCAATTAGAACCTTATGATATACAACCAAAAGATAGTTGGGTCTTAGAAGCGGCTAAAAAAAATTTACCACTGGTAGTACCAGGGTGGGAAGATAGTACAATTGGAAATATTTTTACTTCTTTTTGTATAAAAAAATTTTTTTCATCTTCTATTATGAAAACTGGAATAGAATATATGATTTATTTAGCAAAATGGTATCAACAAGAATCTAAAAAAAATAAAATAGGGTTTTTTCAAATAGGTGGTGGAATATCAGGCGATTTTCCTATTTGTGTAGTTCCTATGCTTGCACAAGATTTAGGACTTCATCAAACACCATTTTGGTCATATTATTGTCAAATTTCTGATTCTACTACGAGCTACGGATCTTATTCAGGAGCTGTTCCTAATGAAAAAATTACTTGGGGCAAATTAGATCAAAATACTCCAAAATTTATTATTGAATCAGATGCTACTATTGTTGCTCCACTAATTTTTGCATATGTATTAAATATGTAATTTATTTATTAATTTAATGAACTAAACTATAAACTAAATATATAATCATTTTATGAAAAATTCATATGATATTGTAATTATTGGCTCAGGTCCAGGTGGCTATGTATCTGCTATTAGAGCTAGTCAACTAGGATTTAGTATTGCTATTATAGAAAAAAATCAAAATTTAGGTGGGACTTGTTTAAATGTAGGATGTATTCCATCTAAATATTTATTACATTCTTCAAAATCTTTTTTTTTATCTAAAACAGAATATCACTCATATGGAATTATTTATGATAAGTTATATGTAGATTTCAAGAAAATGATGAAAAAAAAAGATCATATTATTAATAATCTTAATATAGGATTACAATTTTTAATGAAAAAAAATAAAATAGATATATATCATGGATTAGCTACTTTTAAAAATAAGAATTTAATATCTGTTACAATACAAAAAAATAATACTTCTATTAAGAAAGAAATTGAATTTAAATATTGCATAATAGCTACTGGATCTGAATCACAAAATTATCCTAATTTATCAACCAATAATAATAAAAGAATTTTATTTTCTAAAGATGCACTATCTATAAATACAATTCCAAATAGATTAATCGTTATTGGAGGAGGTGTTATTGGAATAGAATTAAGTTCAATTTATCAAAGATTAGGTAGTAAAGTGATTATTCTTGAGACAATGGATAAATTAATTTCAAATATGGATCATTCTTTAAGTGATTCAATCAAAAAAATATTAGAAAAAAAATCTATTCAAGTAGAAACTTCTTTATTGATTGATAATATTGAAATATTGAAAGATAATACAGGAATATGCATATCTGTAATCAAAAAACATAATGGTGTAAAAAAAATGCATCATTATATAGGAGATTATTGTCTTTTATCTATAGGCAGAATTCCACATACCCAATATCTTAATTTGGATCAATTAGGAATTAAACAAGATGATAAAGGTTTTATTTTAGTTAATCAACATTTACAATGCACCACAGTTAATAATATTTATGCTATAGGTGACGTTATTGGAGGAAAAATGTTAGCACATAAAGCAGAAGAAGAAGGATTATATGTAATAGAATATTTAGCTGGCCAAAATCCAAATAAATTAAATTATAATCTAGTACCTACTGTTATATATACTTATCCTGAAGTATCTAGCGTTGGAAAAACTGAAGAAGAAGTTAAAAAGGAAAAAATAGAATATAACATGGGAATTTTTCCAATGAAAAATTTAGGAATATCAAAAATAATTGATAATGATAGTTTTAATCATTGTTTTGTAAAAATAATTTCTAAAAAATCTACAGATGAAATATTAGGAATTCATATGATAGGACCTAATGTTTCAGAAATGATTATGGAAGCTGCTATTGCAATGGAATTCAGAGCTTCTTCAGAAGATTTATATAGAATTTGTTATCCACATCCTACTTTTAGTGAGTCTATTAAAGAAGCTGCATTAATGACTTTTGCAAAAAAATCGATACATATCTAATTTGATAATCCAATTACACCATATTTCTTTTTAGTTATGATGTAAAAAATTTTTTTTCTTTATAAGATTTTCTTTTGTTTCCACATTTTGTTCATTTAAAATACAACAATTTACTGGACATACTGTTGCACATTGTGGAACATCATAAAAACCTATACATTCTGTACATTTATCAGGAACTATAAAATAATGATCCTGTTCTTTTGGATTTTGATAGATAGAATTTTTATTATCCTTTAATAAAGAAGTTCCTTCTGACATCCTCCATTTTGTACCACCTTCATAAATTGCATGATTAGGGCATTCTGGCTCACATGCGCCGCAATTAATACATTCTTTGGTAATTATTAGAGACATTTAATTGATTTATTTCTTTTTTCTTTTATTTTTTTTATTATCGTATTTTATTTCATCCATATTTTCCATGATTCTTCTGCTTGAATATGTAACATTTTTAATCCATTTCTAATAATAGCATTATATTGTTTACCTTTTTTTAAAAATACGGTTTCAATTGGATTATAAACTAAATCATATAAATAATGTTTATCAGTTAAATATTTATACGGAAATTTTGGAAAACATTGAATTAATGGATATGTTCCTACAGGAGTACAATTTATAATAATTTTATACATATTTAAAAGTTTTTGATTTACATCTTCATATGATAAATAATTATTATTTTTTTTATTTCTAGAAATCCATTTATGTGGAATATTTAACTTTTCTAATACAAATGCAACAGATAATGATGCCCCACCAGTTCCTAATATTAATGCTTTTATAATATTATTTGTTGTGATTCTGCTGTAGCATAACTGTTTATGTTTGTTGAGATCTTCCATAAAAGAACGTTCAAATCCTATTATATCCGTATTATATCCAACAAGATATTTTTTATTTTTAATAATTTTGATTTTTACAACATTAACAGAACCTATTTTAGCTGATTCTTCACTAAGATCATCTAAAAATGGAATAATTGTTTTTTTATATGGAATAGTTACATTAAATCCTTTTAAATTTGGAATTTTTAAAATACATGAAATTTTATTAATATTAGAGATATCAAAAATCTCATAATTAGCATAATTAATAGATTCTATATGAAATTTTTTTATAAAAAAATCTTTGGAAAAGGAATAAGATATATCTTTTCCTACCAATCCAAATAAATATGTTGTTTTCAACAAAATTGTTTTATTCTTCTTTTAATTGTTTTATTTTTTCTCTGTATATAGCTCTTAAAATTTCATTTCTACGATATTCAGAAGGCTTTATAAATTGTTGTTTTTCTTTTAATTCCTTTAACACTTTTGTTTTATCAAATTTTTTTTTGCTTTTTTTTAAAGCTTTTTCAATAGATTCTCCTTCTCTTACAGTTGTAATTAATATCATAAATATTATAATAATGACGAAATATAGTGGACACTATCGGATTTGAACCGACGACCTCTACTCTGTCAAAATAGTGCTCTTACCCTACTGAGCTAAATGTCCATAATATTACTAATTTTAACAAAATTAAATATTTTTTCATGATTCACAAAACATAAAAATATGTCTTTTCATGTATTTGAAAAATCTATAGTAAACTTAGGTATAAGTTCACATAAATATCAATTATTTAATATTGAATTAAATATACGTACATATGAAGACTTAATTTTTTTCTATCCAAAAAAATATATTTATTCTCCTTTATTAAGGAATATATCAAAATTAAAATCTTATATAAATATTAATTCTATTCAAATACAAATCATAGGTATGGTAACAAAATTTGAAGAGATACAATATAATAAATTTAAAAAAAAAATATTAATAGCAAATTTAGAAGATAAAACAGGATTCATTGAATTAGTATGGTTTAAACAAATAAATTTTTTTAAAAAAAATATTAAAAAATATGCATTAATGTTAGTATCTGGTAAAATCAGTTGTTTTAGAGAAAAAATTCAAATTATTCATCCTGAAATTCAATATATTAATGATCATAATTATATATATAACCCTATATATCCTATTTATTATATTCCAAACAAATTGAAAAACTATGGCATCAATAATTCTTTTCTACGAAAAATATTAAGAAAATTGATAAAAGAATTAAAAAATGATTTAGATATAATAGATAAATTTTTAATTCATCAAAATAAGAACTTGATGAAAAGAACAGATGCTTTAATACAAATACATTTTCCACAATCATTAAAAATATTATCGCAAGCAAGATATAGAATGAAATTTGAAGAATTGTTTTTTTTAAAATTATCTCTTTTATCAAAAAACAAAACAAAAAATATTTCAGATAGTTATTCTTTTTCAAAATTAGGAAGTCATTTCGAAAAATTTTACAATTATTTTTTACCTTTTTCTTTAACAGAAGAACAAAAACGAGTGTTTAGAGAAATAAGACATGATCTTAAACAACCTAAACAAATGAATAGATTATTACAGGGAGATGTTGGATGTGGTAAGACTATAATTGCTATATTAGCTATGTTATTAGCATTAGATAATGGATTTCAATCTTGTTTAATGGTCCCAACTGAAGTATTAGCTATACAACATTATTCATATATTAAAAAAATGTTTATTGGAATTGGTATTAACATTGGATTATTAACCAGTTCTACACCTAAAAAAACTAAATATACTATATATAACGATATATTAACAGGAAAAATTTCAATTTTAATAGGAACTCATTCATTAATTCAAGAATCTATTAAATTTCACAATCTTGGATTAGCAATAATAGATGAACAACAAAGATTTGGAGTAGAACAAAGATCTAAAATATGGAGTAAAAATACAAAACCACCTCATATACTCATTATGACAGCTACTCCAATTCCACGAACTTTAGCAATGACAATGTATCATGACTTAAAAATCTCCATTATTAAAGACATACCGTTAAATAGAAAACCTATTATTACTATACATTTATTTAATAATAAAGATAGAAATAAAGTAATTAACATAATAAAACAACAAATTTTAATAGGAAGACAAGTATATATAGTTTATCCTATTATCAAACACACATCATCAAATAATCAATATAAAAGTTTAATGGTAGGGTATAAACTATTAAAAGATAAAATATTTCATAATATTAAAAATAAAATTGGAATTTTATATGGACAAATGAGTTATCATGAAAAAAATTTACAAATCAATCGATTTTTACGTGGAGAAACTAAAATTATGGTTTCCACTACAGTAATAGAAGTAGGAGTTGATGTTCCTAATGCATCAGTTATGTTAATTGAAAATGCAGATTGTTTTGGATTATCACAATTACATCAATTAAGAGGTAGAGTTGGTCGTGGCCCACATCAAAGTTATTGTATTATGATGACGGATAAAACAATTAATTTAGAAAGTTATTATAGAATTAGAATAATGTGTAAAACTCATGATGGATTAGAAATTGCTAAAGAAGATTTAAATTTGCGAGGAAGTGGAGATTTAACAGGAACTAAACAAAGTGGTAAAACTTCTTTAAAAATTGCAAATCTTATCAAAGATCAGGAATTAATGAACAAAATAATTCCAATTGTAAAAGATTTTGTGGATAAATATCCAAATTTTTTATCATATTATTATGTGATAAAAAATTACTTTTATAAAAATTATCAATCTTTTTGGAAACATATAGGATAAATTCACTTAATTAAGTTATTCATGACATTAATTGATTATTAATTATTAAATTCATACGATATACCCTTTTTTTTCATAAAAATTTAAAAAAACATTGTATAATAATGTTTTATATACATTATCTTTATCTACTAATGTAGATTATATTTTGGTATAATTAGTTTAAAAAAATTTATCAACTGATTATCAATAATAATCAAACTAATAAATTATATTAACGTATACAGATGATAAATTTTTATTATGAAATCAAAAATTTACAAAATAATTATACTTACATATAATTAACAATTTTAATATTATATATAAAATCAACTCACTCAATATGGAATACAATACTAGTCGTTTTCAATTGATTATTCCAGAATATGGACGAAATATTCATAAAATGATCGCTTACGCAATTAAAATTAAAGATAGAAAAAAAAGAAATCGTTGTGCATGGAGTATTATTAGATTAATGATTGTATCAAATACTCATCATTATGGTGGTGGTAATAATGGTAATAATGGTGGTAAAATAATTCCATTCTATCAACATAAATTATGGAATCAGTTATTAATTATGTCTAATTATAAATTAGATATTGATAGTCCTTTTCCTAAACCAAATTCAGACAAACAAATTAAAATATTTTGTAAAAAAGTAATATATCCAGAATATTTAACTAGCTTTAGATACTATGGAAAAATTATAAGATATATGATACCTATAGCAATTAAATGTAAAAATCAATATAAACAAGAAGGATTATTTTATGCTATAGCAAATACTATGAAAAAAAATTATTTAAGATGGAATAGAACTTTAGTAGAAGATCATGTTATTTTTAAAGATTTAAAACAACTTTCAAAAGGAAAAATATGTTTAATGAATAATACATATCCATTATTACAATGTTCTTATTTATTAAATCAAAGAAAAAATAAAAACTTTTTAAAAATAAAAAAAAGAATAACATAATATGGCCATTTTTAAAATTCAGGGAGGATTTTCTTTAAAAGGAAAAATACAACCACAAGGAGCCAAAAATGAAGCCTTACAAATATTATGTGCAACTCTTTTAACTTCAGAAAAATTAAGAATTAAAAATATACCAGAAATAGAAGATGTAAAATGTTTAATGAAAATATTAAAAAAACTAGGAGTAACTATTGAATATAATGGAATTGGAGATTATACATTTCAGGCAAATGAAATAGATTTAGATTATTTAAATACAAAAGATTTTATAAAACAAGGACAATTAATTAGAGGATCTATCATGATTGCTGGACCTTTATTAGCTAGATTTAGAAAAGTGTGTTTTCCTATTCCAGGAGGAGATAAAATTGGTCGTAGACGTCTAGATACACATCTTAAAGGATTTAAATTATTAGGCAGTAATATTAATTTTTTTAAGGAACATCAATATTTTAAATTGCATACTTCTCATTCTTTAAAAGGAAAATATGTTTTATTAGAAGAGGCCTCGATTACTGGAACCGCTAACATCATTATGGCTTCTACTTTAGCTAAAGGTAAAACAGTAATATATAATGCTGCTTGTGAACCATATATTCAACAATTATGCAAATTGTTGAATAAAATGGGTTCTAAAATAAGAGGAATAGGATCAAATTTAATACATATTCTTGGCGTAAAAGAATTGGGTGGAGGCTGTCATACTATTTTACCAGATATGATAGAAATAGGAAGTTGGATTGGATTATCTGCTATTACAAAATCTGAAATTACTATTAAAAACGTTAGTTGGAAAAATCTTGGAATTATTCCAAATACATTTAAAAAAATGGGAATACAACTAGAAAAAAAACAAGACGATATTTATATTCCAGCTCAAAATTCTTATCATATTAAAAAACTTATCAATAATTCTATATTAACTATTTCAGATTCTCCTTGGCCGGGATTAACCCCAGATTTATTAAGTATACTCACTGTAGTTGCTACACAAGCCAAAGGAAGTGTATTAATACATCAAAAAATGTTTGAAAGTAGATTATTTTTTGTAGATAAATTAATTGAAATGGGAGCACAAATTATATTATGCGATCCTCATAGAGCAACTGTAATAGGCTTAAATCATCAATATCCTTTAAAAGGATCAGTATTAAGTTCTCCTGATATTAGAGCTGGAATTTCTCTTCTGATAGCCGCACTTTCTGCCACAGGAACTAGTATTATAAAAAATATAGAACAGATAGATAGAGGATATGAAAAAATAGATGAAAGATTAAGAATATTAGGTGCTCAAATATTCAGAATGGATCATGCTTTTATATATGAATAAAACTCACTTTTATATAACTAATTCATACATATATGATGGGTCCTAAATTTATTCATAAAATCCATTAACTTTATTATGCATGTTAATTAGTCATAAAAATTATGAAAAAATTTGAGTACATTACTAAAACAGGATTGAAAAAATTACAGAAAGAAATTGAAAGATTAGAAAATATAGAACGTCCAAAAATATCTATACAAATAGCAGAAGCTAGAGATAAAGGAGATATTTCGGAAAATGCAGAATATGATGCGATCAAAGAAGCACAAAGTTTTTTAGAAATGAATATTGCTAAATTAAAAAAAAAATTATCTAATGCAAGAATTATAGATGAATCTAAAATTAATAAAACAAGAGTTTCTATTCTTTCTACAGTTAGAGTAAAAAATTTAACATATGGGGGAGAACAAATTTATACGTTAGTTCCAGAAGGAGAAACTGATTTAAAATTAGGAAAAATATCAATTAATACTCCTATATCTTCTGGATTATTAGGTAAACAAGTTGGACAAATTGCTCATATAAAATTACCTAATAATATGGTTTTGGATTATAAAATATTAAAAATAGAATTTAGTGAATGAATAACATATTTTCAAAAATTATTATGAATCAAATACCTTGTTATAAGGTAGCCGAAACTGTTAATCAGTTAGCATTTTTAGATATATATCCAATTAAAATTGGACATACTTTAGTCATACCAAAAAAAAATATAGATAATATATTTTCTCTTAATGAAAAAGAATTTTTATCTATTATGTCATTTACAAAACAAGTTGCTATTGGAATAAAAAAAATTATTCCTTGTAATAGAATTGGAATGTTTATTATGGGGTTTGAAATACCTCATGCACATATTCATTTAATTCCAATGGATAAAGAAAGCGATGCCAATTTTTCAAAAAAAAAAATAAAATTATCAGATAAACAATTGAACATTATATCAGAACAAATTAAAATGGCTATTAATTTATGTATTACAATGAAATAAAATTTTTAATCCTTTTATTGTATGCAATTTATCTTTAATATGTATATTTTTAGTTAAAGGACTATAAATATGAGATAATCCTCCAGTTGCAATAACAAAACAATTTGTGTTCAGTTCTTGATTAATTCTTTGTATAAGCCCTTCCACCATACTTAAGTATCCATAAATTATTCCACTTTGTATACATTTATTTGTATATATACCTAATACTTTTGTCGGTTTTTTTAATTTAATTTGTGTAATAATTGTGCCGTATTTTATATTAATGCAGATAAAGAACTATTTACACCAGGAGCTATAATAACTCATTGAATAGATCCATATTGATTTATACATGTTAAACTTAATGCAGTACCAAAATATATTACTAAAGTAGTTTTTTTCTTTATATAAAGAATATGACGCAATAGCATTTGCATATAAATCTGTTCCTAATTGATAAGAATAATGTTTAACCGGGGAATAATAATATCTATCGACTATCATAGGCATAATCTTATGTATTTCATATAAAGATTGTTTTACAATATTTGTTAGTATAGGTACAACTGATCCGATGACTATATTTTGTATTGATTTTGAAATAATACCATATTTATGATAATTTTTTTTAAATGAAAAAATATATTCATCTAATGATCTATAAGGTTTACTATTAATTATCCAAGATAGATTACATTTGAGGTTTTTATAATTATTATTAAATAATCCAAAACGAATACTAGAATTTCCAATGTTTATTGTTAACAACATTTTAATGAATAAAAAAACGTATTTTGAGTTATAAAAATATGTCTATATTTTTTCACAAAAAATTGTTTGATAAAAAACATGGAAATGGACTCCCAATAATTTTTTTGCATGGATTTATGGAAAATATGAATATTTGGAATAAGATTGTTAATGTTCTTTCTATAGAACATAACACAATTTTAATTGATTTTCCGGGCCATGGAAAAACTAAATTTGTAGAACAAAAAAATAGTAAAATTTTAACAATGGAAAATTTATCATTTTCATTAGAATTTTATTTAAAAAAAAATAATATCAACAAGGCATTTTTTATAGGACATTCTATGGGTGGATATGTTGCTTTAGCACTTGCCGAAAAATATCCTGAAATATTTTTAGGATTATGCTTACTTCATTCTACAGCCCAATCAGATGATGAAAAAAAAAAAAAATATAGAATTAATTCAATTCCAATGATTATTAATCATTATTCATTATTTGTTACTCGTAGTATTGAAAAATTATTTAATGTTAATAAATTACATTGTTTTAAAGAAGAAATTGATTATATAACACAAATAGCATTATGTATTCCAATCAATTGTATTTTATCTATTATGAGAGGTATGTTAATTAGAAAAAATAGAATAAATGTTATAAAAACAACTACGTTTCCAAAATTATATATTATAGGATCATATGATTCAATCCTTCAAAAAAAAATTCTTATTGACGAATCTAAACTAGGCTATAATACTTTTTATCAAGAAATTCCAACAGGACATATGGGCCCAATAGAAAATCCACAATATATTATCAAAATACTACAAAATTTTATATATAATCAAATATTATGAATAATAAAGAATTTATGAGAAAAAAATATTTTTTTTGTAGAAAACATTTTTCTAAAACCAAAATATTATTCAATAGTCATAAAATATTCATGCAATTGAAAAAATTAATGATATGGAATAAAACTTATTATCATATTTATTTGCCTATAAAAACAAACAATGAAATTGATACATTCACTATTATCAATTTTCTTATTAAGAAAAAAAAAATTGTAACAATTCCTTATTCAAATTTTGACACAAAATGCATAGAAAATTGTTTATTTAACCATAAAATTGCTAAAAATACAAAAAAAAATAAATATGGAATTATTGAACCAATAAAAAAAATTATACTTCCAAATGATTTTATTGAAGTAATTTTTATTCCATTGATCATATTTGATTTAAAAGGATATAGAATAGGTTATGGAAAAGGATTTTATGATAAATTTATTCAATTATGCAGAAATAATATTATCAAAATTGGTCTTTCTATTTTTCCTCCTATTAGAAACATACAATCATTGCATAAAAATGATCTTAGACTAGATATTGGAATTACTCCAAATAAAATATTTTTTTTAACTAAAAAATACTTTAAAAATATCCCATATAATAATTATAAACATTATACATGATATAATAAAAAATCCAATTATATTACTTTTTTCAACAAATTTTTCAGAAATTGTTTTAGTAGTAATTATTTCAATAATAATCAATAAAATATAACCTCCATCTAGTGATGGAATTGGAAAAAAATTTACAAATGCTAACCAAATTGATAAAGTACCTGTTAATACCCAAAATACTTCCCAATTCCATTCAGAAGGAAGTTCTTTTGCTATTGAAAAAAAACTACCAAGTTGTTTATAAGCTTTAGTTTTAAAATAAAAAACATTTTTAAAAAATAAAATTTGATTTTTAAGTACCATATAGGTATGTATTGCCCCATGATAAATACATCCTAACATAGAATATGTTTTTTTTTCAAAAGAAAAAATTTGATCCATATCTACAAAACTTTTCAAATAAATTCCTATAATACCTTTGTTATCTAAAATAAGTTGTTTGTTCATTAATTGTTCATTTCTATTAAAAGAAATAGAAACAAGTTTATTTTTATTTTTATATAAAATATCTTTAATTTGATCTGAAAATAAAATTAAATCTGAATTAATTGATAATATTTCATCATTTTTTTTAAGTCCACATTTATACGCTAAAGAATCTTTAATAACAGAATTTATTATTGGAGGAACACGAGGTTTTATGATAAAATTAAATTCTTTTTTATCAAAAATAATTCTTTTTTTTTCATTTTTTAATGACAAATGAATAATGTTTCCCATACGATCAACTGTAATATCTTCACCCAATAAAATTTCTTTTGAAATATCATTGAAATATGGAATAAATTTACCATTTACAAATAATATTTTATCTCCATTTTGCAACCCTATTTCTTTTCCTAAAGAATCAACTTCAATTCCATATTTAACATTTTGAGTAGGTAACTTTACTTCTCCATATAAAAATAATAAACCAGAAAAAATAAAAATTGATAATAATACATTGAAAATAATTCCTCCCGATACTATTAATAATCTTTTTATTGAAGATTTAGAACAAAATTTTATATTATTATTTGATATTTTTTCTCTTATTGAAGAATCAACACGCATATTCTGTTCTTCTCTACTCATTCCATATATTTTAACATATCCACCTAAAGGGACCCATCCTATTCCATAAATAGTTTTTCCTATTTTTTTTTTACAAATAGAAAACCAAGGATCAAAAAATAAAACAAACTTTTCTACATGTACTTTAAAAAGTTTAGAAAATGCAAAATGACCTAATTCATGAACAATTACTAAAATAGAAATACATAGTAACATTTGTATGGTTTTCACCAAAATTTGTATCATAAATGATTATAATTAAAAAAGAAAATAAATTTAAATATTTTTAATCATTAAAAATATATTTTATTTAGTTCTTCTATTTATATTTATTATAATAAAATTGCATAATTTTGAATTTATCTGACCTTAAAACAGGAGAAAAAGGAATTATAAAAGGATATAAAAATAATAATTTTCCAATTAAATTATTGGAATTAGGAGTATTACCAGGTGTAAAATTTGAAATTATTTTTATATCTATTTTTTCCGATTCATTATGTATCAGTTATGATTTATCTTGTTTAGCATTACGTAAACAAGAAGCAGAGAATATCCTCGTAGAACCTATTAATTTATGCAAAAAAAAAATAAATTAGTTCTTATTGGAAATCCCAATGTTGGCAAAACATCTTTATTTAATCAATTAACTGGATTAAATCAAAAAGTAGGAAATTATTTAGGTGTAACCGTTGATAAAAAAATAGGATATTTCTATCATCATAAACTATCTTATCAAATCATAGATCTTCCTGGAACGTATAGTCTTTATCCATCATCAAAAGATGATGAAATTATTGGAACTATTTTAAATAATGAAAAAAATAAAGATTATCCAGATATAACACTTTTTATAGCAGATTCTTCAAATTTAAAAAAAAGTCTATTATTATTTAAACAAATACAAGATTTAGGCATACCAATTTTATTGATTTTAAATATGCTTGATGAAGCAAAAAGAAAAGGAATTATTTTAAATGTAAAAAAATTGAAACAAATTCTTTCTACAGAAATAGTATTAATTAATGCTAGAACAGGAGAAGGAATTATCAAATTAAAAAATAAAATCAATTTTTTAAACGCAAAAAAAAAATTTATTCGTTATCATAATAATTCTACGTTTTTGTCTTCTTCAATTCTGTATTTAAAAGCTGTTAAAAAAATTCAACAATATTATAATATTAATATTTATAAAGCTTGGTATTATTTAGCATGCCAAAATTTAGAACAACATACATATATCAAACAAATTAAAAATAAATATAATATTATTTCAAAAAGATTACAAGTCAAAGAAATTTTTAACAGATATGAAGAAATAGAAAAAATTATTTCCCAAACGGTTCACATTTCTTGTCATGAAAAAACAAAAAAAATTATTAATTTTTCAAACAAAATTGATAACTATTTTTTCATTCATCCATTTTGGGGGTATTTTATTTTTTTTTTATTTCTATTTTGTATTTTTCAAAGTATTTTTATTTGGGCAAGTCTACCAAAAAAATTATTAGAATTTTGTTTTTTATTTATTCAAAAAAAATTAGAAAACGTTTATCCTGGTCCTATCAATGATTTTATATTACATGGAATTTTACCAGGGATTAGTATTATTTTCACTTTTATTCCACAAATTGTTATTCTATTATTTTTTATTCTTCTTATGGAAGAAACAGGTTATATAAATAGAGTGATATTTTTAATGGATAGACTAATGCGACCTTTCGGATTAAATGGTAAAAGCGTAGTCCCAATTATTTCTAGTCTTGCTTGTGCTATTCCTGCTATTCTTTCTTCTAGACATATTGAAAATTATAGAGAACGATTAATCACAATCTTAGCAACTCCTTTTATTACCTGCTCAGCTAGATTACCAGTGTATTCACTGATTATTTCTATTATTATTCCAGATAAACAATGGTTAGTTTTTCATTTAAGAGGAATTGTTTTAATGGGAATGTATTTATTAGGATTTTTAACTTCATTAAGTATTTCCATGATTTTTCATATTTTTTTAAAAAAAGATTATAAAAGTCATCTAATCATGGAAATGCCAACATATAAATGGCCAATTTTAAATAATATATTAATATCATTATGGATTCATATCAAATCATTTATTTTTCATACTGGAAAAATGATATTACTAATTAGTGTATTAATTTGGAGTTTAGGAAATATAGGCCCTTCTAATACAACAATAAATAAATACTTTATGATACAAAAACAAAACTTAAATCATTCTTACTTAGGTATTATAGGCAAAAAAATCGAACCATTTATTTCTCCATTAGGATATGATTGGAAAATAGGAATAGGATTACTTTCTTCTTTTGTTGCTAGAGAAGTTTTTGTAAGTACAATGGCTACCGTGTATAGTATAGAACAAAATAATTATCATCATCCGTTAAAAGAAAGAATGAAAAAAGAAATTGATGTAAATAGTAAACAACCTATTTATAATTTAGCTACAGGATTTTCTTTATTATTTTTTTATGCATTTTCAATGCAATGTATGAGCACATTATCTATTATAAAAAAAGAAACTAAAACATGGAAATGGGCAATTATACAATTTATTTTAATGACTTTTTTAGCTTATAGTTCTTCTTTTATTATTTTTCAAATTTTAAAAACATAACATGACAAATTATATTTTACAATATATGATACTTGGCTTTATTTTCATACTTTCTATAATTTATTTTTTAATTTTTTTTTGTAAAAAATTTATTTTTTTTTTTAAAAAAAAAAATAAATGCGATAAAAAATGCAATTGCAATAAACTATAAAATAAATAATGTTGTATTATAATCTATTTGATGCATTAAATTCTATTGAAAAATAGATAAATTTTTTAAAAAATTCTGATAAAGAATATCCTGCATTTTGTAATTGTTTTGGAAAAATACTCTCATCTGAAAAACCTGGAACTGTATTAATTTCTAGAAAAAAAGGCTTGTCATTCACAATAATATATTCTGCCCTTGAAATTCCTCTTAAATTCAAGATTTGACAAACTCTTTTTGCTGTATGTTTAATTTGGGTTTCTATTTTTTTTGATATTCTTGCTGGAGTTATTTCATGAGATTGTCCAGAATATTTTGATTCAAAATCAAAAAAATCATTTTTACTAATAATTTCTGTAATCGGTAAAACTGTTATGTTGTTATTAAAAGCAATCACTCCTACAGATAATTCTATACCAGCAAGATAAGATTCAATAAAAATTTCTTCATCTTCTTGAAACGCTTTTTCCATGGATGTTAATAATTGATATTTATTATAAACTTTGGATACTCCTAAACTAGATCCAGATTTATTCGGTTTTACAAAACATGGAAGTCCTACTTTATCTAAAATTTTGTTTTCACAAAAAACTTGATTTTTGTTCACAAAAAAAGATGTAGCAGTATTAATTCCATATTCTTTTAATAATGTCAAACAATAAATTTTATTAAAAGTAAGATTTGAATGATGAAAATTACATCCTGTATATGGTATTTTTAATAAATAAAAATAAGCCTGAATGATGCCATCTTCTCCTGGAGTTCCATGTATTGCATTAAAAACACAATCAAATTTTAAAATATTTTGTTTAGATAAACGAATAGTAAAATTATGTCTATCCACTAAATATTTTATATTGTTTTCATCTTTAAAAAACCATGTATCTCTAAAAATATATACTAAATATGGATCAAATTCATCTTTATTTAAATGTTTCAATACAAATTTTCCACTTTTTAAGGAAATTGGAGCCTCATCTGTATTTCCACCTACTATGATAGCTATTTTTTTCTTCATTTTTTATTTATTTTATTAATATGAAATATTATAAATACTGTTTAATTTTTATTATAAATTTATTCATCGCTATATATATACTATATAATATTCTTCATTTAGCGTTAAACTGGGTTCAAGTTTACACAAAACATGGTTCATATGTTATAGTTCCGAATATTCATAATTTAACAATTAAACAATCTATTTCCTTGTTAAATAAATTAGGATTAAAATATGAAATATCTGAATCAGAATATAATCCATCTTTTAAACCTAATCAAATATTATATTTTTTACCAGAAGCTGGTAATCATGTTAAAATAGGCAGATCCATATATATACAAGTAAATGCAAAAAATTACACAACTACAGTTTTGCCTAATATTTTTAATAAAAATAAACGAATAGCTATCAAACTTCTTCATGCTAATCATATTGATGTAGAACAAATAAAATATATAAACAATATATCTAAAAATACTATTTGCAAGGCATTATTTAAAGGAAAAAATATTACATCTGGATTTGTATTGCCAGTGAAAAATAAAATTACTTTAATTGTTGGAAATGGATTTTTTGTAAAAAAAAATTATTTTTTGATTCCAAATATTAATGGGCTACCTATTAAAAATGCTATACAATTATTAAAAGAAAAATTATTTACTAATATTCATGTTGTATACTATGATAACATTTATTCTTTATATAATAATGAAACATTTTACGATAATTCATTTATATATCGTCAATATCCTAATCCAGGACAAATAACTTATGATAAAAATATTTCTATATACCTGTGGATTACTAACTATAATAATACCAATAATCATAATAATGAAGAAGAAATAGATATTTCAGAAAATAATAATCAAGATAAATATAATTTTAATGATATAAACAATAATAACTAACTCAATAACATTTATATATATGAAAAAATTAAATTTTGTTGTAAAAACAACACAAAAATTAATACGAATAGATAAATACTTAAAACAATATTATATAAAAGATATTAGCCGAAATCAGATTCAATATGCAATAAAATCAGGAAAAATATTAGTAAACAAACAATACATTAAAAACAATTATATAGTCAAACCTTGTGATTATATAGAAGGCACAATTAATCCTTCAGTAGAAGTTCATATAGAAGAATATAATAATATTCATGAAGAAAACATTCCTATTAATATTATTTATCAAGATGAAGATTTAGCTGTTATTAATAAACCTGCTGGAATGGTAGTACATCCAGGAATTAAAAATCAAACTAGTACGTTAATTAATGGAATTATTTATCATTTTAAAAAAAATATTAATTTATATCGATGCGGATTAATTCATAGAATAGATAAAGATACTTCTGGATTATTAGTTTTTGCTAAAAATGAATATACACAAGAATATTTATCTAAACAATTTTTTCATAAAACTGTAAAAAGACAATATATTGCTTTAGTATGGGGAAATTTAAAATATCAACAAGGAACTATCAGTGGTTATATAGGCAAAGATCCTAAAAACAGAATAAAAATGAAATTATTTAATCAATTTTCCATTGGAAGACAATATTCCATTACTCATTATAAAGTTATAGAAAGATTTAAACATTTAACTTCTATTATATGTTGTCTAGAAACTGGAAAAACACATCAAATTAGAACTCATTTCAAATTTTTAGGACATCCTATATTTAATGATAAAATATATGGAGGTAATAAAATTCCAATACAAAATTCAAATAAATATATAACTTTTTTAAAAAATTGTCTAAATATATTAAACAGACAAGCATTACATTCTTGTTATCTTTCTTTTGTTCATCCTAAAAATCAACAAATATGTTCTTTTATATGTCCAATTCCTAAAGAATGGAGTTTATTATTACAACAATGTAGATATTATTATAAATTCGTAATTTAAATACTTGATTTAATGAATAAATTAACTAATTATAATAAAATATTATTTAATAATATATAAGATATAGAAAAATAAATTAATAGTCCAAAAACATCTACCAATGTTGCTACAAAAGGAGCTGAAGAACTTGCTGGATCACCTCTAAATTTTTTAATAATAAATGGTAACATCGATCCACTAAACGTTCCCCATAATACAACTCCAATTAAAGATAAATAAACAGTAATTCCTATTAATATAAAATGATCACCATAATTAAATAAACGAAAATAATGCCATGTTAAAATTCGTATAAATCCTGTGAATCCTAAAAATCCTCCCAAAAAAAAACCACATATTATTTCTCTCTTCATTACAATCCACCAATCTTTAATTTTGATCTCTCCTAAAGCCATTGCTTGAATAATTAATGTAGAGGCTTGAGACCCACTATTACCTCCACTAGAAACTACTAAAGGTATAAATAGAGATAAAACGACAGCTTTTTCTATAAAATTAGAAAAATGTTGCATGACTGTAGTAGTAAACATTTCTCCTATAAATAACAATATTAACCAACCAGCTCTTTTTTGAATTAATTTATACAAAGGTACTTTCATATAGGATTGATTTAACACTTCCATTCCTCCAATTCTTTGAATATCTTCTCTATAATTTTCATTTGAAACCCATAATATATCATCTATAGTTACTATTCCTAACAATATTTGTTTATCATCTATTACCGGTAAAGAAAATCTATTATTCATAGAAAATATTTTAATAGCTTCTTCTTCAGTATTAGTTACACTCAAAGCAGCACTATATTGCCCATCCATTAAGTTATAAACTTTTGTATTTGGATCTACTAACAGAAATTCTCGTATTTTGATATCGTCTAATAATTTTCCTTGTTCATCAACTATATATATAATTTCTATTGCTTCATTATTATTTTTTCCTTCTTTTCTTATATAATCTAAAACTTCTTGTATACTCCAAGTATTTTTAACTGAAATATAATATGGGATCATTAATCTTCCAACACTATTTTCAGGATATCCTAAAGAAACTAATGTTTTTTTTTTTTCTTCTTTTGATAAATATTTTATTAAATCTTTTAAAGAATCTTTAGAAAGATTTTCTAAAAAAGAAACACGATCATCTACAGATAGATTATTTAAAAAATGAAATTTTTTAATTGGTGAAAGTCCTTCTATGATTTTCTCTTTTATAGGAAAATCTAAAACTCTAAAAATAGAAGATGCTTTCTTATTGTTCAATAAACTAAAAAAATAAATCACATCATTTGGATAATCTTGAAATATTTTTATTAAAGAACTAATAGTTTGATTATTTAAAAATTTTTCATTGAAATAATTTTCTAAACCATTAGCATTATATTTTATTTTTGTAGTCATTGTAATCAAATTATTATAAATTTCATAAAACATTGTTTTTTTTAAGTAGATTATTCATAGTTTTAAAATTTGTAAAATTACGTAATAATATTATTGTTATATATATATATAACATTATAAATGATTATAAATTCAACAACAATTAATATGGATTATAATTTTAAAAACATTGAAAAACGTTGGCAAACATTTTGGACACAGCACAAAATTTTTTGTACTGAAGATAATAATAATAATAATAATAATACATATTATATATTAAATATGTTTCCTTATCCATCTGGTTCAGGCTTACATATAGGACATTGTATTGGTTATATTGCTTCAGATATATATGCAAGATATAAACGTTCTAAAGGATATAATGTTTTGAATCCAATAGGATTTGATTCATTTGGGTTGCCTGCAGAACAATACGCAATTAAAACTGGGCAACATCCTTCTTATACTACTAATAAAAATATAAATAAATATCACGATCAAATTAATAAACTTGGAATTTCATTTGATTGGGATCGTAAATTATGTACTAGTGATCCTACCTTTTACCGTTGGACTCAATGGATGTTTATTCAAATATTTAATTCATGGTATGATAAAGATAAAGATAAAGCAAAATCTATAGATTGTTTAGTTGAAAAATTTAATAAAAACGGAAATTTAATAGTTAATGCTAGTACTACATATAAAAACAAATTTAATTCAAATGAATGGAAATCTTATTCTGCTTTAAAAAAAGAATCTATATTATCATATTATCGTTTAGCATTTCTTTGTAAAGAAACAGTAAATTGGTGTCCAGAATTAGGAACAGTTTTAGCAAATGATGAAATAATCAATGGAAAAAGTCAAAGGGGCGGATATAAAATTTACAAAAAAAAAATGTTACAGTGGAATATCCGAATTACTGCTTATGCAGAACGATTATTAAAAGGATTAAAAGTAATTCAATGTTCTGATTCTCTTAAAAAACTTCAATATTCTTGGATAGGTAAAAAATATGGACTATCATTAAAGTTGGATCTTGTTTTTAATAAAAACAACATTAAACATATAGAATCTGTTATATTTTTTCCAGAAATGATATTTGGAATAACTTTTATTATAATGTCTACAGATCATCCGTTAGTTGATAAAATATCTATAGGAGACTATAAAAGTCAAATTCTTGATTATATTAATCAAGAAATTTCTTTAGAAGACAAAATTTCTGGAATGTTTACAGGAAATTACGTTATTCATCCTTTAATAAATAACAAAAAAATACCTATTTATGTTAGTCATTCTTTTCCAGTTGATAATAAATATAAATCAATAGTAGGAATTCCAGGACATGAAAGACATAGCAATCAATTTGCAAATGTATTTGGATTAGATATAATCAAAGTATTATCAAATGATGATTTAAAAAAACAATATGATACACCACCATGTCTTATAAATTCTGGATTTTTAAATGGATTAAAATCCAAAGAAGCTAAAGAACAAGTTATTAACTTTTTAGTAAAAAAAAAGACAGGGGCTCCTATAATCAGTTATCGATTGCGTGATGCAGTCTTTTCTCGACAAAGATACTGGGGTGAACCAATTCCTATTTATTTTAAAAATAATATTCCGACTCCAATACCGATACACAAACTTCCTTTAATTCTTCCTAAAATTATTAAATATCATCCTAAAAATGGACAATCTCCATTAATTAGAGCAGAATATTGGGCATGGGATGAAAAAAATTTAAAAATTGTTAATCAATCTTTAATTGATAATAAATCTGTATTTCCTATAGAAGTTCATACTATGCCAAGTTGGGCTGGATCAAGTTGGTATTTTATACGTTATATGGATGTTAATAATGATAATTTTTTTGTAGATAAAAAAAAAGAAAAAATTTGGAAAAAAGTTGATTTATATATTGGTGGATCTGAACATGCAACAGGACATTTAATTTATTCTAGATTTTGGAATAAATTCTTAAAAGATCGAGGATGGATTACTTCAGAAGAACCTTTTAAAAAAATAATTAATCAAGGAATGATTCTAAATTATTCTGCTATTATATTTAAATTGATCAGAAAAAATATATTTATTTCTTATGGATTAATAAATAAAATTAATTATTCATATTTACAAGAAATATATATAGATACAAATTTAGTAAATTTAAAATATGAATTAGATTTAAAAAAATTTAAAACATATCATACAGAATTTGAAAATGCAAAATTTTTTTTAGAAAACGGAGTTTTTTTTTGTAAAAAAAAATTAGAAAAAATGTCTAAATCTAAATATAACGTTATCAATCCTGATAATATTTGCAAAAAATATGGATCAGATATATTTAGACTGTATGAAATGTTTTTAGGTCCAATTGAAAAATCAAAACCTTGGGATGCATCTAAAATTAATGGTGTAAAAAATTTTTTAAAAAGATTTTGGAGATTATTTCATAATGAAAATGGTATTTTAAATATCAATCAAGAGACTCCAACTATACAAGAACAATATATTTTACACGAAACTATTAAAAAAGTTACAAAAGAAATACAATTATTTTCTTTCAATACTTCTATCAGTTATTTAATGATTATTGTGAATAAACTAACTAAATTACAATGTAAAAAACAACAAATATTAATTCCATTAATCAAAATGACGGCTCCTTTTACACCTCATATAGCAGAAGAAATATGGAATAAATTAGGAAACAAAAAATCAATAATTTTTTCTTCATTTCCTATTTTTAATCCAATATTTATTAAAACCACTACTATTACATATCCTATCATGGTTAATGGAAAATTCAAATTTAAAGAACAATTTGACCACAATCAAAAATTATATATAATAAAAAGACAAATTTTAAATAATCCTAAAATAAAATTTATGTTGCAAACAAAAATTTTAAAAAAAATTATTATTATTCCAAATAAAATTATAAATATTTTATTTATCAATCAATAATTTTATATAACAATATTGAAACATAAAATGTAGATTTGCATTCAAATAAAAATACAACATTCGTTATTATTTTTTTTAATTTTTTCATACCAGATGTATAAGTGAAAAAAACTTTTATTATGTCAAAAAAAAATCCAATGGAAACTGGTACAGTTAGTTTTTTTAGTTGTATAGAAAAAAATTTTGATAAAGCAACTCCATTTCTTTCTATTGAACAAGGTCTGTTAGAACAAATTAAAGCTTGTAACGCAGTATACAAAATTCATTTTCCAGTTAAAATAAATAATAAAATCAAAGTTATTGAAGCTTATAGAGTTCAACATTCTCATCATAAATTACCATGTAAAGGGGGAATTAGATATAGTACGAAAGTAACTCAAGATGAAGTAATGACTTTAGCTGCATTAATGACGTATAAATGTGCGATAGTAGATGTTCCTTTTGGAGGAGCCAAAGGTGGAATTAAAATTGATCCACAAAGTATTTCTATGGAAACTTTAGAAACAATTACTCGTCGTTATACATCTGAACTTATTAAAAAAAATTTTATAGGACCTGGAATTGACGTCCCTGCTCCAGATTATGGAACAGGAGAACGAGAAATGAGCTGGATTCTTGATACATTTCTTTCATTATCTACACCAGGTGAAGTAGATGCTTTAGCATGTGTTACTGGTAAACCTATTTCTCAGGGAGGTGTACGTGGAAGAAAAGAAGCAACAGGATTAGGAGTCTTTTATGGAATTAGAGAATTGTGTAGAATGAAACAAGAAATGAATTCTATAGGATTAGATGTTGGATTATGTGGAAAACAAGTTATAATCCAAGGATTGGGAAATGTTGGATATCATGCTGCAATTTTTTTTCAAGAAGCTGGTGCATTGATTGTTGGATTAGCTGAAAGAGAAGGAGCAATTTATAATCAAAAAGGTTTAAATGTAAAAGACGTCATTATGCATTTAAAAAATACAGGTTCTATATTAAATTTTCCAAATGCAAAAAATATTGATAGTGCAGAAAAAGCATTAGAATTAGAATGTGATATTTTAATTCCTGCTGCTTTAGAAAATGTAATACATAAAAATAATGCACATAATATTAAATCAAAAATTATTGGAGAAGCTGCTAATGGACCTATTACACCTGAAGCGGATGAAATTTTAGAAAAAAAAGGAATTATTATTGTTCCGGATATTTATTTAAACGCTGGTGGAGTAACAGTATCTTATTTTGAATGGTTAAAAAATCTTAGTCATGTTCGTTATGGTAGAATGGAAAAACGTTTTAGTGAAAATATGAATTCCGAACTGTTACAAGTTATTGAAAATATTTGCAAACAAAATGTTCCAACAACAGAAAAAAAATTGATTTTAAGAGGTGCTAGAGAAATAGATTTAGTCCGTAGTGGATTGGAAGATACTATGATCGAAGGATTTCATAAAATTAGAGATTTACAATATACATTAGGAATAAACAATTTACGAACTACTGCATTTGTTTTGGCTATCAAAAAAATTATAGATTCTTACGAAAAATTAGGAATTTTTCCATAATCTTCTAACAAAGAAAAGATAAAGAAATAAAATATTCATGAAGTACAAAAGATCATTATTGAAATTAAGTGGAGAAGCACTAATGGGAAATAACGAATATGGCCTTCATTCAAATAGGCTCAAACAATATGCAGAAGAAGTGAAAAATGTAGTAAAAATGGGTGCTCAAGTAGCTATAGTTATAGGAGGCGGTAACATATTTAGAGGATTTTCCAGGATAAAAGAAAATATAATTAATCGTATAGGTGGAGATTATATGGGGATGTTAGCTACCGTAATAAACGGAATTGCATTTCAATCTTATTTAGAAAACGTAGGAATATGTACTTATATTCAAACGGCTATTCGAATGGATCCTATAGCAGAACCTTTTTTTAAAGACAGAGCAATTCGTCATCTAGAAAAAGGTAGAGTCGTAATTTTTGTTGCTGGTTTAGGAAACCCTTATTTTACAACAGATACAGCTGCAGTATTACGTGCCATAGAAATTCAAGCTGATGTTTTATTAAAAGGCACTAAAGTAGATGGAATTTATACTGAAGATCCAAAAAAAGATAAAAATGCAAAAAAAATAAAAAATATATCTTTTGATATGGTGTATAAAATGGGAATAAAAGTAATGGATACAACCGCTTTTATTTTAGGAAATGAAAATAATTTACCTATTATTATTTTTGATATAAACCGTATAGGAAATTTTAAAAAAGCAATATCTGGAGAATCAATTGGGACCATTGTAACCAACTAAATAATAACAAATAATATTATGGAAGATATAAATGAAATTTGTTCTTCTTGTCAAAAAGATATGAATAATATTTTAAAACAATTTAAAAATGATATTATTCGCATTAGATTGGGAAGTCAATCATTATTATCTTTTTTAGAAAAGATTAAAATTAAATATTATGATGATTTTGTAGATTTAATTAAAATTGCCAATATTTCTATTTTAGATAATATGAATTTAACTATTCGTCCATGGGATAAATCTTTAATTTCAATCATAGATAAAGCAATTATAGATTCTAATTTAGGGTTGATGCCTACAAATAAAGGAGAATATATACATATTAAAATTCCTATAATGACGGAAGAAGGTAGAAAACATTTGATCAAAAAAATTAAAACTGAAACAGAACAATCAAAAATACTGATTAGAGTTATAAGGAAAAAATATAATCAGATGATTAAAAAGAAGATAAATTTATCTCAAGATATATTAAAAAAAGGAGAACATCATATACAAAAAATAACAAATAATTATATTCAAAAAATTAATGAAATTTTTATTTTAAAGGAACAAGAAATATTACAAATATAGTATTATAATGAAATTTATCCATGAATGATTAAAAAATATTCAATTAAAAAATTATTGGATCAGCACAACCTTTTTTTAAACAAAAAAGTTATAGTAGAAGGGTGGGTACGTTCATTTAGAAATTATATGTTTATATCATTAAATGATGGTTCTACAATTAAAAATATTCAAATTGTTGTATCATCATCAGAAAAATTAAAAAAGAATTTTTTAAAACAAATAACAATTGGAACATCTCTTCATGTTATAGGAATTATAACTAATAGTATAGGAAAAGAACAAGTAATAGAGTTACAATCTGATTTAATTAAAATTTACGGAAAAGTAGATCATTTATTATTTCAACAATCTATATTACAACCTAAACAACACAGTTTAGAAAAACTTAGGACACAAACACATCTAAGATTCAGAACTAAGGTCTTCAGTTGTGTTATGCGTATTCGTCATCATATAGCTTTTTCTATTCATAAATATTTTAATGAAAATGGATTTTTTTATATTCATACACCTATTATTACTACTTCAAATGCAGAAGGTGCTGGAAATATGTTTCAAGTAACTACTTTGGATCTAAAACATATTCCATGGACACATGATAAAATAATAGATTATCAAAAAGATTTTTTTAAATGTAAAACATATCTTGGAGTATCTGGACAATTAGAAGCAGAAGCTGCATCGTTAGCATTAGGCAAAGTTTATACTTTTGGTCCAGTTTTTAGAGCAGAAAATTCAAATACTTCAAGACATTTATCGGAATTTTGGATGATAGAACCAGAAATAGCATTTTATCATTTAGAAGAAAATATGAATTTGGCAGAAGAGTTTTTAAAATATATTATTCAATATATAATTGAACATTGTGTAGATGATTTATATTTTTTAACAAATTAT
The DNA here is from genome assembly GCF_014252355.1 of Blattabacterium cuenoti. Lineage (GTDB taxonomy): Bacteria > Bacteroidota > Bacteroidia > Flavobacteriales > Blattabacteriaceae > Blattabacterium > Blattabacterium cuenoti_AD. Next base: position 477,152 of record NZ_CP059217.1, read on the forward strand.
ATGTCAAAAAATGAAGAACAATCTTTATTAAAACAATTGGAATCTTTATTAACCATTAATTTTGAAAAAATTAGTTATACTGAATCTATAGATATTCTTAATAAATCTATACATAATAACAAAGTAAATTTTGTTCATCCTGTTGTTTGGGGAATGGATCTGCAATCTGAACATGAACAATATTTAGTGAATAAATATTTTAAAAATCCTATTATTATCTTTGATTATCCATGTGATATTAAAGCTTTTTATATGAAAATGAACAATGATGAAAAAACAGTTAGAGCTATGGATATATTATTTCCAAAAGTAGGGGAGATTATTGGAGGATCTCAGAGAGAAGAACGTTATGATATTCTTATTACAAGAATGAAAAAACATAATATAAATAAACAATTACTTTATTGGTACTTAGATACAAGACGTTTTGGTTCAGTCCCACATAGTGGATTTGGATTAGGATTTGACAGATTAGTTCAATTTATTTCAGGAATGCAAAATATTCGTGATGTTATTCCTTTTCCAAAAACTCCAAATCATGCATCATAATTACAAACCATGTTAAAACAACAATTATTTCAAAAAATACAGCATAAACTATCTCCCAAACAAATTCAATTAATGAAATTAGTTCAATTATCTACTTTAGATTTTGAACAACGAGTAAAAAAAGAATTAGAGGAAAATCCAGCTTTAGAAAAAATAGACGAAGAAATATCAAAAGATTATGATGACAATCATTTAGATAATATTCTTAAAGACCAACTAAAAAATGAATATTTAAATAATAATGATAAAAAAATTTTACATTTTAAAAATAATATTCAAGAAGAAAATTATCATCCTATAGTTTCTGGAATATCTTTTCAAGAATACCTAAAAAATCAATTGCACACATTTAGATTTTTGAATAAAACAGAATTATTAATAGCAGATTTTATATTGGGAAATATCGATGAAAATGGATATATAAGAAGAAAAATGTCTTCTCTTGTTGAAGATATTTTTTTGATTCTTGAAATATCTATTGATCTAGCACAAATAGAAAAAATAATTATTAATTACATACAAAAATTAGAGCCTATTGGTGTTGGAGCTAGAAATTTACAAGAATGTTTATTAATTCAATTATCGCAAAAAAAAACATCAAAAGAAATTTATTTTGCTAAACAAATTATAAAAAATTATTTTGAACTTTTTATAAAAAAACATTATAATAAACTGCAAAATAAATTAGAAATAACAACAAATTTTTTACGAAAGGTTTTTCATCAAATTGAAAAACTAAATCCAAAACCAGGAAAAATTTATTCATGTAGTTCAAAAACTATCAATTATTTAATTCCAGATTTTACAATTTTAGTTGTAGATGGTAGATTAGAACTTTCTTTAAATAAAAGAAATATTCCAGAATTAAAAATATCGACTTTTTACTTGAACATGTTAAAATATTATAAAACTTATAATAAAAAGAAAGAAGATTACAAGAATATTCTTCTTTTTTTAAAAAACAAAATAGATTCAGCAAAATGGTTTTTAGATGCTATTAAACAACGTAAAAATACATTAATGTTGACTATGAATGCTATCATGAATTATCAAAAAGAATATTTTTTAACTGGGGATACCTCAAATATTAAACCAATGATTTTAAAGAATATCTCTCAACAAATTGGAGTTGGAATTTCTACTGTATCTCGTGTAGCTAACAGTAAATATGTGAATACACCATATGGCACTTTTTTAATAAAAAAATTTTTTTCAGAAAAAATGATAAATATAGAAGGAGAAGAAATTTCTTCTATTGAAATAAAAAGATTATTGAAAGAATTTGTGTATCAAGAAAATAAAAATCAACCAATTACTGATGAAGAATTATCAAATCTTTTAAAAGAAAAAGGATATATAGTAGCGAGAAGAACTGTTGCTAAATATAGAAATCAAATGAAGATACCAGTAGCTAGATTAAGAAAAATATTATAAAGATAACGTGTATATTATTTTTTGATACATTACAAAATGTACTTATGACTATAATATCCTATTTTATTTACTCCTTACTTTAATAAGTCTATTGCCTATAATCAAATAATAAAATAAAATAGAAAATTTTTTAAAAATTTTAATATATAAAATCAGTATGTTTGTTATAATTTATTATTGTCATGATTAAACATTATGAATTAGTTGAAAAATATTGTGCATAAAATTTGATTTTTTTTAAAAACAATAATAATCCATTTGATCTAATTGGAGTTAAAAAATTGTTAAATCCTATGTCACTAATAAAATTTGCCTTTGACGAAATAATTTCAAATGGATATCTTCCTGAATACACATTAATCATAATTGCAATCAATCCTTTAGGAATTAAAGCATCACTATCAGCATCAAAAATTATTTTCATACCAATTAATTTAGCATCTAACCAAACTTTAGATTGACATCCATAAATTAATTTATCTTCAGTTCTAAATGTATTATCTTGTTTTGGCAAACTATTACCTAGATATAATATATATTCATATTTATCTTGCCAATCATGTAATTGATCAAATTCTTGTTTAATTTTTTGTTCTTTATCTTTTAATGTCATGTGATTTTATTCTATTATAGTATAATAGAAATAAAAAACAATCATTATTATTATGATGATGCATGTTGTTCTCTAGCTATTTTTGTTGCTGTTGTCATATTTTTTAAAGAATTCATAACTTCATTCCAAGTTCTAGTTTTTAATCCACAATCTGGATTAATCCAAAGATTTTTAATAGGTAATTTCTTTGAAGCTTTATTAATTAAATTTAATATTTCTTTGACTCCAGGAATTCTTGGAGAATGAATATCATATACACCAGGACCTATTTCATTTTGATATGCAAAATTCGAAAACGCATTTAAAAGTTCCATTTTAGATCTTGAAGTTTCTATAGTAATGACATCAGCATCTAAATCAGAAATATATTTTAAAATATCATTTACCTCACTATAACATATATGTGTATGAATTTGTGTCTCATCTTTAACTATACTAGAAGATAATTTAAATGCTTTAATTGCCCAATCAAAGTAAAATTTCCAATTTTTCTTTTTTAATGGTAATCCTTCTCTTAGCGCTGGTTCATCTATTTGAATAATTTTAATCCCAGAATTTTCCAAAGATTTTACTTCTTCTCTAATTGCCCATGCTATTTGATAAGCAGTATCATAATATGGTTGATCATCTCTTACAAAAGACCATTTTAAAATAGTTACCGGTCCAGTTAATATACCTTTTATTAATTTTTTTGTTTGAGATTGAGCAAATGATATCCATTTTACAGTCATATCATCAACTCGTTTTACATCTTCATAAATCACTGGAGGTTTTACACATCTACTGCCATAACTTTGTACCCATCCGTTTTTTGTAGACACAAATCCTTGTAATTTATCTGAAAAAAATTCTACCATATCATTTCTTTCAAATTCACCATGGACCAAAACATCTAAATTTATTTTTTCTTGTTTTTTTATAGCATCTATTATATATTGTTGTATCAATTCTTCATATTGATGTTGGCTAATTTCATGATTTTTTAACTTTTTTCGTAAAGTTCTTATTTCTTTAGTTTGAGGAAATGACCCTATAGTTGTAGTTGGAAATAAAGGAAGTCTAAATTTTTTTTGTTGTTTTGTTTGACGAATTTGAAAAGCATTTGTTCTTGTTATATTTTCTTTTTTTATTTGTTTAAAAATATATTTTTCTTTTTCTTTTTTTTCAAAATATTTAAAATTATTCAAAAGTATTTCTTTTTGACCATTTAAAATCTTTTCTAAATCATTTAATTCATAAAGTTTTTGTTTAGCAAAAGCCATTTTATTGATTATATTTATAGGAATAGAGTCTTCAAATTCTAAATCAATTGGAATATGCAATAATGAACAACTAGGAGCAATAATAATTCTTTCTTTTCCTAATTTTAATATTGCTTTTTCAATAATTTTTATAGAATGAGTATAATTGTTTTTCCATATATTTTTTCCATTAATTATTCCTAAAGAAAGCCCCATTTTTTCTTCTTTAAAAAAATCTAAAATTTTAGTTAAATTACTATTATTTTCTACTAAATCAATATGTAAGTTAAATGTTGAAGAAAAATTTTTAAATATATATAAATTATTTTCTTCAATACTATCAAAATAAGAAGTTAATATTATGTTAATGGCATTATTAGAACAAATTTTATTAATGGTTTTATAAACGTATTTCAATGCTTCTATTATTTGATCATTTAATGAATCAAAAACTAAAATTGGTTCATCTAGTTGTATCCATTTAATATTTTTCTTGATTAACCGTTGTATAATTTCTATGTAAACAGGTAATAAATTATCTATTAAATCTAATTTATTAAAATTGGTATTTTTTTCCTTTCCTAAATATAAATAAGTTAGAGGTCCAATTAAAACAGGTTTTGGAATAGCATTTTTTATTATTTTTTTATATTCATCAATTTCATTAAATATTTTCATAGAATAAATTCCAAATTTTTGATTTTTTTCAAATTCTGGAACTATGTAATGATAATTTGTATTAAACCATTTAGTCATTTCCATAGCTTTAAAATCAAATTTATTTTTTTGAAATCCTCTAGCCATAGCAAAATAAATATCTATATCTTCCTTAAATTGAGTATAATATAATTCAGATATATTACCAAGTAAGAATGACATATCTAATACATGATCATAAAAACTAAAATCATTACATGGAATTAAATCTAATCCACAGTTTTCTTGTGTTTTCCAATTATTTATTCTTATTTGTTTTCCAATATTAAATAAAGATTTTGAAGTAATTAGATTATTCCAGTAATCTTCACAAGCTTTTTTCAATTCTCTTTTTATTCCTATTCTAGGATAACCTAAATTATGTTTCAACATAATATCATAATATCATTTCAATTCAATGAACAATATATAATATTTTTTTAATAAAAAATAAATATGATTTTATTATCGATTATTGATTATATTTTATGTTGAATAATACAAATATTTTAAAATAGTTTTATCTATAAATGAAAAACATACATTTCTTCTTTGCATCATTCTTTTGGCAGTTTCACACACTTGTGAAAAAGATATTTTTTTATTATAATGATTACCAAAAGAAAAAGAAGGAATATATTTTGGAGGAAATCCAATTCCAAAAATATTAGCCCCAACTCCTACTATTGTAGCTGTATTAAATTGAGTATTAATAGAAGATTTAGAGTAATCTCCCATAATCATACCAAAAAATTGAATAGGAATTATAATAAAATTATTTTTTTCATAACTCCAAACTTTATTATTATTAGAATAATCATTTCTTAGATTAGATATATTAGTTCCTGCTCCTATATTACACCATTCTCCAATTATAGAATCTCCTACAAAACCATCATGAGCTTTATTAGAATATGAAATAAATATAGAATTTTTTATTTCTCCACCAACTTTACATTGTGGTCCTATAGTAGTTGCTCCATATATTTTAGTTCCCATATTTAATAAAGAATTTCTACAAATGGCTGCAGGTCCACGAATCATTGATCCTTCCAAAATTTGAACTCCTTTTTCAATATAAATAGGACCTATTTTAGCATTTAATACAACATTATAAGAATACAAATCTTCTTCAAGAAAAATATTTTTTTTATCAATAATATAATTTGGTCCTAATAAAGAAAAAGATTTCTTTTTTTTTGTAAGAAAATCAAAATCTTGTCTTAAAACTTTATCGTTATTAACAAATAAATCCCATATATTTTTAATATAAATAACTTTATCAAGTGAATATATTTTTTTGTATTTATTATTTAATTTAGTTATAGTTTTATAACTACTACTACTTGTACTTGTACGTGTAGCCACCATTGTTTTTGTTTTGGAACAAAAAATTGCTTCATTTTCTTTTAAATTAAATAGTAATTGTAATAATTCATCATTTGGTAAAAATGATGAATTAATCATCAATATGTTTTTTATATTTAATTTTTTTTTCAATATATATTTCTTTGAAAGAAAATTTTTTGTACAAATTATAGATTTTCCACCAATATATTTTTCCCATCTATCTTGAATGGTTAATATTCCTATACGAATTTTTGAAATAGTTTTAGTAAATGTAATAGGAAGTAAATTAATCCATTCTATTTCTCCATCATATAATATAAAATATTCATCCATATTAAATATTATATTTTTTGTATTTATTTTTAAATTTTTCTGATGGACCTGTTTTCCTAATCAATTTTTTTTCTCCAGTATAAAATGGATGTGAATAACTAGATATTTCCATTTTGTATAATGGATATTCTATTCCATTTAATTTTATAAATTCTTTTGTAATTACTGTGGATTTACAAATAAAAAATTTTTCATTATTAATATCTTGAAAAACAACTGGTCTATAATTTTTTGGATGTATATTTTTTTTCATAATTTTATAATTTAAAATAAGGAAATCTATAAATCATTCCATTAATATTCATACCAGCTCCTAATGAGGCCATTAAAATTGTATCTCCAGGTTGAATATTATGATTAGGCATTTCTCCTTTAAGAATTAAATCTAATAAAGTAGGGACGGTAGCTACAGAAGAATTGCCAAATTTTTGAATAGTCATAGGCATTAATTTTTTATATAATCCTTTGTCTATTGAAGAATAATTATACAATTTTAACAATCTTTTGAAAATTGCATAATCCATTTTAGCATTAGCTTGATGAATTAAAATTTTTTTTATATCATTAAGATGTAAATTAACATGATCTAATATATTTTTTAACATTTTTGGAACTTCATTTAATGCATACTCATAAATTCTTCTTCCATTCATTCTAATATTTAATAATGATTTTGTATAATTTGGATTTAAAGAAGGTCCATTAGTAAGATAATGAAATTCTTCATTAGTATTACATTGAGAATCAAAATAAAGAATTCCATAATTTTCTTCTTCTTTAGTAGTAGTATCTACTGCAGACAATACCGCTGCTCCTGCACCATCAGAAAATATCATAGCATTTTGATCATGTGGATCTATTACTTTAGATAAAGTTTCTGAACTTGTAATTAAAATATTTTTAGCATATTTAGATCGTATAAGCTGATCTGCTAATATCATTCCTTCTATCCAGCCTGTACAACCAAAAATCATATCATATGGACGACATTTATGATTATTGATTTTAAGTTTATTTTTTACTCTAGATGCTATAGAGGGCATTAAATCAGATTGATAAGATAATGGATGAATATCTCCATAATTGTGTGCTGATATAATATAATCTATTTTTTCTTTGTATATTTTAGAATGAATTAACGCTTTTTTTGCGGCTATTGTTGCAATATCAGAATTTAATAATCCTTTATGTACATATCTTCTTTCCTCTATTTCTGTAATTTTTTTAAATTTATTAATAATTTCTTGATTAGATTTTTTTATTTTTAAACCTTTTTGATCGTAAAAAGAATATTTTAAAAAATAATCACTTTTTATTATTTTTTTTGGTAAATAATGCCCAGTCCCTGTAATGATTGATCTAATCATTCAATAAAGATTGATTTTATTAATTTAAAAAAATTATCTCTCATGGACAAATTTTATGAAAATATAAAATTGGTAAAAATGTTTGATCATATATCTTCAACATATGATTTATTAAATCATTTATTATCTTTTGGTATTGATATTTATTGGAGAAAAAAAATTATTCATTTAATATATAAATATACTAATAAGCAAAAATATTCCAAATTTTCCAAAAAAATGATTTTAGATTTAGCAACTGGTACAGGCGATATAGCTATTTTACTTGCTAAAAAATTTCAAAAAGATTACATTATAGCTATAGATCCTTCTGCAAAAATGTTACAAATAGCAAAAATGAAAATAAAAAATCATTCATTAGAAAAAAAAATAAAACTCATTCAAGGATATTCATATAATATTCCTTTTAATAATGAAACTTTTGATATCATAACTATTTCTTTTGGAGTTAGAAATTTTATAGACTTAAATATGTCTTTTAGGGAAATATTTAGAATATTAAAACCAATAGGTTTGTTAGGAATATTAGAATTTTCTTACCCATCTAATTTTTTTATTAAAAAAATTTATCATTTTTATTCAAATTTTATATTAAAACATATAGGTAATAAAATTTCGAATAATATTTTTGCTTATGATTATTTAAAAAATTCTATTCATACTTTTTCATTTTTTGGAAAAAAAATGAAAGATTTGTTAAAAAATCATAATATACCAATTATTTATATGCAAAAATTAACATTTGGAATAGTTACTATTTATTTATCTAAAAAACAAAAATGATAAAAAGAAAACAATTTTCATTATGAAGAATTTTTCTGGATATTTAATTTCGTTTTTTATTAAAAAAAGAATTCAAAATATAGAACTAACATTAAAATATCCTATAGATATTCAACATAGATTATTAAAAAAACTTATTTTTTTTTCTAAAAGAACAGAATTTGGTAAAAAATATAAATTCCATGATATTAAAAATTATCAACAATTCTATAATAGAATTCCTTTGTCTAAATACATAGATATTTACCCTATAATTAAACGAATTAGACAAGGTGAAAAAAACGTATTATGGCCAGGTCAAGTAAAATGGTTTGCTAAATCATCAGGAACTACACATACAAAAAGTAAATATATTCCAGTAACTCCTCTTGCAATGAAAGAATGTCATTATAAAGCAGGACAAGATATGTTATCTATATATTTACATAATCATCCAGAAACAAAAATGTTTTTTGGAAAAGCCCTTCGTTTAGGAGGTAGTCATAAATTACATAAAAATTATAATACATTTTATGGAGATTTATCTTCTATTTTAATTAAAAATCTTCCACTTTGGGCAGAATATATTAGTATTCCAAAAAAAAATATTGCATTGATGAGTGAATGGGAAGAAAAATTAAAAATTTTAATTCAAGAAACAATAAATCAAGACGTAAGAATTATGTTAGGAGTTTGTTCTTGGTTATTAATTTTTTTAAACCAATTATTAAATTTTTCTAATAAAAAAAATATTAATGAAATATGGCCAAATTTAGAAGTAATTTTTCATGGAGGTGTGAATTTTCATCCATATAGAAAACAATATAATGATATATTTTATCAACATACGCCTAATTATTATAATGTATATAGTGCATCAGAGGGTTTTTTTGCAGTACAAGATAAAAAAGATTCTAAAGATTTATTATTATTATTAAATCATGGAATTTTTTATGAATTTATTTCTATGGATGATTTTTATCATTCTTATCCAAAAATTATTCCTCTAGATGAAGTGGAATTAAATAAAAATTATGTTTTAGTAATATCTACTAATGCAGGTCTTTGGAGATATATTGTAGAGGACACCATTAAATTTACTAATTTAACTCCGTATAGAATTTATATTTCCGGAAGAACAACTCATTTTATCAACTCTTTTGGAGAAGAATTAATTATGGATAATGCGGAACAAGCTTTAAATAAAACTTGTATTAAAACTGATTCTATCATTCATGAATATACAGCTGGACCAATGTATATTAATAAAAAACATACTGGAGCTCATGAATGGATTATAGAATTTAAAAAACCTCCAAAAAACGTATTTAATTTTAGAGATATCTTGGATCAAGAATTAAAATATTTAAATTCTGATTATGAAATCAAAAGATATAAAAATTTAGTTTTACAACCTCCTATTATATATATAGCAAGAAATGGATTATTTTATGATTGGTTAAAGATAAATAAAAAATTAGGAGGTCAAAATAAGATCCCTCGTTTATCTAATAATAGAAAATATCTAGACGATTTACTTAAAATCAACTAAACAACGTATAAAATCTTTTTACCTTTAATGTTCAAATTTATAAAAAATTATTTTATGTCTTTAACTGTAAATAAAAAACAAAATATATTTAAAACTTATGGAAAATCAATGATTGATACTGGATCTTCTCAATCACAAATTGCACTATTTACATATAGAATTAATCATTTAAGTAACCATTTAAAAAAAAATAAAAAGGATTTTAATACTGAAAGATCACTTGTAAAATTAGTTGTAAAAAGAAAAAAATTATTAAAATATTTAAAAAAAAATAACTTAGATAGTTATAAACAATTAATTGTTCTATTAGGGTTAAGAAAATAAATAAGTTATTATGTCAAAGCCAAATATAATAAAAGAAATTTGCTTTTTAGAAGATGGTCGTACTATAGTAATAGAAACTGGAGAATTGGCCAAACAAGCTGATGGATCTGCCTTGATTAGAGCAAATAATACGATTTTATTAGCAACTGTAGTTGTGTCTAAAGAAATAAGAAATGATATGAATTTTTTACCACTCACTATTGATTATAGAGAAAAGTATTATGCAGGAGGCAAAATTCCTGGAGGGTTCATTAAAAGAGAAGGAAAACCATCTGATGAAGAAATATTGACAATGAGATTAGTAGATAGAGTATTGAGACCAACATTTTCAGATGTTTTTAGAAAAGAAATACAAATTATGATTTCTCTTTTATCTTACGATAAAACATTTTTACCATATGAATTAGCAGCATTAGCTGCATCAGCTGCATTGTCAGTTGCAGGAATTCCATTTAATGGGCCTATATCTGAAGTACGTATTATACGTATAAATGGAAAATTTATAATAAATCCTTGTTTAGATCAATTAGAAAAAGCAGATTTAGATTTAATAGTAGGAGCATCTAAAAAATCTATTATTATGTTAGAAGGAGAAATGAAAGAAATCAAAGAAGATGTTCTTATTCAAGCTATTTCTATAGCTCATAAAGCAATTAAAAAACAAATAGATGCTCAAATTAAATTAATGATAAAACTTAATAAAAAAAATTATCTATTTGAATTAGATGTTAATAGAAAATCATTGTCTTTATTAGAACAATATACATTGAAAAAAAAATTATTTTCATATTCTTATAATTTAATAAAAAATATGTATAATCAATTTTTAGATAAAAAAACAAGATCTATTCAAGAAAAATTGATTTTAAATAATTTTAAAAAAAAAAATGCTTTAAATGAAAAAAATGAATTAATGATTGATCAATTTTATGAAAAAATTAAAAAAAAAATCATAACCAATATGATTTTAAAAGATAATATTAGATTAGATAATAGAACTTATAAACAAATACGACCTATATACGGTAAAGTAAACTATTTACCAGGAGTTCATGGATCTGCATTATTCTCAAGAGGAGAAACACAATCTTTAACTACAGTGACTTTAGGATCGTCTTCAGACGCTAATAAAATTGATAATGTTATCATGGAAGATCATGAAAAATTTTATATACACTATAATTTTCCTCCTTTTTCTACTGGGGAAATACGTCAAATTAGAGGTGTTTCTAGACGTGAAATAGGTCATGGTAATTTAGCAAAAAGAGCATTAAAAAATTTAATTATAAATGATAATCCTTATACAATAAGAATTGTTTCTGATATTTTAGAATCTAATGGGTCTTCATCTATGGCAACAGTTTGTGCATCTAGTTTAGCATTAATGGATGCTGGAATTCCATTAATCAATCCAGTATCTGGAATTGCTATGGGATTGTTTATAAATCATAATAAAACTGTTATATTATCTGATATTCTTGGAGAAGAAGATGGATTTGGAGAAATGGATTTCAAAATTACTGGTACTACAAATGGAATTACTGCATGTCAAATGGATGTAAAAAAACAAGTATTATCTTTGGATATTTTATATCAAATATTAAATCAAGCATTACAAGGTAGGAAATTTATATTAGAACAAATGAGGAAAATATTACCAACACATCGAACACAGTTAAAATCATCTGCTCCAAAAATACATATTATCAAAATTCCTAAAAAATTTATAGGGTCTGTCATTGGACCTGGTGGAAAAGTTATTCAAGAAATACAATCTTGTACAGAAACTAATATTATCATTGAAGAAAAAGAAGATATTGGTTATATTGAAATTATTGGAAATGATTTAAATAAAATTTATCAAGCTATTGATAGAATTAAAGAAATTACGTTTGTTCCAAAAATAGGAACCATTTACAAAGCTACAGTAAAAAATATTAAAAATTTTGGAGTGTTTGTAGAAATATCAAAAGGAGTAGAAGGATTATTACATATTTCAGAAATATGTTGGAAAAGATTAAAAAATATAGAAGATGAATTAAATTTAGGAGACACTATTAATGTAAAATTAATTGGATTTGATAATAAAAATCACAAAATGAAATTTTCTAGAAAAGTTTTATTACCTAAACCAACAAAAAATAATGATGAATAGTAATAGTAGTAGTAGTAGTAGTAGTAGTATAAAAATACATAATTAAAATTAATTAATATGAGACAACTGAAAATAACTAAACAAGTTACAAATAGAGAATCTGAATCTTTAGATAAATATCTTCATGAAATCGGAAAAATTCCTTTATTAACACCAGAAGAAGAAGTAGAATATGCTAGACAAGCTAGAAATGGAGATGCATCGGCTATAGATAAATTAGTAAACGCTAATTTACGTTTTGTAGTATCTGTTGCAAAACAATATCAAAATCAAGGATTAAGTCTTTGTGATTTAATAAATGAAGGAAATTTGGGATTAATCAAAGGTATATTACGTTTTGATGAAACACGAGGATTTAAATGTATTTCTTATGTTGTTTGGTGGATCAGACAAGCTATTTTACAAGCAATAGCTGAACAATCTCGTTCTATTAGACAACCTACTAATAAATTAGCATTATTAAATAAAATATTAAAAACTTTTTCTCAATTAGAACAAGAGCTGCATAGAAATCCAACTTCAATAGAAATTGCAGAATATTTAAAAATGAATGAAAAAGATGTTGAAGACTCTATTAAAAATTCAGGTAGACATGTTTCTATGGATGCACCGTTAGTAGAAGGAGAAGATTCTAATTTATATGATTTAGTAAGATCTGATGAATCACCTAGACCAGATGAATATTTAGAAAAAGAATCTCTTAGAAAAGATATTAAAAGAATATTAGAAACTTTAAGTGAAAGAGAAAGACGTGTCATTGTATTACATTTTGGATTAAATGGAGCTCCTCCAATGACATTAGAAGAAGTTGGGCAATCCTGTGATTTAACTAGAGAAAGAGTAAGACAAATTGAAAGTATAGCTTTAAAAAGATTAAAACATTCTTCTAGAAGTAAAATTTTAAAACCTTATTTAGGTTAATTAAATTTAAGGAGACCTCGACGGGATTCGAACCCATAACCTTCTGATCCGTAATCAGATGCTCTAATTCCATTAAGCTACGAGGCCTTAATAATAGATAAAAATTTATCTATTTCTAATGACGAATTACCAACTAATCCTCCATCTACATCTTTTTGTTGAAAAAAATCTTTACAATTGAATTCATTAATACTCCCTCCATATAAAATATGTATTTTATCAGAAACAAATTTACCATATTTATTTTGAAATAACAATCTAATATGATTATGCATTTTTTGAACTTCATTAGGAATTGGAAATTGCCCAGTTCCTATTGCCCATATAGGTTCATAAGCAATTATTAAATTTTCTATTTCTTTTATAGAACATAGAAAAATCGTTTCTTCAAGCTGTTTTTGTATTGATATAAATTGTTGATTATTATTTTTTTCATTTAATGTTTCTCCTATACAAAAAATAATTTTTAATCTATTTTTTAATGAAATATGTATTTTTTGTAATAATGTTTTATTTGTTTCATTAAAATATATTCGTCGTTCACTATGTCCTAATATTACGTTTTGAATTCCTATAGATTTCAACATTATAGCAGATATTTCTCCAGTATAAGATCCTTTTTCTATATGAAACATATTTTGTGAAGCAATATGAATATTAGTTCCTTGTACAATTTGATTTGAAATATGCAAAAATGGATAAGATGGTGCAATGATTATCTTTTTATTATTGTGTATTTTTTTGTCATGATTAAAAAATTTTAATAAATTTCTTAAAAAATTAGTAGTTTCATAAAAATTATAATTCATTTTCCAATTTGCAATAATAATTTTATTCTTCATTTATATTTATTTATTTAAATATAATAAAATTGTTATATATAACATTTTGAAACAAATTTGTTCTAATTCATTGGATAAAATTTTATCTTTATTTTTTTTCAAATAAAAAAGTTTTTTTAACATTAAATTTAAAGAAACATATTCAAGTTTTGATTTTTTTTCTATAAAATTACAAATTTTTTCAATTTTTTTTGTATAAACATAAAGAATATCACAATATGAAATTTTGTCATTATCATTAATATTTAATTTTATCATTATAATAATAATATAATTAATAATATCTATATATGTATTTTCAATTCTTTCTTCTTTGATAATTTGAAATCCTTTTTTTTCAATATTAATTATTCTCATGGTTTTTGCAATAATTAAATCTATTATAGAATAATTATCTATATATTTCCATGAAAAATTATAATGTTGTAATTTTTTTTTAAATAAGTTCTTACAACTATTAATAACAAAATTGATTGAAATTTTATTCATATGAATTAATTTTTAACAAAAAATTAAAAAAATAAATAAGTGATCATTAATTTGTGCAGTATAGTAAGTATATTTTTATAAAAATAGTTAAACTAATTATAGATTATTTTTTTATATGGTTAAATCAATTAAAAATAATTTTGTTATTATATAATTATATTGATTGTATTATTTTGAGATATATAAATGTAATATAATAATACAATAGACTTATTAAGTTAATTTCTATTATAATCGTATCATTATTATTTATTAAAAATTTTTACATATTATTTAACATCAATAATGGCGCATTATATTATAAGCAATTGATTCAGTAGTAATATAATAAGGAAATAATGTAATAAAATGATTAAATAATAACATGTTAAATCTTTTATAAAAAAATAATTAAGTAATAATACTGTATCGTTATATAAAAATAAAGTTAAATTCTATGAATAATTCATTATTTTCAAATTTCCAATCAGCTGTATAATAATGTATTAAATGAGTTTAATATTAGTAACATATTATTAATACATTTATTTATAAGTTATAAAATAAAAATTTTGACAATTTGTTTTTCAAAACAAACAATTTTTAGATAAAATGGATGATAATTATATTCAAAATTTTTACAAATTATATTATTCTATATCTTCAGGAATAGAAATCAATAGCAAAAATGTAAAAACAAATTCTATTTTTGTTGCTATTAAAGGAAAAAATTTTAATGGTAATCAATTTGCTTACGAAGCAATTATAAATGGAGCTTTAATTTCTATAGTAGATGATAAAAAATATGCATTCAATCATAAAAAAATTTTTTTTGTAGAAAATTCTTTAAATTTTTTACATAAATTAGCTTGTTTTCATAGAAAACAATTAAAATATATACCAATTATAGCAATTACAGGAAGCAATGGAAAAACTACAACTAAAGAATTAGTAGCCTCTATACTTTCTAAAAAGTATCATATTGTACATTATACAAAATCTAATTTTAATAATCATATTGGAATTCCTTTAACTATTCTTTCAATTCCTAAAAATGCAAATCTATCTGTTATAGAAATAGGAGCTAATCATGAAAAAGAAATAGAAAAAATGTGTTCTATAATTAATCCAGATTATGGATATATAACTAATTTTGGAAAAGCACATTTAGAAGGATTTGGAAATATAAATGGGGTTATTCGTAGTAAATTAGAGTTATATAATTTTTTAAGACAAAATAATAAAACAGTATTTGTTAATGGAGATGATAATATTCAACTTACTAATAGTTTAGGAATATCTAGATATATTTTTTCTGAAAAAAAATTTTTTGATGTTAATATTAAATATGATTGTACTACTATTTGTAATACTATATATGTTAAAAATAAACAATTTTTTTCAAAATATTTAATTGGTTATCATAATGTATATAATATAGCATCTGCAATTACTATAGGCATTTATTTTAATGTTTCTTTAAAAGATATTCAAAAATCAATTATAAATTTTATTCCAAACAATAATCGGTTTCAAATTATTAAAAAAGATAAATTCATTATTTATAATGATTGTTATAATGCTAATCCAAGTAGTATGATTAGTGTCTTGAATTTTTTTAATACAATTAAAGGTAAAAAAATTGCTATTTTAGGAGATATGTTAGAATTAGGAAAATTTTCTATAATAGAACATACAAACATTATCAATTTTTTAAAAAAAAGTACAATTGATATATCCTTTGTAATTGGTAAACATTTTTGTAATGTTACATTAAATCTTAATTGCAAAAAAATTATTAGATTGTATAATACAGATGAATTTATTAAATGGTGGTATAATAATAAATATTATATTAACACAGATTATATTATTATTAAAGGATCTAGAAAAAACGCTTTAGAAAATATTATTCATTTATTTTAACATCTTTGCATATGACTATCTTAAATAGTACATTTGTTTTGTAAACTATCATAGATACATATATATATGAAAAAAATCACCAAAAATACATACCTTCAGTGGTTTAAAAATATGTCTTTTTGGAGAAAATTTGAAGATAAATGTAGATCTCTTTATTTAAAACAAAAAATTAGAGGTTTTTTACATTTATATAATGGACAAGAAGCTATTCCAGCTGGAATAACTCATGCTATTGATCTATCTATAGATAGAATTATATCGGCCTATAGATGTCATATTTTACCTATTTCTATGGGAGTAGATCCAAAAAAAATTATGGCAGAATTATTAGGAAAAGAAACTGGAACATCTTGTGGAATGGGGGGGTCAATGCATATTTTTAGTAAAAAATATCGTTTTTATGGAGGACATGGTATTGTAGGGGGACAAATTCCACTAGGTGCAGGAATTGCTTTTGCAGATAAATATTTTAATAGAAAATCTGTAACAATTACATTAATGGGGGATGGTGCTATTGGACAAGGTGTTTTACATGAAACTTTCAATATGGCTATGATATGGAAATTACCAGTAGTTTTTGTATGTGAAAATAATAAATATGCTATGGGAACATCTATTCAGAGAAATAATCAAATCAAAGAACTTTATAAAATTGGGTTATTATATGAAATGCCTTCTCTTACTGTAAATGGAATGAATCCAGAAAATATTGCAAAATCTCTGTATCCAGCAGTTGATAGGGCTAGAAATGGCCAAGGACCTAGTTTTTTAGATATTCAAACATATAGATATAGAGGACATTCTATGTCAGATGCTGAATCATATAGAAGTAAAGATGAAATTAATTTTTATAAAAAACAAGATCCTATTTTAAAATTAAAAAAAATCATATTAAATAATAAATGGGAAACTTTAGATAAACTGACATTAATTGAAAATAAAATAAAAGAAGAAATAGAATATTGTGTAGAATATGCAGAAAAATCAAATTTTCCTTCTTTGAAGAAAATGTATGATGTTGTTTATAAAGAAAAAAATTATCCTTTTATAGATAAAGAATAAAAATTTAATATTTTATTAAACATTAAAAATAAATTTTTGAATAAAATGGCAGAAATCATATTTATGCCCAAATTAAGTGACACTATGGAAGAAGGAACTCTTGTCAAATGGAATAAAAAAATAGGTGACAAAGTGTTCGAAGGAGATATTTTAGCTGAAATTGAAACAGATAAAGCTATTCAAGATTTTGAAATTGATATTAATGGAGTGTTGCTTTATTGTGGAATCAAAGAAGGTGAAAAAGCTCGTGTTAATGATATTTTAGCAATTATTGGACAGACTGGAGAAAATATTAGTTCTTTTATCAAACATAAAAATATTAATGAACCAGAAAAAAAACAACCAGAAAAAAAACAACCAGAAAAAAAACAAAAAGAAAGAAAATTCATTTCTCCTTTGGCAAAAAAGATGATACAAGATAAAGGAATAAATATTAATAATATTCAACAAGGAACAGGATATAGTGGAAGAATTGTAAAAAAAGATATTGAAGATTTTTATGAAAAAAATAGATATCATAATATGAATATGAATCAACATATTCTTGTTTCTAATATGAGAAAAGAGATAGCTAATCATTTAACGTTGTCTAAATTTACAGCACCTCATTATTATTTATTTATTGAAATAGAAATGGACAAAATAATAAAATTAAGAAAAGAATTGAATCATACATTATCTAAAACAAATCATAAAATATCTTTTAATGATATTATTGTTAAAGCAGTATCACTTATTTTAAAAGAACATCCTTATATTAATGCTACATGGAAAGAAAAAGAAATTATTTATCATTATAATATAAATATAGGGATAGCAGTTGCTATACAAGATGGATTAATGGTTCCAGTTATACAAAATTCCGATCAAAAATCTTTATTACAAATATCAAAAGAAATAAAAGAGAAAGTAGAACGTTCAAAATTAAGAAAAATTCAAGAAAAAGAAATCCAAAATAGTACATTTACTATTTCAAATTTAGGTATGTATGGAATAGATTATTTTACTTCCATTATTAATATTCCAAATTCTTCTATTTTGTCTGTAGGTTCTATTAAGGAACAACCTATTGTCAAATATCATAAAATAAAAATTGGAAATATAATGAAAATAACATTGTCTTGTGATCATAGAATTATAGATGGTAATAAAGGATGTCATTTTTTACTAGATTTAAAAAAAATGTTAGAGGATCCAATCACTATTTTAGTTTAGTTTTTTTTATAAATGATATAAATATTGATAGTAGAAAACATGAAATTGTAATTAATGATAAAATACTTTCTGCAAAGATTGAAGAAAATGGCCATAAATTATATGTTTCTAATATTAATTTAATACCTAATAATAAAATAATAAAAAAAGCTAATTGTTTAATAAACACATTATTATTAATAATATTAGCAAAAATTTTTGCAAAATATCTCATAGTAAAAATTCCCATAAAAGTTCCCAAAAAGATTAAAAATAAATTTTTTGAAAATGCTATAATAGCAAATAAATTATCAATTGAAAAAGATAAATCTATAATTTCTATAGATAATATCATTTTCCAAAATGAATTATAAATTAATCTATTACTATTAAATTTTAAATATTTTTGTTCTTTTAAAAAGAAAAAACAACTAATATATACTAAATATATTCCACCTAATAATTTCAACCACCATATATGAATTAAGATTGAAGAAAAAATGATTGCTAAACTTCTAAAAAAATACGCTCCAAATATTCCATATTTCATAGCTTTTTTTCGATATTTTTCTTCTATTTCATTGATCATAGATGCTAATATGACTACATTATCCATAGATAATATACTTTCTATAAAAAAAATATTTGTTATTATAGATAAAGAAATTATTGGATGATTGATAATATCTATTATAAACTGTTTCATAGATTAATTATTAGATAGATAATAAAATATATAAAAATATTAAATTGATATAATAAAATATAAAACATGAATAATATTTTATTTATAAGTTTTGAAGAAAGTTTTTTAATTATATTTATTGCAATAATTATTTTTGGTCCTAAAAAAATACCAGAAATTGCTCGTGGTATAGGAGAAGGAGTAAAATTTTTAAAAAAAGTAAAAACAAAAATACAACAAGACATTCTTAATAAAAAATAAAAAATCATTAAAAATATTTTCTATAATCTTTTATATATGATTTTTTAATCAAAATATCTCCTAGCATTTCTATCATATTTTTTTTTAAAAAATCATTTATTTCTTGAATATTATAAGATATCTTATTATTATATGAATGTTTAATAACATTTATAATATTTTTTTTTGGTTTTATAAAAAAAATTCCATGTTGTCCAAATATTGGTTTAGAAGTGACATTTTCTTTTAATGAAAAAGCAGATCCAATAACTGTTGGTTCTTTATAATTATCTATCCAAGATTGATTAAAATTAATTTTGATATTTTTATTTATTTTTTTTTTAAATAACTTAGATAGTTGTTCTAAATCTAGACATGTATATTTAATTTGTTTATTAAAAAAATTATTAATTTTTTGTTTTCTAATTTTAGATATTAAATTATTTTTTATTTCTAAAATAGAATATCCTGGTTGTTTTATGGTAGATAAATAAACTATTATATAATAATCCTTATTATTATTATACATAATCTTATAATCACCTTCTTTTCTTGTTTTATCAAATGACCAATGTATAATTTTTTTATCTATTTCTGTATTTAATCCATCTATTGTAGAATCATTTTCTTTTATATCTTTTAAAAAAATTGTTTCATATTTATTTTTTCTTGCATTATTAATAAATTGATTTAAACATTGTTTTTTATTTTGAATTAAAAATTTTTGTACATTATTAAATAATTTGATTTTTGTTTCTTTAGATGGAACTAGATTTTTTGTTAAAAAAATAAATTGGTATGCTGAAATTGGATTGCTTTTTTTATCTATTTTAATAATATGATATCCAAATTTAGTTTCAATAATTTTTATTGTTCCCGTTTTAATTTTTGGATCAAAAAAATTAAATTGTCCAACATATTTTGGAATATTATAATGATATTTCATAAATCCTAATTTACCATTATATTTTTTTGCATTTAAATAATCATCAGATTGTGTTTTCACAAAACAAATAAATTTTGATGGAGTTTTTTTCAAAATTTTGTACAAATTATAAGCTTTTTTATAAGCTTGTTGTTTTGTTCTTTTATTATAATAATTAACAGCATTTTTGTGAGAAATTAATATATGACTATATGTAACATCTTCAGAAATTTTTTTTTCCCCTATTATTTTAGCTATTAAATATAAATTTCCTTTTTGAATTATAATAGGGTTATAATGATGATTTTTTTCATTTATCAATTTCTTTAAAATATGAGGTAAATCTTTTTTTAGATAAAAATTGTTATCTAAAATGATTTCAGATTCTTTAGATAAAAAATTATTATCATGATTTATATTTTTCAGTTTAAATAAAAAATTATTTATTTTTTTCTCTAAATATTGTTTATCTGTTATGGATGGTTTAGTTTTTGCTATAATAAAACTTAAAGTTCTTATATTTTCTTTTTTATATAAAAATTTATGTTTTTTTATATAATTTATCAATTCACAATTTTTAACAGATACAAAATGATATTTTTTTTCTATTTCTGAATAAGGAATTACAATATAATCAATGATTGATTGCCAATTTTTATTTAAATAATGTCTTTTTGCTTCTAAATAAGTAGCATTTAACCCATACATTAACATTTCTATATATTGTTTAGATAAAATTTTTTTTATGATATTATTTTTTTCATAATTCCAAAGATTTTTATCTTGATATATTTTATAATTATTTGAGTCATGATTATCTATTTGTTGTAAATAAATTAAAAATTTTTTAATATTAAATGACCCATCAGAATTTTTAAAATCTGAAATATAACTATATATTGATTGATGATATATTGCATTCCAAAAATCTTGTGCTGTACATTTAATACCTAATTTTTTTACTTGTTGATTTAATAAAATTTCGTATACTAATAATTTCCAAGATTCTTGTTTTAATACATAATCTGGAATATTTTTACGAAATTGTTTTAATAAATACAATGTATTTATATAATGATTTAAAAAAATAGGTTCTTTATTAATTTTTCCAATAATATTAGATTTTTTTTTTAAAAAAAAAATTAATCCATTGATTTCTAAAATCATAGTACAAAAAAAACATACTATACACAATAATATTATCCAATAATTTGTTCTAATAATTTTTAATAAATTCATTTTTTTAAAAAAATTGATTTTTTTATAATTGTTATATTTTTTTTATATAAAAAATATTATCAATAATAATGTTTTTTACCATATTTATGAATATTTACGTTATGACAAACTATCAATACACTTAATGTTTTATATTTATATGATTTAACTTAAAATAAGTTATATTTAATATTTAAACAAGAAAAGAACAAGCGTATAATAAAAAATTTTGTCAAAATCATAATATTAATTAGGAATCATACCTTTGATAATCCTTATACATACAATTAAAAATTATTCCTAATATCGATAATCATAATCTGATTTATAATTTTATAACTTATCGTATATAAAAAATTTAATTTTTTTATCCAATTTTTTTTATTTACATTCCTTAATGTAATTATTCATTAAGTAACTAATAGAAGTAGAATAAAATTTTTTATAAAAAAATATAAAATAATATATAATTATATAAAAAATGATAATGCTTTATAAATATGTAATATGAATTTATATAATTCAATTTTATTTTATGAAATGAACTATAATAAATCAATATTATTTTCATACCTTCCATCGAATAAAAAAATCAATTATTATATAATAATGTTAAAACCCATAAATATGTTTTTGTTATTTATAATTGTTTTTTGTTGTAAAAATAAAAAAATAAATCAGGTATCTTAGCTCAGTAGGTAGAGCAAAGGACTGAAAATCCTTGTGTCCCCGGTTCGATTCCGGGAGATACCACGATAATATTATTTTTTATTCATTATTATTCTCCATTATAAAATGAATTTTCCATGTTTTATTATTTTTTTCATCTGGATATAATGGATATCCAAAATCTACACCAAATATTCCTAATGGAATATACGAACAACGAAATCCAAATCCAATAGATTGTTTCATTTTTTTATTATATAATTGATTTGAATTTTGTGTAATCATATTTCCACCTTCTAAAAAAACATTTGCCCATAATTTATTTGATGTGTTATTAAACATATCATTAAAAATTAAATAACGCATTTCTAAAAAATATTTATTATACATTAATCCTCCTGGATTATTAAAATTTTGATTTTCTGATGCATAACCTCTTAATGGAATAAAATCAGATGGAGAAAATATTCCATATATATTTTGATGAATATCTCCCATATAAAATTTTTGAAAAGCAAATAAATCTTTTTTATTATTATAATTTCCTAAAATGCCACATTCCAATCCAGTTTTCAACACCATTTTATCAAAAATTTTTTTATATAAATAAAATAATGATTTAATTTTAAAATATTCTAACCAAGATTGATGAGAATATTCATCATTAAATATATTACTATATGGTAATGTAAATAAACCATTAATTTCCATTTTTGATCCACTTAAAGGAAATATATTTGTTAATTCTTTATTAAATTTTTTCAAAGAAATCAAATAAAATAAATTATTTAAATATATAGGACTTTCTTCTTTATTTTTATTATTATTATTATAAATATATCTATCATAATCTATCAAAAAATCTAATTTCCAATATGGATCATGAAATGTTAAAGGTTTGCTAATTCCAATTGAATAACCTATTTTATTTAGTAATTTATTATTTGTAAGATTACAATTACGAATATTACAATTATTTTTTTCATGTAAAAGTAAAAAATCAGGATCAAAAATATTTTTAATTATTCTATTTATAAAATCTATTTTTACAAAATATGAGATATGATTTGTGTCTTTTATCCAAGGGTCAATAAAAGTCATACCATAATGTTGTACATTTTTTCCAATTTTATTATATAATAACAATTTTTGTCCATCACCTTGAGGATTTGGAAATGGATTCCATTGTTTTATATTTAATAATTTTTTAATAGAAACATTTTTTAATAAAAAATTTAAAGATCCTAAAGAACTGTTTTTATCATAACCTTCTTCAACCATAAATTTAACAGAATGATGATTGTCTTCAATAACTTTCCATTTTAAATCTACTAAATCATTATTATGATAAATAATTTTGGGATAGACTATCTTAAAAAGATCTAATGATTGTAAACGTATTAAATCTTCATGAAGTTTTTTAATTGAAAGACGATCTCCTGTATTAATTTTTAATTCTCGTTGAATAACATGATTTGATGTAATTTTATTACCAGAAATATATATATTTTTAACATATACAGGATGATTTTCTTCTATATTCACCTCTAAATAAATTTTATCATCTACTATCTTTTTTTCTAAAATTAATATTTTAATCAAAAAATATCCTAAATTGAGATAATTATAAATTATACTGTTA
Source organism: Blattabacterium cuenoti (assembly GCF_014252355.1). GTDB lineage: Bacteria > Bacteroidota > Bacteroidia > Flavobacteriales > Blattabacteriaceae > Blattabacterium > Blattabacterium cuenoti_AD. The sequence continues at coordinate 501,320 of NZ_CP059217.1, forward strand.
TTTATATTTTTATTTAAAATTATATTTTCTATTTCTTGTTTGTTATAAATATCTCCAGTATTATAATGTAATATTGTTTTTAAATATTTTGTATTATAAACAGTATTTCCCACAAAATTAATATTTCCTATATAATATTTTTTACCTTCTGATACATTAACTATTAATTCAGAATTCCCTTTATTATTTTGAATATGATTTAATGTTATTTCAATATCTCTAAATCCAAGAGATTGATATTTATATATAATATTATTAACACCTTGATGATACAAATGATATAAATAGTTATCATTATTATTTTGATTTTGTATCATTATATTATATAATTCTTTATCAGAAAAAATTTTATTTCCATGAAAAAATATCTTTGATAAAGATATTTTTTTTCCTAAATTAACATTTACAACTAAAGAATTATTATTTTTATCTAGATCTAGATTAGTAGAAATTACTGATACTTTAAAATATCCTTGTTTGATATAAAAATCAATAATTTCATTTTTTAATTTTTGAATAAAATCATCAGATATAATATCTGAATTATGATTCAAACAAAGAAATTTATATGTTTCTATTTCTTTAGTTACTCCTTTCAGAATAATTTTATTAAAAGATATTCTATCTTCTAATTCAAAATAGATATTAAGTTCATTTTTATTATTTTTTTTATTTTTAATATTTTCTTTATAAATAGAAATATTTTTAAATAAATTACTATTCCATAATCTATGAATTGCATTATCTATTGTCTTTCCTTCTTGAAGATTTAAACAATCGCCTTTATGTATATTGGATATTTGTGATATTTTATAAATACTATATTGTGTTTTTCCTTTAATAAAAATATTTTTTATCACAAATACATTATTTTTATCTATGTTGTTAATTTCTATTTGTTGATCTTCCTCTTTATCATTTTTATCTTTATCTTCATCTTCATTTTTATCTTCATCTTCATCTTCATCTTCATCTTCATCTTCATCTTCATCTTCATCTCTCTTTTCTTGATTTATTTCATTAATTTTATTAATGGTTATAGTTTTTGTTTTTATATATGATATATTTATTAATAAAAACATACAAAATAAAAATAATATTTTCTTGAAACTATTATGCAATTTTTCCAAAACGACGTTTTCTTCTTTTATAATTTTCTATAGCTGCAAATAAATCTTGTTTTCTAAAATCTGGCCATAATATATCTGTAAAATATAATTCAGCATAAGCTGATTGCCAAAGTAAAAAATTACTTAATCTTTGTTCTCCACTTGTTCTAATCACTAAATCAACATCTGGTATATCTTTAGTATATAAATTTTTTTTAAAAAATGAATCATCTATTTCCTCTATAGATAAACATCCCATACTAACTTGTTTAGCTATTTTTTTTGTAGCTTCTATAATTTCTATTCTAGATCCATAACTCAAAGCCAAAACTAAAGTAATAGATGTATTATGTTTTGTTTGATTTACAAATAACACTAAATCTTTTTGAATATTATAAGAAAATTTTTTTAATTCGCCTATAGTAAGAATTCTAATATTACTATCATCCATTTCTTTTAAATATTTTTTAAAATGTGAATGAAATAAATTCATTAATTGATTTATTTCTTCTTTTGGACGATTCCAATTTTCATAAGAAAAAACATATAATGTGATATAAGGAATTCCTAATTCTTTACATCCATTTATAGCATCTTTAATAGAATGTATAGCATTTTTATATCCACAAATTCTTAATTTTCCTCTTTTTTCAGCCCATCGCCCATTTCCATCCATAATTATAGCTATATGTCTAGGTATATTATCATTTTTATTTAAATTCTTTTCTAAACGTGTATTCATTAGTTCAGCAATAAACAATAAAAATCATAATAATATACAGAAAAAATAGATTGATCTTAAAATATTGAATTAATTTCTTTGATCCATACCCCATAATAATTTTTCTCTTAAAGTTTTATAATAAATATATTCTTGTTCTTGAATAAGATATATATAAAATGGAGCTTTTTTAATATATAATTCATTTTCTTCTTTTAAAGAAGTCAATCTAGTATCCATAGATAAAGAATAATATTGAACATGACCACGACTATGTATTTTCAAATGAATTCTTTTATTATCAGAAATAATTAATGGACGAGAAAATAAATTATGAGGCGAAATTGGAGTAATAACAAAATTTTTATTATCAGGAGCAATAATTGGACCTCCACAACTTAAAGAATATCCAGTAGAACCAGTTGGTGTAGAAATAATTAATCCATCTGCCCAATAAGATGTTAAAAATTTATTATCTATATAAGTATCTATAGTAATCATAGAAACTGTTTCTTTTCGTAAAATGACTATTTCATTTAAAGCAAAATTAAAAAATTGTTTTTTTTTATCTAAAATAGAAGTTTCTAACCATAATAAACTTCGAGGACAAATATGAAATTTGTAGTTAAATATTTGATCAAGTTTTTTTATTAAAACTTCTTGATTAAAAGTAGCTAAAAATCCTAAATTGCCTGTATTGACTCCAACAATTGGAATTCCAGTATCTCTAATCAATGTAATAGCATATAATATTGTTCCATCTCCACCAAAAGTAAACATTAAATTAAAATCTTTTGTTAATTCATTATAATTATAAAATATAGGAAACTTCAAATTTTTTAATTCATTAAATGATGATAATAAGTCAAAAAATGATTTTTCTATATATATCTCTATTGAATGTTTATATGCATAAGTTAAAAATTTAATAAAATATGGAATATTTTTGTCGATAAATTTTTGGCCATATAAAGCTATTTTCATTTTTAAAATGTAATGTTAAGTAATTTGCTAAATTACTTATAAAAATGTATTACTACTTGGTTATGAAACATGAAAAACTATTGTTTTACTTCTAAAATACTATTATTTGGAGAATATGTAATTATAGAAAATTATAGTGGATTATCTATTCCAAATAATTTTTATACAGGATATTTAAAATTTCCATCTAATTATTATAATAACAATACAACATGTAACTATAATAATTATGAATTAAGAAAATTTGCTCATTTTTTACAACAAACAACAATAAATATTGATTTTAATAAATTATATAATGACCTTAATAAAGGTATAATTTTTTATTCTAATATACCTAAAGGATATGGAATTGGAAGTTCAGGAGCATTAGTGGCTGCTATATATCATAAATATTATATTCAAAAAAATCAAGTAAAACAACCAATGAATAATATAATTAAATTAAAAGAAATATTTAGTAAAATGGAGTCATATTTTCATGGTATAAGTTCTGGGATGGATCCATTAAGTTGTTATTTAAAAAAACCAATTTTAATGAAATCCAAAAACAATATTAATATTGTCAATATTCCTAAAAAATTAAATCAAAATCAAGGTAAAGGTGCTATATTTTTATTAAATTCAGGATTCCCAAAACAAACTGATTATATGATAAAAATTTTTTTCAAAAAATTACAAAATCAAAAATTTAAAAAAATTTTCATAGAAGAATTTATACAATATAATAATAAATGCATCACTCATTTTATACAAGGAAATTTAGAAATTTTATTACATCAAATCAAAATTCTTTCCTTTTGGATATTTAAATATTTAAATCCAATGATCCCAAAAGAAATATCTAAAATATGGATATATGGATTATTAAATAATATTTATTATTTAAAATTATGTGGATCAGGAGGTGGTGGTTTTACTCTTGGATTTACTTATGACTATGATTTATCTAAAAAAAAATTAAATAAATATCAAACAATAGTAATTTTTAGATTTTAATATAAATAATGACACTAAATAATAAAATAAAATATATACGTTTAAATCGTTTTTTATCTACATCTGGTATTGCTTCTAGAAGAAATGCAGATAAATTAATTAAATCAGGAATTGTTAAAATAAATGGCAAATTAGTTCAAAAACTTGGAACTTATATTAATATTAATGATATCGTAACTGTTTATGGAAATCGTGTCTCAAGTCAAAAAAAAATATATATACTTATAAATAAACCAAAAGGTTTTATTACTTCTACACATGATCCATTACATAGAAAAACAATTATGAATTTAATTCCACCACAAATAGAAAATAATAATAAAATTTATCCAATTGGACGATTAGATTCTTCCACTACAGGTGTTTTATTATTAACAAATGATGGATATATTACAGAAAAATTAACACATCCAAAATATAATGTAAAAAAAATTTATAATGTAGTTTTAAATAAAATTATTAAAAATGAAGATATCAATAAAATCAAAAATGGGAAAATTTATTTAAAAGAAGGAAAAGTAATAATTGATTCTATAATATATGTTAAATATAATCAATTAAGAATCAAAATTCATATAGGATGGAATAGAATTATTAAAAGATTATTTAAAAAATTGCATTATCAAGTTATTAAATTAGATAGAATCAATTTTGGAGGATTTACAAAACAAAAATTAAAAATAGGAAAATGGAAAATATTATCAGAAAAAACAGTATACAATATTTTTAAAAACAATTTTTATCAATAAAAGTTAAAATCTATATGAAAAAAATAAGTATAATTAATGGTCCAAATTTAAATCTTATAGGCCAACGAGAAATTGAAATATATGGAAAAGATACTTTTATAAATTATTTTAATAAAATAAAAAAAATATTTTCAAATATTGAACTTTCTTATTATCAAAGTAATTGTGAAGGTAAAATTATAGATTGTTTACATAAAATTGGATTTTGTATAGATGGTATACTGCTCAATGCAGGAGCATATACTCATACATCAATAGGAATTGCAGATGCTATAAAATCTATAACTACTCCAGTTATAGAAATTCATATTTCTAATATTTTTGCTAGAGAATCTTTTAGAACAAAATCTTTTTTATCACCTGTTTGTAAAGGAACTATCTTTGGTTTTGGATTAAAAACTTATGAATTAGGTATTTTAAGTTTTTCTATATAAAATTTTTTATTTAAATTTTTTATATGCTGAATAATTTTTTTTCTTCCATCTTTATTTTTTATAAAAAAAAAAATTTTATTAGAAAATTTATTAATTACATTTTTACATATATTTATATGTTTATCTAAAATTTTATAATTTAATTTATCAATTTTTGTAAATACAATACAAAAATAGATTTTATACATTATTAATTTATTTATTAAATTTAAATCAGATTTTTGAACAATTAATCTACTATCTATAATTACAAATAAACAAACTAAATTTTTTCTATTAAAAATATAATTATTAATTAAATTATTATTTTGTTGTTTATGAAATTTTGATAATCTAGAAAATCCATATCCAGGTAAATCTACTATCTTCCATTTATTATCTATAAAAAAAAAATTAATATATTTAGTTTTTCCAGGAAAAGAAGATACTTTAGCAATTTTTATATTACCTAAAATAAAATTAATAAAACTAGATTTTCCTACATTAGAACGCCCAATACAAGCATATTCTGGATATATTGAATTTATTAATTGATTTAAATCAGTAACGCTATATTCAAATTTAACAAAAAAATTTTTCATGATGAAAATCAAATTTTGATAACCATTTTTCTAATATTTTTACAAATATTTTGGGATGCTCCATCATAGGAACATGTCCACATTTATCTATCCAATATAATTCAGAATGAGGTAACAATCTATGAAATTCCTTAGCAACTATTGGGGGTGTAACAGGATCTTGTTTTCCCCATATTAAACAAATAGGTTGTTGAATTATAGATAAATCTTTCGACATATTATCTTTCATTGCACTTTTAGCAATATATAAAATTTTAATTCCTTTTTTTCTATCATTAACTACATTAAATACTTCATCTACTAATTCTTTAGTTGCTATTTTAGGGTTATAAAATACTTCTTGTGATTTTTTTTTTATATATTCATAATTTTCTCTTTTAGGAAAAGCTTCTCCAAAAGATTTTTCAAATAATCCAGAACTTCCAGTTAATACTAAAGAATGAACTAAATCATGCCTCTTTTTTGCTATAATTAAAGCAATATGTCCACCAAGAGAATTTCCTATTAATGTAGCCTTTTTAATTCCTATTTTTATTAAAAATTGTATAATATATTTTGATAAACTAAAAATATTTGTAAATAATAAAGGCATTTTATAAATAGGTAATACAGGAATAATAACTTTATATCCTTTTTTTGGAAAAACTTCTAAAAGTGCATTAAAATTGCTTAATCCACCCATTAATCCATGAAGTAATATCAATGGATGTCCCGATCCTTTTTTTATGTAAGAAAATTTTTGTTTTTTATTAAACATATTATAATGTTTGATTATCTTCTTTTTTCATAATAATATATGCAGCTTTTGCCGCATTTTCTTCAGATTTTTTTTTTGATAACCCTTTACCTATTGTTTTAATTCCATAATTAATTAATGTTAATTTAGATAAATAATAATGCTTATTTTTAATTGATATTTGATTTTTGTCTTCTTTATAAGTTTCAAATTTTATAAAAAATTTATTTTTTTGAGACCATTCTAAAATCCATACTTTATAACTAAAAATTTCTTTTTGTATTTTAGATAAATCAACATAATAATGTAATATTTTATCATAGACAAAACGTTTACATCCTACATATCCAAGTTCTAAATAAATAAATCCTATTAAAGCTTCTAATGTATTTCCTAATATATTATCTGATATATAATAAAATTTATGATTTAATAAAATATTTTCAAATAATAATTTTTTTGAAATTTTATTTAAATTTTTTCTACATACTATCTTTGATCTTACTTGTGTTAGATCTCCTTCTTTTTTTTCTGGTAGCTGTTCACACAAAAAATGTGAAATAATAGAATTTAATACTGCATCTCCAAGAAATTCTAATCTATGAAAATCTAAATAATCATTATCTGAATTAATTGTTGTATTATTAATGAAATCATATACAAATACTTTTTTTAATAGTGTTAAATTTTTTGGATAAAATCCTAATATTTTTTTTAATGAATCAATTGAAAACAATAAATTTTCTTTTTTTTGAACAATCATAATTGTATTAGTATTTTACTATTTTATTAAATAAAATACAAACATTATGTCCACCAAAACCAAAAGTATTGCATATATTTATATTTACATGTTTTTTTATTTTATTATTTGGTATAAAATTTATTTTTGAATCTATTTTTTTATCAAGTTTAAATAAATTAATAGTTGGAGGAATGTTATTTTTAGTTAATGGTAAAATAGTAGCTATAGCTTCTATAGCACCAGCTGCTCCTAATAAATGTCCAGTCATAGATTTAGTAGCATTAATATATATTTTATAAATGTGTGATCCAAACACTTTTTGAATAGCTTTAATTTCTGCTAAATCTCCTAAAATAGTAGATGTTCCATGAGAATTAATATGATTTACTTCTTTATATGTAATTCCTGCATCTTCCAAAGCTAATTTCATAGCTAAAATTATACCTTTTCCTTCTGGATGTGGAGTTGTAATATGATATGCATCTCCTGACATACCAATACCTCCTATTTCTGCATAAATATTAGCGTTTCTACTCTTTGCATGTATATATTCTTCTAAGACAAGACATCCAGCCCCCTCTCCTAAAACAAATCCATCTCTATCTTTATCAAAAGGACGAGAAGCCGTTTTATAATCTTCATTTCTAGTAGATAAAGCGTGTAAAGCATTAAATCCACCAACTCCACTTGGCGTAATTGCTGCTTCTGAACCACCTGAGATTATAATGTCCGCTTTTCCCAAACAGATTAAATGATATGCATCAACAATAGCATTTGATGAAGACGCACAAGCAGAAACTGTTGCATAATTTGGACCATGAATGCCATATCTCATTGAGATATATCCAGAAGTTGTATCTATTAACATTTTAGGAATAAAATATGGACTAAATCTAGGATATCCATCCCCTTTAATATAATTAGAAATAGAATTTTCTAAATTAAGTAAACCTCCAATTCCAGATGCCCAAACTACACCAATTCGTTCCTTATTAATTTTTTTATTATTCCAATTAATGGTACTATCTTTTATTGCTTCATCCGCAGCAATAAGACCATATTGAATACAAGGATCTAATTTGATACGATCCTTTGAATTAAAAAAAATACTAGCATCATAATTCTTTAATTCACAAGCAAATTTTGTTTTATATTTTTTAGTATTAAAATAAGTAATGGGTTCACATCCATTTACTCCATTTATAAGTGAATTCCAATATTCTTTAATATTTTTGCCTATAGGAGTTATACACCCCATTCCAGTTACTACTACTCTTTTTTTTTTATACTTGATCATATAAAAAATTCATATTTTTTTATCTTGTTTATCTTTTATAAGTTCCTTAATAGATTCTATAGCTTCTTTAACAGTAGTAATTTTTTCGGCTTTTTGATCAGAAATACTAATGTTAAATTCTTTCTCAAATTCCATAATTAATTCAACAATATCCAAAGAATCAGCTCCTAAATCATTAGCAAAACTAGCAGAAGGAATTACATCTTTTTCTTCTATTCCTAATTTTTCAGAAATAATAGAACTAATTTTTGATGAAATATCAGACACAGACATAAATTAGAATTTTGATTTAATACAAAATTAGAAAACTTTTTTAAATAAAATATTAAATATTTAAATTACTCAATATGAATATTTTATTTTAAAACCAACTAAAATATTATCATCATTATAATAAAATAATTATATTTTTATTATAAATTTGTAATACACCACCAAATATTTGAAATTGTATTTCTTTATTATCATATAATTGCATTATTTTTATTAATCCTTTTTTTAATATGGCAATCAGTGGTGCATGATTATTTAATAATTGAAAACTACCATATAATCCAGGTACAATGACTGAATTAACATTATTTTTATATAATAATTGTTCTTCATTAAGAATTTTAATTTTCATTATGATAACATTTTATTTCCTACTTCTATTACTTCATCAATAGTTCCCTTGAAATTAAACGCATTTTCTGGTAAATGATCTAATTCTCCATTCATTATCATATTAAATCCTCCTATAATATCTTCAATTTTTACAAATACTCCATCAATTCCGGTAAACTGTTTTGCGACATGAAATGGTTGAGATAAAAAACGTTGAATACGTCTTGCTCTATGAACAATTTTTTTATCTTCTTCACTTAAATCTTCTATTCCAAGAATAGCTATAATATCTTGTAAAGAATTATATTTTTGCAAAATTTCTTTTACACGTTGAGCACATAAATAATGTTCTTGATCAATAATATTTGGAGATAAAATTCTAGAAGTAGAATCTAATGGATCAATTGATGGATATATTCCTAATGCAGATATTTTTCTAGATAATACAGTAGTTGCATCTAGATGAGAAAAAGTAGTAGAAGGAGCAGGATCAGTTAAATCATCTGCAGGAACATATACTGCTTGTACTGAGGTTATAGACCCTTTTTTTGTAGATGTAATTCTTTCTTGCATAGATCCCATTTCAGAAGATAAAGTAGGTTGATAACCTACAGATGATGGAATTCTACCTAATAAAGCAGATACTTCTGATCCAGCTTGAGTAAATCTAAATATATTATCAATAAAGAATAGAACATCATTACCTGATTGGATATTTTGATTATCATTATCATTATCATTATCATTATCATTATTAATATTATAATCTCTATAATATTCTGCTAATGTTAAACCAGTAAGAGCAACTCTAGCTCTTGCACCAGGAGATTCATTCATTTGTCCAAAAATAAAAGTTGCTTTAGAATTTTTCAAACTTTGTTTATCTACTTTAGTAATATCCCAAAATCCTTTTTTCATTTTTTGCATAAATTCATCTCCATATTGTATAATTCCTGATTCTAACATTTCTCTTAATAAATCATTTCCTTCTCTTGTTCTTTCTCCTACTCCAGAAAATACTGAATGTCCTCCATATTCTTTTGCAATATTATTAATTAATTCCTGTATTAAAACAGTTTTTCCAACTCCTGCTCCTCCAAATAATCCAATCTTTCCTCCTTTTGGATATGGTTCTATTAAATCAATAACTTTAATTCCTGTATATAATATTTCTGATCTAGTAGATAAATCTTGAAATTTTGGAGCAGAGACATGAATAGGTCTTACTATTTTTCTATTTAATTCCTCTAATCCATCAATAGGATCCCCCAATACATTAAGAACACGACCATTCAATAATTCTCCTATAGGAATACTAATTGGAGACCCCGTATTGATAACATTATTTCCTCTTTGTACTCCTTCTACTCCAGACATTGCAATACAACGAACTACATTATTTCCAATATGTTGTTGAACTTCTAATACAATATGTTTACTTGAATTTGATAATTTTATTTCTAATGCATCATAAATTTTAGGAAGATCGGATCCTGTTTTAAAAGAAACATCTATTACTGGACCTAAAATTTGAGTTATTTTTCCTTTTGATTCTAATTTTTTTTCCATGAAAATATAAGATCCGCTTTTTATGTTAAACCTGTATATTTAACAGATTATTAAATTATTTAAAGTTACAAAAATTAAAAAATTTTGAAAATTTACTCATGTATAGAGGATTTTTACTCATTTTCTCCATGTGTATTTTCACTTGGATTTTTTGATGGTGTTCATTTAGGGCATAAAAAATTAATTAATTATTTATTAAAAAAAACAAAACAACAAAAATATACTTCTGTTTTATTAACTTTTAATCCTCATCCTAAAGAAATATTAAATCCAAAACAAAAAGTATTTTATTTAAATACTTTATCTGAAAAAATATCTTATTTAAAAAAAACTGGAATTGAACATCTTATTATTCATCCTTTTACAAAAACATTTGCACAAACTAATATGCAAGATTTTTTCAAAAAAAAATTACTTTCTTCAATAAGAATTTCAATTTTTATCATAGGATATGATTTTCATTTAGGAAAAAATAGAATAAATGCTTATAATAATTTAAAATATTGTTCAAAATTATATGGATTTCAATTAAAACAAATCAATCCATATAAAATAAAAAATAAAATAATATGTTCTACAAATATTAGACAATCTATTTTAAAAGGAGATATAATGTGGTCAAATACAGCTTTAGGTTATTCATATTCTTTATCTGGGTATGTTATTAAAGGAAATGGAATAGGTAGAAAAATATTAACTTATCCTACTGCTAATATTCAAATAAATAATAAAAAAATACTTCCTAAAAAAGGAGTTTATGCAGTTAATGTTCTAATTTTAGAAAAAATATATCAAGGAATTATGAATATTGGAACTTCACCTACTATAAATATAAATAATAAACAAATTAAAATTGAAGTTCATATTTTTAATTTTTGCACAATTTTATATGGTAAAAAAATAAATATTTTTATTATACAAATGATTAGAGAAGAAAAAAAATTTAATTCAATTCAAGAATTACAAACACAAATTAAATTTGATCAAATAAAAGCAAAATTTTTTTTAAAAAAAAAATAATTTGATAAATAATATTGATAATTTTATTAAAAATTTAAAAAAAAATTGTTTAAAAAAAATTATAAATTTAGTATCTTTTAATGAAGAAATTTCACATAATCTTAAAACAAAATACAAAGATAAACCATTTTATGATTATTTTACAATATATCAACTAATGGAACAAATATCTGGATTATCTCTTATTCCTGAATCCAATTTATTTTTTTATTTTTTTATTTTGCTTAAACAAAAAAAATGCATTTTATCTCATACATTTAATCATTATTCAAAATGGGCTTATAATATATTAAAAGATTTTCAAATTTTAGATTTTAATTTAACTAATATAAAAAATTTTTTTTCTTATACAATTTCTATAGAACAAATTAATATATGGAATATAAATAATGGTAATACAAAATATAATTTAAATATTACAGATAATATTCTTTTTTGGCAAGAAATTAAACAATATTATTATTATCTTAATAATGAATTATTAAAAAGAAAAAAGGGATATACTGGAATGATTTTTAGACAAGCAATTTCTCAATTGGATAATTATTTATCTTCTAATCATCAAGAATATTTTTTATTTTTAATTCCTTCCAATTTATATTTTTTAAATGCATGTGAAAAAAAATTAATTAATAAAATAATTAAATTAAATGTAGGATCTATTTATTATTATCATACATATTCAAAATTATATCACAATATTTTTTTTTTAAAAAAAAAAAATGCTAATAATAAAATAAAAATTTTTAGTGTATCAAGAGATATTGATCAAATCAATATAATAAAAAAAATAATACATAAACTTATCAAACAAGGATCTAAATTAGATCAAATAATTATTATTTTAGGTGATATTTCTTTAATGGAACTATTATCAAATACATTACATAAATTAAATATTCCAATACAAACATCTATTGAATTACCATTATATAATATATTAATTCATAATACATTTTATTCAATTTTACAATTAATTCTCAATCAAGAAATATACAATAAGTTTTATAAACAAGATATATTACGTGTATTATCTAATGGATATATAAAACAATTTTTGATGAAAAATAATTTTTCATGCATAGAAAAAATAAATGCAATCGATTCTGATACTGATATAACAATACAAATTATCAATAAATATATAATAGATGATTTAAAAATTATTTTTTTTAAAAATTACAAAAATATATTTATTTGGTTTTTACAACTACTTAAAAAATTTAAAAATCTTTTATCCACATATGCTCAACAACATATATTAGAATTAAAATTTATTCTAAAATTAGAAAAATATATTACATATATAATTAATACAAATACAACAAAAAATATTAATTTTGGCATACAAGATTTATTAATTATTTATCAACATTTTATCACAAATAATACAATACCATATCCATATAACAATACAAAAGGAGGAGGAGGATTGAAAATAATAAAATTTAATAATAATTTTCATTTAGAATACTTAGAAAATACAATTATTACATCCTTTAATGAAGGATGTATTCCTCCAATTATTCCAAATTATATAGATAAAACATTTTTATCTAATGAGCTTAGAAAAAAATTTAAAATATATTGTATATCCAATAATAAAAATAATAATAAGTATTATTGTCAATATTTTCAAAATATTTTGAATCATTCAAAAAATATTTTTTTATTATATAATAATGAAAAAGATGAATTTTCTTCAGGAGAAAAAAGTAGATTTATACATAAAATGGAAATAAATTACACATTATATGAAGAAAATCAAACAGAATATTGTAATACAAATAATAATGAAAAGAATCAACAATCAATAATAATAAAAAAAACAAATTATATAATTAATAAATTACAGAAAATAGCTAATTCTGGATTTTCTCCATCATCTATTATTTTATATAATAAAAATAAATTAGATTTTTATTACAATAAAATACTGGAATTAAAAAATTTGCACACGATTTCATTTAAACAAAAAATTGGACATATTGTTCATAAAATATTAGATATTTTATATTCTCCCATGAAAGGAAATTTATTAAATTTAAAATCTATTCATGAAATGAAACATCAGTGTAATAATATTTCAAAAACAGTTATATCTCAATATCAAATTAAAGATCATAACAATATCTTTTTATTATCTTTAGTTACAACTTATGTCAATAATTTTCTTTCTTGGGATGAACAAGCAATTTTAAATGGACATACAATTTTTATAAAAGAAATTGAATATAGAATTTCTACACAAATAAATCAAATGATTATGCATTATGATAAAGTTTCTTTAAAAGGAATAATTGATCGTATAGATGAATATGACGGTATAACTAGAATTATTGATTATAAAATTGGAGTCTCAAAAGTTAAAAATATTTATATCTCTTCAAACAAGATTAAAAATATTTTCAATAATTCATATTATGGAAATATAATGCAATTATTAATTTATATTTATTTATGGTATAATTCCCCTATAGTTAACTCAAAAATATCTCCAGTAATAGCAATTGTATCTCCTGAAAAAGAAAAAAAAAATTCTATTTCTACTATCTATATAAATTTTTTAAAAAAACAACAAATTACATATGAATGTTATAAAACTAAAATTTTTCCACATTTAATTAAAATAATTTCAGAAATATTAGATCCAACTATTCCAATGATAACAAATTATATTAATGATTTTTAATATATGATTCTATATAATTTCCTACTTGTTCAGTAGAATAATATTTTTCTAATGGATTAGCAATATCCTTAGTTATAATATGATTATGTATAGAACTTCTAACGGCTTTTTCTATAAGTTGTTGTTCTTTATATAAACTAAAATAATTAAACATCATAGCAACTGATAATATACATCCTAATGGATTTGCTATATTTTTACCAGCAGCTTGAGGATAAGATCCATGAATAGGTTCAAATAAACCCTTGTTATTTTCTCCAATAGAAGCAGATGGCATAAGTCCTAAAGAACCACTTAATAGACTAGCTTCATCAGATAATATATCCCCAAACATATTATCTGATAATATAACATCAAAATCCATAGGATTCATAATAATTTTCATAGAAGCATTATCTATATATAAATATTCTAATTGTACATTTGGATAATCTAAGGAAATTTCTTTAATGACTTCACGCCATAATCTAGATGTTTCTAATACATTAGCTTTATCAACTAATGTTAATTTTTTTTTTCTATCATCAGCTGCTTTGAATGCAAGTTTTCCAATTCTTTTAATTTCATCTTTAGAATAAATACAATAATCATAAGCTACTTCACCATTTGTTAAACGACCTTTTTTTCCAAAATAAATTCCACTAATTAATTCACGATATATAACAAAATCTACATTTTGTAATATATTGTGTTTGATAGGAGATGAATAGTTAATATCACTATAAGAAATTATGGGTCGTATATTACAAAATAATTTCATTTCTTTTCTTAAACGTAATAATCCATCTTCTGGTCTCATTCCACGTGGATAAAATTCATATTTAGAATGACCTATTGCCCCAAATAAAACTGCGTCTGCTTGAAGACAATTTTCTATAGTATTGTCAGGCATTGGATTATTAAATTTTCTAATAGCTAATGCTCCTGCTACAGCTTGTGTATAACAAAAATTATGATTAAATTTTTTATTTATACATAATAAAATTTTTTTACCTTGTTGTATGACTTCAGGACCAATTCCATCTCCCTCTATAATAACTATCCTTTTTTTCATATTTTATATAAGAATTATTCAATTAAAATATGATGTGTTAGTTTCAAACTTTTCAATATCATCTTTTCTAGATCTTAAATATGATAAATTATCATATCCATTAATAAAACAATTTTTTTGATATAAATTTATTGTAAAATATTGATAGGCCTTAGTTTCTAAAATAATTATTTTTTGTTGAATTAAATTGACTAAAATTTTAGTTTTGTGATTTTTTTCTACTTGATGAAATAATTTATTTAAAAATATATTAGATACTTCTAAAGTTAATAATCCATTATTAAATGCATTTTCTTTAAAAATATCGGCAAAAAAACTAGATATTACTACTTTAAATCCATATTGCATTATAGCCCATACTGCATGTTCACGACTAGATCCACATCCAAAATTTCTTCCAGATAATAAAATTTTTCCTGAAAAAGAAGGGTTATTAAGAATACAATTTGTATTTAAATCATCATTTTTATGATATCTCCAATCTCTAAAAAGATTTTTACCAAATATTTGAATACCACTTTCTTTTAAAAAACGTGCAGGAATAATTTGATCTGTATCAATATTTTCCCTGTTTAATGGAACCACTTGACTAATTAAAATAGAAAATTTTTTCATAAAAAATTCTTTTTTAAATATTTATTAATATCCACAATTTTTCCTGTAATAGCTATAATAGCTGCTGTTAAAGGACTAACTAATAAAGTTTTCACATTTTTACCTTGTCTACCTTCAAAATTTCTATTAGATGTTGATACACAATATTCTCCTTGTGGAATTTTATCTTCATTCATACCTAAACATATAGAACATCCAGGTTGACGAAACTCAAATCCTGAATTGTAAAAAATTTTATCTAATCCTTCTTTTTTAGCTTGTTTAATAACTCTTTGTGATCCAGGAACTATAATAGCATTTACATGATTAGCGATTTTTTTGCCTTGCACTATAGAAGCAACTACTCTAAGATCTTCTATTCTAGAATTGGTACAACTGCCAATAAAAACATAATTAATTTTTTTTTCTATTAATAATTCACCTTGCTTAAATCCCATATATTTTAAAGCTCGTTTATGATTTGGATTAGATAAATATGGAATTTTATTAGTAATTTTTATACCCATTCCAGGTGTTGTCCCATATGTAATCATAGGTTCTATATGTTCAATATCTATAATATATTGTTTATCAAAATTATAATTGTTATCTGTTTTTAAATTATTCCAATATAATTTCAATCTATCATTTTTATCGCTATTAAATTTATTTTTTAAATAATTAAACGTGATTTGATCAGGAGCAATTAATCCTCCCTTTGCTCCCATTTCAATACTCATATTACATATTGTCATTCTTCCTTCCATACTCATATTTTCAATTATAAATCCTGTATATTCTATAAAATACCCAACACCTGCATCCACTCCTAATTTAGATATAATATATAAAATTATATCCTTTGGAGTTACTCCTCTTTTTAATTTTTTCCCCTTTAATTGAATATTCATTTGTTTAGGCTTAGTCATTAATAAACATTGAGATGCTAATACCATAGCAACTTGACTTGTTCCAATTCCAAAAGCCAAACTGCCAAAAGCACCATGTGTAGAAGTATGACTATCGCCACATACAATTGTCATTCCAGGAAGAGTAAGACCCAATTCTGGACCAATAACGTGTACAATCCCATGATTTTTATCTCCCATTTTATATAAATTAATTCCAAACTCTTTACAATTTTTTATTAATAAATCTATTTGTTTTTTTGATAGTGGATCTGAAATTGGAAGATGCTGATTTAATGTAGGAACATTATGATCTGCAGTTGCAACAATTTTTTTAGATCTCCAAACAGATAAATTTCTTTTTTTCAATTCATAAAAAGCTTGAGGACTGGTAACTTCATGAATATAATGACGATCTATATATAGTATACCAACGTCCTTCGTTACATTAGATACTATATGAGAATTCCATATTTTATCAAATAATGATTGTATTATAGGCATATAATAGTTTAAGAATGATTAAAAATTGCTAATTGATTATTTTTTAATTGTGCTTTTTTTAATAAAAATTTTAGTTCTTTATCTTCCACTTGTTTATTTTGATCTGCATAATCTAAAAACACAGAATAAATAATATCTAATGAATTTTTTGTAAAAGAATATCCTAATTTTTTATAACGATATGCTAAAGCTGATCTTCCACTTCTAGCTGTTAGAATAATTGATGAATCATCTCCACCAACATCTTCAGGATTAATACTTTCATAAGTTTCTCTTTTTTTAATAATTCCATCTTGATGAATACCAGATGAATGAGAAAAAGCATTTTTTCCAACAATAGCTTTATTTGCTTGAACTTTCATTCCAGTATATTGAGAAACTAAATTACTAGTATAACAAATTAATTTTGTATTAATATTAGTATATACATTTAACTTATTATTTTGTTTAATAATCATTGCTATTTCTTCTAATGAAGTATTTCCAGCTCTTTCTCCAATTCCATTAATTGTACATTCAACTTGTTTTGCTCCATTAATAATACCATATAAAGAATTAGCTGTTGCTAATCCTAAATCATTATGACAATGAGTAGATAATGTTACTCTATGAATATTTTTTACATTTTCTTGTAGAAACCTAATTTTTTCTCCATACTCATATGGTAAACAATTGCCTGTTGTATCTGGAATATTAATTACAGTTGCTCCATTTTTTATTACTTCTTCACACACTAAAGCTAAAAATTCATTATTTGTTCTACCAGCATCTTCTGCATAAAATTCTATATCTTCTACAAATTTTTTAGCATATTTAACCGATGAAGCCGCTATTTCTAAAATTTTCTCTTTAGTACTATTAAATTTATAACGTATATGACAATCTGATGTTCCTATTCCGGTATGAATTCTAGATTGTTTTGCAAATTTTAATGAATCTGCAGCAATTTCTATATCTTTTTTTATTGCTCTAGATAATGCACAGATAATTGGATTATATACTGATTTACAAATCTCTTGAACAGATTTATAATCTCCTGGACTTGAAGCGGGGAACCCTGCCTCAATTATATCTACTCCTAATAATTCCAATTGTTTGGCTATTTTCACTTTTTCTACAAAATTTAATTTACATCCTGGAACCTGTTCTCCATCACGAAGCGTTGTATCAAAAATTTGAATTTTATTTTTACCCATACCCATACCCATAATATTTGTTGTTGGAATTTTTTAATTTTTTTCAAAACTATTTTTTATACAATAAATATTCACATACATAATACAGACATTTACAATGTTTATTGATTTTGGATTAATATACATTATACTTATTATCAATTTTAATAATAATACAATATTACGATGTCCAGAAAAAATGATAAATTATTTTTATTAATTAAATCATTATCAAAATCTGAAAAAATACATTTTAAATTATATGCAAAAAGGATAAAAACAAATAAAAAAGCTAAGTTTACTAATTTGTTTGAAAAAATGAATAAAATGAATTCTTATAATGATAAGAAAATATTAAATAATACTTCTATTTCAAAAAAACAATTATCTAATATAAAAGCTCATTTATTTAAACAAATTTTAATTAGTTTAAACTTACAAAATATTGAAAAAAATAATGATGTTAAAATATTAAATTATATAAATTTTGCTAAAATATTATATAATAAAGGATTATACATACAAAGTTTAAAATTTTTAAAAAAATCCAAAATACTTGCTAGAAATGAATACATGAATATCATTTTATTGGAAGTAATAGAATTTGAAAAAATGATAGAATCTCAACATATAACTAGAAGTATTCATTCTAAATCTGGAGACTTATCTTTAGAATCCAAAGAATTAATTGAACAATTAAAATGTCAAAATTCGTTTTCTAATTTATCTTTAGAATTATATGGATTATATCTTAAGGTTGGATATGTTAGAAATGAAAAAGATAAAATTTTTATAGAATCTTATTTTAGAACAAATCTTCCAAAATTTAATATTAAATATCTTAATTTTTATGAAAAATTATATTTATATCAAGCAAGAGTATGGTATCATCATATACAACAAGATTTTATAATGTGTTATCAATTTTCAAAAAAATGGGTAAAATTATTTCAAATAAATAAAAATAAAAAAAAAGTACTGCCAATTAGTTATTTAAAAGGATATCATCATTTATTAAATACTTTATTTTATTTAAATAAATATTATCAATTTATCAAAATTTTAGCAGAATTTGAAGAAGAAGTAAAAAAGAATGATTTTATTTTAAATGTAAATACTGAAGTATTAATTTTTTTATATAAATATACTAATATAATTAATAAGCACTATATGGAAGGAACTTTTTCAGAAGGAATTAATAATGTAATTCCTTCTTTATTAAAAGAATTTAATAGATTATATAATTTATTAGATATTCATTATATTATGATTATTTATTATAAAATAGCTTGTTTATATTTTGGTAGTGGAGATAATAAAAATGCTATTTTATATCTGGTAAAAATTATGTCAAATAAACAAACTAATATACAAAAAGACTTACAATGTTCTGCAAGACTTTTATATTTAATGGCTTGTTATGACAGTGGATTAGACGATAATATGGATGGAAAAATACAATCTGCTTATAAATTTTTTATCAAAATGGATGATTGGTATATTGTACAAAAAAAAATTATTTTTTTTTTCAAAAAACTTGGCAATCTTTATCCAAATCAAATTACAATACAATTTAAAAAATTAAGAGATAAGTTATTAAAATATTCTTTTCATCCTTATGAAAAAAGAACTTTTTTATATTTAGATATTATTTCTTGGTTAACTTCTAAAATAGAAAATAAACCAATAGAACAAATTATTAAAGAAAAATTTTTATTACGTGATAGTCATATCAGATAATTTATTTTTAAAACAAAAAATTATATTTACTTTTAATCATGATGCAAAAAGAATGTTTTTTAATAATTAAAAATTAATGAAAAATATTATCGATGAACTCTCTTGGAGAGGATTAATTAAAACTACAGTTTCTGGAATAGAAAAACAATTACAAAATCCCACTACTATATATATAGGATTCGATCCAACTTCTGATTCATTACATTTAGGAAATTTACTACCAGTAGTTTTATTAATTCACTTTCAAAAAATGGGACATAAATCTTTAGCATTAATTGGTGGGGCTACTTCCATGATTGGAGATCCATCTGGAAAAAATGAAAAACGTATAATATCTTTTAACCAAAAAATTTTACATTATAATATAACATCTATTACAAAACAATTACATAATTTATTTACTTTTTATTTAAAAGATAAAAATATAGAAATATTAAATAATTTAAATTGGATAAAAAAATTAGATATATTATTTTTTTTACGTAAAATAGGTAAAGAAATATCTGTAAATTATTTAATGGCTAAAGAAAGTGTAAAAAATAGAATAGAAAATAATCAACATGATGGAATTTCATTTATGGAATTTTCTTATTCTCTTTTACAAGGATATGATTTTTATTATTTAAATAAAAAAAAAAATTGCTTATTACAAGCAGGTGGATCTGATCAATGGGGAAATATTATTACTGGAATAGATATTATAAGAAAAATTTCTAAAAAAAAAGTATATGGATTAACTTTTCCATTAATTACAAATTCTTCTGGAAAAAAATTTGGAAAAAGTGAAAAAGGAGAAAATATATGGTTAGATCATAAACGAACTACTCCTTATAAATTTTATCAATTTTTTATAAATTTATCAGATAATGAAATTGAAAAATTTGTAAAATTATATACATTCTTTTCTAAAGAAAAAATTAATCAATTAATTATAAATCATAGAAAATGTCCTGAAAATAGATTGTTGCAAAAAACAGTTGCTTTCACAGTCACTAAATGGGTTCATGGAAAGACAATTTCTGAAGAATTAAGTGCAATTTCAACAATATTATTTGAAAAACACAATATTAATTCTTTATTAAATGAGAAAATGTTATATTATATTTTTAAACATATTCCAAATCTCCTGATTTCTTATGAAAAATTTAAACAAGGTATATTTTTAACAGACTTATTAAAACATTTCTTTACATCTAAAACCAATATTTTACGTGCTATAAAAAATCATTCTATTTCAATTAATAAACAAATTATTAAAAATAATATTGTAATTCAACAACAACATATCATAGGATTAAAATATATTTTATTAAAATTTGGAAAAAAAAAATTTTTTATTATTAAAATTGTATAATTTTAGTATCCAAAATATTTTAATTGACAATAATTAGATCTCCAATTTTTTAAAACTAAAATTTTAATTGAAATATTAATTTCTTTTTTAAAAAAATTTTTTATACTTTGTTTAGATTCTCGTTTTAATCTATTCAGAGATAATTCATTATGTCCAATTAAAATAATTTTTTGAGAATATTTTTCTACATATATTATAGAAGATATATCAATGTGATCATTTTCTTCTTTAAAAAAATTAGTCATCACCTCAGAAGAATATGGAATTTCTTGATTATATAAATAATAAATTTTTTCTCTAATTATCTCGTTTACAAAAAAACGTTGAGATTTATCACTAATCCACTCTTTTGGATAAAATGGGGGATGTGCTGATAATAAATTAACAATTTTTTGAATTAAAAATTCTTTATTAATATTTTTTAATGCAGATATTGGTAATATATCAGACAAAGGAAATAATTGACTCCAAAAATTAATATTCTTATGAAGAATATTTTCATTATAATAATATAATCCCATTTTATCTATTTTATTAATCAAAATAATAATAGGAATATCTTGTTTTTTAAGATAAGTAACAAAATTCATAATTTTTTCGTGTAAAAAAAGATATTTTTCTACTTCTGTAAGAAGTAAAATAATATCAGCATCTTCTATAGATTTTTTGACATATTTCATCATAATTTTTTGTATTAACATCTTTTGTTTTTTCATAATACCAGGAGTATCCGAAAATACAATTTGAAAATTTTCTTTATCTAAAATGCCTACAATTCTATGACGAGTAGTTTGCGGTTTGTGAGTTACTATAGATATATTTTTTTCAACTAAAGAATTTATTAAAGTTGATTTTCCTGCATTTGGAAATCCAATAATATTTACAAATCCAGATTTATATATCATGATATATATTTTTTTTTCTAAAAATTATTTCTTTTTTATTTAAACAATCTATCAATATTAGATAATTTTTATCAATATTGCCTTTAATAAGTTCTTTAGATAATTTATTCATTATATCATTTTGAATCACTCTTTTTAATGGTCTTGCTCCAAAAATAGGATCATATCCTTTTTCTGATAAATATAAAATAGCTTGTTCAGTAATTTCTATATGTATATTTTTTGTTAATAAAAATATTCCCAAATTTTTAATTTGTAATTTCACAATATCTTTAATTCTTTCTCTAGAGAGAGGTTGAAAAAAAATAATTTCATCTATTCGATTAATAAATTCTATTCTTACAATATTTTTTAATAATTTAATTAAAGTTTTTTTAATATTCTCTATTTTATTAGAATCAAAAAAATCTTCATTATTAATTATTTCTGATCCTATATTAGATGTCATTATAATAATAGTATTTGTAAAATTTATTGTATGCCCATGATTATCAGTTAATCTACCATCATCTAATACTTGTAAAAGAATATTAAAAACATCACGATGAGCTTTTTCAATTTCATCTAATAAAATTACACTATACGGCCTACGACGTATTGCTTCTGTTAATTGACCACTTTCCTCATACCCAATATATCCTGGAGGTGCTCCAATCAATCTACTTATAGAATGACGTTCTTGATATTCACTCATATCTATTCTAACTATATTGTTTTCATCATCAAATAAATATTCAGCTAATGCTTTAGCTAGTTCTGTTTTACCAATTCCTGTAGATCCCATAAATAAAAAAGACCCTATAGGTTTGGTTTCATCCTGAAGTCCAGCTCGAGAACGTCTTATTGCATTTGCAACAGATTGAATTGCTTCATTTTGACCTATCACTCTTTTATGCAATTTTTTTTCTAAATAAATTAATTTTTCTTTTTCACTTTTCAACATTGTTATAACTGGAATTCCAGTCCATTTGGATACTACTTGAGCAATATCTTCTTGACACACTTCTTCTTGAATCATTCTTACCCCTTTATCTTCTTTATTTTTTAATTCTATTTCAAATTGTTTAATTTTGTTTTCTTCTTCTTTAATTTTTCCATATCTTAATTCAGCTACTTTTCCATAATCTCCTAATCTTTCTGCCTGTTCAGATTCAAATTTAAAATGTTCTATCTTGTCTTTAGCCTTTTGCAATCCTTCTACTAAATTTTTTTCATTTTCCCACTGAATTTGCAATTGCATCTTTTCTTGATTTAATTGTAATAATTCATTTTTTAAAACATATAATTTTTTTTGTTGATCTTTTTCTCTTTTAATAGCTTCTATTTGTATTTCTATTTTCATAATTTTTCTATACAAAATATCTAATTTTTCTGGTTTTGAATTTATTTCCATTCTTAATTTAGAAGCAGATTCATCAATCAAATCAATAGCTTTATCTGGCAAAAATCGTTCATTAATATAACGTTTAGATAACTTTACTGCTGCAATAATTGATTCATCTTTAATCCTTACTTTATGATGACTCTCATATTTATCTTTAATTCCTCGCAATATAGAAATAGAATCTGAAATAGATGGTTCATTAACGTATACAGGCTGAAATCTTCTTTCTAATGCTTTATCTTTAATAAAATATTTTTGATATTCATGTAACGTTGTTGCTCCAATAGCACGCAGTTCTCCTCTTGCTAATGCTGGTTTTAAAATATTGGCTGCATCTATAGCTCCTTCTCCACCACCTGTACTAATTAAAGTATGTATCTCATCAATAAACAAAATAATTTCTCCATTAGATAATGTAACTTCTTTAATAACAGATTTTAATCGTTCTTCAAATTCTCCTTTATATTTTGCTCCTGCTATTAAAGAAGCCATCTCTAAAGAAAAAACTTGTTTAGTTTTTAAATGATCTGGAATATCTCCACTAATTATTCTATGTGCTAATCCTTCAGCTATTGCTGTTTTTCCAACTCCAGGTTCTCCTATTAATAATGGATTATTTTTTTTTCTTCTACTTAATATTTGCAATACTCGTCTTATTTCTTCATCACGTCCAATAACAGGATCTAATTTTCCTTTATTTGCCCATTCATTTAAATTTTTAGCATATATTTCTAATATTCCTATTTTACCATTTGGTTTATTATTTAATTCCATAATGAATTAATATTTACTTATTTTATTCACAATTTGTTGTATGTACCCAATATAAATACATATTGTTTAGATGATAATGCTAACATCAATTCAATATTATTCAATTACATATTTTTTTTATTATATATAATTTTATGCAAATCAATTGAATATATTAAAAATTTATTCAAAATATTTTATTTTTGATTAAAATATATGCGTAGTTTATATGTATTTTATTTTTTTTTTTTAAAAAAAAATTAGTGATTACTAAGTAAATTGATTGAAATACATAATAATATTTACTTATGTTTAATGCAAATATTTTATGTATTAAATTGATAATTTTTGATAACAAATTCTTATACATATGATAATGAAAGATGAAATATCATCAATTTCACAAAAAATCAATAAACTGGAACAGTTACTAGATATTAAAAAAATAAAAAAATCATTAAAAAATGATCAAAAAAAAATGTTAAATACTAATTTTTGGAAAGACAAAGATAAATATGAAAAATGTGTAAAAAATTTTCAAACATTAAAAATAAAAATAAAAGATTTTACACAACTTAAAAATGCTATGGAAGAACTTGAATGTCTATATTCTCTTTCAAAAGAAGAAGATGTAGAAACAAATCTTCAAGTTCAATTAAATAAAACTAAAAAATTAGTATATGATATAGAAATTAAAACATTGTTTAAGAAAGAAGATACTTGTAACGCAATAATACAGATTTCTTCTGGTGCAGGTGGAACCGAAAGTTGTGATTGGACGGCAATGTTAATGAGAATGTATATATTATGGGGGCAACATAATAAATTTTTTGTTAAAAAAATTCATCATATACCAGGTGATATAGTTGGAACCAAAACCGTTACTTTAGAAATAAATGGAGTACATGCTTTTGGATACCTAAAAGGAGAAAATGGAGTACATAGATTAATTAGAATTTCTCCATTTAATAATAATTCAAAACGGCATACTACTTTTTCTTCCGTATTTGTTTATCCTTTAATAGAAAAAAATATAAATATTAATATTAATCCATCAGATATTCATTGGGATACTTTTCGTTCTAGTGGATCTGGAGGTCAAAATGTAAATAAAGTAGAAACTGGAGTAAGATTAAAACATTTACCTACAGGTATTATTATTGAAAATACTGAATCTAGATCACAAATTAAAAATAGACAAACAGCATTACAAATTCTTAAATCTAGATTATTTGAAATAGAAATGAAAAAAAATATAGATAAAAAAAATAAAATAGAATCTAAAAAAAAAAAAATAGAATGGGGATCTCAAATAAGAAATTATATTATGCATCCTTATCAATTAGTAAAGGATTTAAGAACTGGATATGAAACTCATAAAGTACAATCTGTAATGAATGGAGAAATTAATACTTTTTTAAAACAATTTTTAATGCAAAAAAACCAAAAAATAGTTTAATTAATTTTTTTATCATTTTATGAAAATTAGATATAGAGATCTTATAGATCAAACTTTTGATTTTCCATCTGAGGAATTTGCTATTAAAAATAATTTTTTAGAATTTCATGGAATACCATTGATCAATCTTATAAAAAAATATGGAACACCATTAAAATTTACTTTTCTTCCAAAAATTTCTAATAATATACAAAAAGCAAAAAAATGGTTCAAAAAAGCTATTAAATCTAATCATTATAAAAAAAAATATACTTATTGTTATTGTACAAAAAGTTCTCATTTTTCCTTTGTATTAGAAGAAGCATTAAAAAATAATGTTAGTATTGAAACTTCTTATGCATATGATATAGAAATAGTCAAAAATCTATATAAAAAAGGAAAAATAAAAAAAAATATTGAAGTTATTTGTAATGGGTTTAAAACTAAAAATTATATAGAAAATATATCTGAATTAATTAATAACGGATTTTATAATACAATTCCTATATTAGATAATGTAGACGAATTGGAACAACTAAATTTAGTTATACACTCTCCATTTAAATTAGGAATACGAATAGCTTCTGAAGAAGAACCAAAATTTGAATTTTATACATCTCGTTTAGGAATAGGATATAAAGATATTATTGTATTTTATTTAAATAAAATAAAAAATAATCCAAAAGTAGAATTAAAAATGTTACATTTTTTTATTAATACTGGTATAAAAGATACAGCTTATTATTGGAATGAACTATTTAAATGTTTACAAATATATGCTCAATTAAAAAAAATTTCTACAGAATTAGATATTCTTAATATAGGTGGTGGATTCCCAATTAAAACCTCTATGTCCTTTAAATATAATTATGAATATATGACTAATGAAATTGTATATCAAATTAAAAAATTTTGTAAAGAAGAAAATATTGAAGAACCCAATATATACACAGAATTTGGAACTTATACTGTAGGCGAAAGTGGTGGTATAATATATAAAATACTTGATCAAAAAAGACAAAATGATAGAGAAAAATGGAATATAATTGATAGTTCATTTATGACAACATTACCAGATACTTGGGCAATTAGTCAGAGATTTATTATGATGGCTATTAATAGATGGAATGATTCTTACGAAAGAGTATTTTTAGGTGGATTAACATGTGACAGTGAAGATTATTATAATTCAGAACAACATATTAATGCTATATATCTTCCATCTTTTCGAGCAAATACTCCACTTTATATTGGGTTTTTTAATACTGGTGCATATCAAGATACTATTAGTGGGTATGGAGGTGTTCACCATTGTTTAATTCCACAACCTATACATATTCTTATTAATTATGATGAAAAAAAAAGATTTGTATATAAACTTTTTAGACATTCACAAAAACCTGATGAAATATTACAAATATTAGGATATTAAATTTATTCTAATAATGAATAAAACAACTTTTGCAGGAATTCCACAAGAATATGCTACTCTTGAAACATCTAAAATTGTTATAATTCCAATCCCTTATGATGATACAGTAACATGGAAAAAAGGAGCACAATATGGACCAAATGCTTTTTTAAAAGCCTCTCAATATTTAGAATTATATGATATAGAAACAAATTCTGAAGTTTATAAAAGAGGAATTTTTTTAGCTTCTCCTATCAATAAATTTAATAATTCACCTACTAAAATGATACACAATATATATAGTATCACTAAAAAATATTTATTAAAAAATAAATTTGTTACTATAATAGGTGGAGAACATTCTATATCCATTGGAAGTATTCGAGCTTTTGGAGAATTGTTTGAAAATTTAAGCATTCTTCATATGGATGCTCATGCTGATTTACGTCCTATTTATAATAATAATCCTTATAATCATGCTTGCTCTATGTATGAAGCTTCCAAAAAATACACATTAGTACAAATAGGAATTCGTAGTATGGATATACAAGAAACAAAATATGTTCAAAAAGGAAATATATTTTATAATCATGATATTTATAATAATAAAACATGGATGGAGCAAGCAATTAATAAATTATCAAATAATATATTTATAAGTATAGATATAGATGTTTTTGATCCTGGAATTGCACCATCCACAGGAACTCCTGAACCAGGAGGGATGTTATGGTATAATACATTATTGTTTTTAAAACAAGTTTTTACTACAAAACAAGTTGTGGGATTTGATATTGTAGAATTATCACCAAATAATAATGAATATTCTACAGATTTTTTAGTTGCAAAACTTTTTTACAAATTGTTATCCTATAAATATGAATTAAAATTAGATATATGATTAATAATAAAAATAAAAAAATAATTATATCTATAGATGGATATTCTTCTTCTGGCAAAAGTTCATTATCCAAACAATTAGCTGAACACTTTAAATATTATTATATAAATACGGGCGATATGTATAGAGGTATTACTTTATTAGCTATTAGACAAAAAATGTTTAACAGTGATTTATGGAACGTAACTAATTTTATTCATTATTTAAATAATATACATTTCACATTTAAATGGAATAAAAAAATTAATGAAATAGAAACTTTTTTAAATAATGAAAATATTAAAAATCAGATAAAATCTAGACAAGTAACAGAAAAAGTTAGTTTATTAGCTAGTATTCCTGAAATACGTGAAAAACTTAATGTTATACAAAAAAAATTAGTATCTATATATAAAAACGGATTATTAATAGAAGGAAGAGATATAGGAACCACAATATTTCCACAAGCTAAAATAAAAATATTTATGAAAGGCTCTACAGAAATTCGTTCTTTTCGAAGATATAAAGAATTAAAAAAAAAAGGAGAAAAAATATCTTATGAAAAAGTAAAACAAAACATTTTATATAGAGATATGTTAGATATTTCTAGAAAATATTCTCCTTTGCAAAAACCTATACAAAATTGTATTGAAATAGATAATACTTATCTAAGTATAAATAAACAATTTAATATTATACTTCAATTCATTAAAAACAAATTATATACATGAAATTATTAGATGGAAAAATAGCAATAGTTACAGGTGGTTCTGGTGATATAGGGGCTTCTATTGTCAAGACATTTGTAAAACATGGAGCATTCGTAATTTTTACTTTTTTATCTTCTAAAGAAAAAGCTGAGAAATTATCTATTGAATTAAAATTAACAACATTTTGTGAATCATATCAAATAGATTTAAAAGATATAGATGCAACTAAATTCTTTATACAAAGAACCATAGAAAAATATGGACGGTTAGATATATTAGTCAACAATGCAGGAATTATAAAAGATAATTTTTTATTAAGAATGTCGAAACATAATTGGGATAAAGTAATAAAAACTAATCTTTATTCTATTTTTAATTTAACTAAATATGCTATTATGCCTATGATAAAGCAAAAAAAAGGAAATATTATTAATATGAGTTCTATTATTGGATTTACTGGAAATTCAGGGCAATCTAATTATTCGACTTCTAAAGCTGGAATTATTGGATTCACTAAATCGATTGCTAAAGAACTTGGAACAAAAAATATTCGTTGCAATGCTATATCTCCTGGATATATATATACTAAAATGAATGATAATCTTCCTCAAACAATAAAAGAAAATTTTATGAGGAATATTCCCTTAAAAAGAGCTGGTACTCCTCAAGATATAGCTAATTCAAGTTTATTTCTTGCTTCTGAATTATCTGATTATATAACTGGATCTGTATTGCATGTAAATGGAGGATTATTTTAGTTATTTGATCCCAGACACAGAACACAGACAAGACATACACATACAATACATGATTTACTCAAAAAAAAAAATAGTTCAAAGTTTAGGAATTATCCTAATTTCAAAATCAATTTTTCATATTGTAATATCACCAGGATCCAGAAATGCTCCAATTATTATTCATTTTACCATTAATCCTTATTTTAAAACTTATAGTATTGTAGATGAACGTTCTGCAGGATATTTTGCGCTTGGAATGGCACAACAAATTAATAATCCAGTATTATTAAATTGTACTTCTGGCACATCAGTTCTTAATTATTATCCTGCACTTACTGAAGCTTTTTATCAATACATTCCACTAATTTTTATAACTGCAGATAGACCTAAAGAAACACCTTATTTATTAGAAAATCAATCTATTCATCAAGAAAATATTTTTAAAAATTATGTAGTTGCTTCTGTACAATTAACTGAAGAAGAATCTAATAACGGATTATGGTATAATGAAAAATTAATTAATGAGGCTATTAATAACTGTATTAAAAAAAATCGACCTGTACATATTAATATTCCTTTTACAGATCCACTTTATGATACCGTAAATCATATACAAGTTAAACCTAAAATTATCAAGGATATACCAGTAGTAAATACCATCGTAAATTATTCCTATATAAAAGAAAAAAAAATATGGGAACGGTCTAAAAAAAAAATCATTTTTATTGGATTACATCCGCCAAATAAACATCTAAAAAGAATCATCCAAAAATTCAATCAAGATTCTTCTATTGTTATATTTTCCGACACTTCTTCTCAATTATACGACAAGTTTTTATTTTCAATAGATCAATTATTCTTTAATATGAAATTAACAGAATGGTTAAGTTTAAAACCTCAAATTTTATTAACCATTGGTGGCCATATTATATCTAATAGAATGAAATATATTATGCGAAAATATCCTCCTAAATATCATTGGCATATAGGAGAAGAAACTAATCATTATCCAGATACTTATTATAAACTTACCATTTATTGGCCTATACAACCTGAAATATTTTTTAATATTTTAAAAAAACAAAATATAAATGATGATTATTATAATTATAAAAAAAAATGGATAAAATTAAGAAATCAAAGAAAAATAAAAAATAATTTTTTTCTAAAAAAAGAAAATAGTTTTTCAGATTTAAAAGTTTTATTTTTAATATTTAATTCAATACCAAAAACATCAATTTTACATTTAGGAAACAGTACTATTATACGATACTATCAACTGTTTGATATAAAAAAACATTCTATAAAATATTATTGTAATAGAGGCACATCAGGAATTGATGGTAGTGTTTCTACCGCTATTGGACATTCTATAAATAGTTCAAAAATAGTAACTTTAGTAATTGGAGATATAAGTTTTTTTTATGATAGCAATGCCTTATGGAATAATTATACACCAAATAGGTTTAGAATTATATTAATTAATAATGGAGGTGGAAACATTTTTAGATTAATTACAAAAAAAAAAATTCATAAAAATACTTTTGATTTTTTTGAAACTAAACATTCTTTAACAGCAAAACAAATTTGTGAAATGTATCATTGGAAATATAAATATGTATCTAATATTATTGTTTTGAAAAAAGTTTTATCTAGTTTTTGGAATAAATCTAATAAACCTATATTATTAGAATTAAATACAACCAAATCAAATAATAAAAAAATATTTAATGATTATATATCTTTTATTTTTTAAAATTATTGAATTATCCAAATTACTACATATATAAACACTTTTATTCTTGCTAAAATCTCTCTAATTTGTATTTTTAAATGAAATGGAATACTTTTTGCATTAAATCCAATAACATCTAATCCTAAACAATTGCCAATAAAAATAGCTCTTTCATTATGAAATTTTTGAGAAATAATAGTAAATTTCATTTGATTATATAATTTATAAACTCTTGATATAGAATGTAAGGTATCAATTCCATACAAATCTTCATATATAAAACGAGAAGGAACACCTTTTTTTATCAATTCTTTTTTCATCATTTTAGGTTCATTATAAGTAATATCTCTATTATCTCCACTAACAATGATATAACGTATTTTGCCATTAAAAAAAAGAAAACTTGCAGCATCTATTCTATATTTAAAATATACATTTATTCCACCTCCATGCAAATATTTTGAAGTTCCTAAAACAACACCATATGTATTATATGGAATGTTATCAATTTTATTATAATTTTTGTTAATTGACCAAATACTGATTCCCAAATGACAAAAAATAATACCAAAAATAATGATAATAATTATACGTTTTATTTTGACAATAATAAATAATAATATACTTTTTTATAAATCAATTTATATACATTAATTTCAAATATTAATTATTCTAATTAGTTAATTAAACTTTATAAAAAATAACATTATCTATAACTATATGTTGTAATTTTAACTAATTCACTTTTCTTTGTGAAGAAAGAACAAATACATCACTTTTTATTATAAATGATTGAAATAAAAAAGAAATAATTTTTTTATTAATATCATCAACTATTTCTTGAAATAAATTAAAAGCATTTTGCTTATAAACAATTAAAGGATCTTTTTGTTCAAAAACTGCATTTTGTACTGAATGTCTTAAACTATCCATTTCTCGTAAATGCTCCTTCCATTTTTCATCTAAAAAAGATAATATAGTTTTTTTTTCTAATATTGAAAATAATGCATATCCATTACTATTAATAAGATGTGTTTTACTAGTATTTACTACTATTTTACTAGATGCCTCATAATTTGTAAAAATATATTGAATTTGATAATCATATTTTATATTAGTATTATTATACAATATTGTATGTAAATATTTTTTAATAATTTTATCTTTCTTTTTTTCATAGTAATCAATTAATATATCGTGTAAGTAATTAATGATATATTGTTCTTTATGAGCTACTAATTCTTTTTTCTTTATTGAAAATTCAACACCAAATATATTAAAAAATTCATATTTTATATTTTCAAAAAATGATTTATTAATTGAAATTATAGAATGTAATATACTATACACCATATTAGAAATATCTAAATTTAACTTTTCACCACATAATGCATTTTTTCTTTTTTTATAAATAAATTCTCTTTGTTTATTAATTACATCATCATAATCTAATAGACGTTTTCTTATACTAAAATTATTTTCTTCTATTTTTTTTTGTGCTCTTTCTATAGATTTTGTTAATAAAGGATGTTGGATAATATCTCCATCTTTATGTCCAAATCGATCCATTAATTTTGATAATCTTTCTGAATGTAAAAATACACGTATTAAATTATCTTCTAATGATATATAAAATTGAGAACTTCCTGGATCTCCTTGTCTACCAGAACGTCCTCTTAATTGATTATCTACTCTTCTTGAATCATGTCTTTCTGTTCCTATGACCGCTAAACCACCAAATTCTACAACATCTTTATAAAGTTTAATATCAGTCCCTCGTCCTGCCATATTAGTTGCTATAGTAACAGAACCTGGCAATCCAGCTTTTGCAATAATATCTGCTTCTTTATGATGTAATTTCGCATTGAGTACATTATGTTTTATTTTTCTAAATTTTAATGTTCTACTTAATAATTCAGATACTTCTACAGAAGTAGTTCCTACAAGAACAGGTCTATGTTTGTTTTTAGAAAGATATATAATTTGTTCTAAAATTGCATTATATTTTTCTCTTTGTGTTTTAAATATAATATCTTGAAAATCATGTCGTTTAATTTGTTTATGTGTAGGAATCACAACTACATCTAGTTTATAAATATCTAAAAATTCACTAGCCTCTGTTTCTGCTGTTCCAGTCATTCCTGATATTTTTTTATACATTCTAAAATAATTTTGTAAAGTAATGCTAGCTAATGTTTGACTAGATGCTTCTATTTCTAGATTTTCCTTTGCTTCTATAGCTTGATGTAGTCCATCTGAATATCGCCTACCTTCCATAATACGACCAGTTTGTTCATCTACAATTTTTACTTGATTTTCTAAAATTATATAATCTATATTTTTTTCAAATAAAGTATAAGCTTTTAACAGCTGATTAATAGTATGTATTCTTTGTAATTTAATAGTAAAATTTTGTATTAATTTATCTTTTTCTTTTATTTCTTTTTCTTTAGGTAAATTTTTTTTTTCTAATTCAGCAATTTCTACATTAATATCTGGAACAACAAAAAAATTGATATTTGACATATTTTTAGATAAAAATTGTATACCTAAATCAGTAAGTTCAACCGTATTATGTTTTTCATCTATAACAAAATATAAGTCTCTATCTACTGTTGTTAAATCTTTTCCATTATCTTGTAATAAATATATATTTTCTATTTTTTGTAAAATAATTCTAATTTTATCTTCATTTAAAAATTGAATTAAAGATTTTTTTTTTGGAAATCCTCTATATGATTGAAATAATTTCAATCCACCTAATTGTTTATTTCCAGATTTTATTAGATATTTAGATTCTTGCAACAATTGTTGAACTTTTTTTTTTTGTTCTTTGACAATAAGATCTACTTTTTCTTTTAAGAATTTAAATTCTTCTTTTTCCTCTTTATAAAAAATCACTGGACCGGAAATAATCAATGGAGTTCTAGCTTCATCTATTAATACTGAATCAATTTCATCTATAATAGCATAATTTAATTCTCTTTGTACTAGGTCTTCTTGTGAAGTAGCCATATTATCACGCAAATAATCAAATCCAAATTCATTATTTGTTCCATAAGTAATATCTGCTAAATAAGCTTTTTTTCTTAAATTACATTGATAAGAATGATAATTATCTAAACAATCAACTCTTAATCCATGAAATTCCATTAAAGGTCCCATCCAATTAGCATCTCTTTTTGATAAATAATTATTAACTGTAACAATATGAACCCCTCTTCCAGATAATGCATTTAAATAAGCAGATAAAGTAGAAACAAATGTTTTACCTTCTCCAGTCGCCATTTCAGCAATTTTTCCTTGATGTAAAACTACACCACCCATTAATTGTACATCATAATGAACCATATCCCAAATAATCTGTTTTCCATGAGCATTCCATTCATTACTCCAAATTGAATATCCATCTTTTAACGTTACATAAGACTTTGTTTTTGATAACTCTTCATCAAATAATGTTGATTTTACTATTAATCTTTTCTTTTCTTTGAATCGTTTAGCAGTTTCTTTAACAACTGCAAATGCTTCTGGTAAAATCTGAAGTAAGATTTGTTGTTCTATTTTATAACATTCTTTTTGTATATTTTCTTTCTCTAAAGAACTTTTTTCTAAATCATGAATAGAACATGATCTCATTTTTGTCTTTTCAATTAATTTTTTTTCTTTTTGACAAAGATGATAAATAGCAGATTGTATTATATTTTTAAATTCTATAGTTTTTTTTCTTAAGCCATTGTCTGATAAAGAAACGATTTCTTTTTCTTTTATATTAATTTTAAACAAAAACTTTTTAATCTTATTAAGATCTCTATCATTTTTATTTTTAAATAAATTTTTGAAAACTGTTGTAAAAAATTTCATGATTATATTTTATAATTCATATTCATCTCTATTCCAATAAAAATCTTCATCATCTCGTGGATAATCAGCCCATATATCCTCTATAGATTCAAAAATTTCTCCATCAACATTTTCTAATTGTTGAAGATTTTCTACTACTTCTAATGGAGCACCAGTACGAATAGCAAAATCAATTAATTCTTCTTTGGTTGCTGGCCAAGGTGCATCTTCCAAATGAGAAGCTAATTCTAAAGTCCAATACATATATTGATATTTTTTGAAAAAATTATATGTTTGATTTTCAAAAATAAATGATTTTTAAAAAAAACATAAAATTAGCAATTTTAAATTAAACATGATTGAATATAAAAATTTAAAAATTAAAAAATACCCTAGAATAGTTTTTATCGGTGGAACATCTTTTTCTATTTTTTCATTAAAACAATTACACATGCTTAAATATAATATAATAGGAATTATCACTAATCCCGATAAATACATAAAAAATCAAAATCTTGTATTTAATAAAATTAAACAATATGCAATAAAAAATAAAATTCCAATATTACAACCCACAAATCTTATTGATACTGCATTTATAGAAACTTTAAAATCATGGAATATTGATCTACAAATTGTTGTTTCATTTAGAATTTTACCAAAACAAATTTGGAATTTGCCAAAAATTGGAACGTTAAATTTACATGCATCTATACTACCTAATTATAAAGGTCCATTTCCTATTCATTGGTCAATTCTCAATGGAGAAACACAAACTGGATTAACTACCTTTTTTATAAAAAATGATGACATAGATTCTGGTAATATTATATTACAAAATAAAATAAATATTGGACAAAATGAAACATATGGAGAAGTTGAAAATAAACTAAAACAAATTAGCGGCAATGTTATTATAAAAACTTTACACGAAGTAATAACAAAAAAAGAAATTAATAATAAACATTTTACATATACCACCACAACATATTATAAATCTTTTTTCTATGCTAGAAAGATATATAATGAAGATTGTAGAATTAAATGGCAAACATCATGTGTAGATGTTATACATAATCAAATAAGAGGATTAAGTCCTTATCCAACAGCATGGACTTATTTATTTATAAAAAATAAATTTTATAGGTTTAAAATATTTTTATCAAAAAAAATACTATCAACTCATTTATTTCCACTTGGATTAGTAACAATTTCTGCATTTGAAATGAAAATATCAGCAATAAAAGGATTTATATCTATTATTGAAGGACAATTAGAAGGAAGAAAAAAAATGTTTATAAAAAATATCATTAATGGAATAAAAATTAAAACAAATATATTTGTTAAATAAACTAAATCATTAAGATTTAATTATATTTGCTATTTTATACTTTATACTTTAAAATAAACTACAAATTATTTTATTCATGAATAAAACAGAATTGGTACACTCTATTTCTGAGAAAACAGGAATTGCAAAAAACGAAGTAAAAACTGTAATAGAATCTTTTATACAAACAATCATTCAATCTTTAAAACAAGGCAATAAAGTTACTTTAATAGGATTTGGAACATTTTCTGTAATAGATAGAAATCCAAGAACTGGCGTAAACCCTAGAACAGGACAAAAAATACATATTCCTGGAAAAAAAGTAGCTAAATTTAAAATAGGATCAGAATTATCAAAATTATAGTAGTAGTTAGTTATGGAGATAATCTAAATAAATTCCATTTTTTATCTGTTTCTAATTCTAAATAATAGACTAATCTATCATGAAGTCTATATGGTTGGCCCTGCCAAAATTCCATTTTATATGGTTTTACTATATATCCTCCCCAATCAAAAGGACGTTTGATTATTCTACATGTTTTGAAAAACATTTTCCATTTTTTATATTTATCTAATAAATATTCTTTAGAAGAAATAATCTTACTTTGTTTAGATGCCCAACTTCCAATTTGGTGTTCTCTTGGTCTTTCATTAAAATATCTATCTGATTGTTTAATATTTAATTTAAAAGTTTTTCCTTTAATTAATATTTGTCTATCTGTATTTGTAAAATAAAAAGATATACATGTCATTGGATTATTTCGTATAGCTAATCCTTTTGCACTCAAGTAATTAGTATAAAATATAAATCCTTGTTCAGAATATTGTTTCAATAGTACAATTCTTGTTTCAGGTGCCCCATCTTTTCCAATTGTGGATATTGACATTGCATTTACTTCTTTATCATTAGAAGACATTTGTTTTTCTTCTTGAAACCAAGAATGAAATAAGTCAATTGGAATTTTAGGAATATTTTTTTCTATTAAATATTTTGTTGATTCATAATTTTTTCTATAATTGCTTAAATCCATAACTAACTATTGTTTTAAATAAAATTATATTAACTTAACAAAAAACTTAAGTTGATTTCATCAATAGGCGTGATAGCTCAGTTGGATAGAGCGTTGGTCTCATAACCCAAAGGTCGGGGGTTCAATTCCCCCTCACGCTATTTTTTTTATTTATTAAATAATATGAAATTTTATATTCGCAGTTCTTATTTGTTAAATAGACTATATTTTTTATATAAAGTTTCAAATTGTAAAAAAAATTTAAAGTGTTTTTTTAAAACAAATAATAATTATGAATTAATTATCTATATATCAAATAGATATTATTTGTTTATAACTAAACTTAAAACATCTATAGAACAATCTTCAAATAAAAAAATATCAATTTCTATAACGTTAATAATAAATTTTTTACAAACATTTATGAATGAAACTTTATTATTAGAAATAAAAAAAAATATATTAATCATTTTATATAAACAAGATTATTACTATATTCCTATTGATAATAGTAATAATACAAAAAATTTTACTTATCCTATAAATTGGAATAAAAAACCTTTTTTAAAAAAAAGAACTATTATAAAAATTGTTTTTTCTTATTCTACTTTATTAAAAATTTTAAATTATACTTTATTATTTTCTGAAGAACAATATTTTAAAAATATTATAAATGGAGTATTTTTTCAATTAACTCCATATGTATATAATTTTATATTGACTGATACTTATAAACTTGTACAATATACTATTACACACAATAATTTAAAAACCAATTTACCTCCTATAGAATTCATTATGCTTAATTTTTCTTCTTTAAGAAGATTACATAATATTTTAACACAAAAATTGAATATCAAAAAAATTACTATGGTCATCGAAAAATATAATAAAAAAAATATCGTTCAATTTCAAATGAACAATAATATATTTTTTTGTAATTATTTCAATCCTACATATATAAAATTTAATTCTAAATTTCCAAAAATAACTGATATATCATGTATAATAAATAAAAATTTATTTTTAAATTATATTAAAAGAATTTCTTTTTTATCTAAGAAAAATCCTTGTATTATTAGATTTATTTTTAACAATCAGGTTAAAGACACATTAAAAATAGATGAAGAAGAGTCAATCAATAATAATCATAATTATTACATGATTAAATGTAAGTTCAAATTATTAAATAATAATCATAATATAATTATAATGAAATTTAATACTCAATTTTTAATAGATATTTTATCATCTATAAATGAATCTTGTATAAATTTTGAACTTTGTTGCAATAAAAATATTGGATTATTCAAACCATTTTTTAAGAAAAAAAATAAAGAATCAATTAAAATTTTGATTATGTCCATAATATGAAAATATCATATAATTGGCTAAAAAAATATATTAATATTGATATAAAGATTAAAAATATATCAGATGTATTAATAAATATGGGATTTTTAGTAAAAAACATCAAAAAAAATCTAATAGATATTGAAATTCCCACTAATCGTCCTGATGCCATTAGTTATTATGGTCTAGCCAGAGATTTATATGCTTTTTTTAAATTTAAAAATTATAAAAAAATATCTTTAAATAACCCAAAAGTATATCAATATAATAATAATGAAAGTTTAAAAAAAAATAATTTTCAAATATCAATTGATCCAACTATTCAATGTATAAGATATTCTTATCTAATAATTTTTAATACAAAAATAGAGTTATCTCCAATATGGTTACAAAATATATTAAAATCAATTGGAATTAAATCAATTAATAATATTATTGATATCACAAATTTTATTATGTATGAATTAGGACAACCTATACAAATTTTAAATATAGATCAAATAAAAGGCAAAAAA
Source organism: Blattabacterium cuenoti (assembly GCF_014252355.1). GTDB lineage: Bacteria > Bacteroidota > Bacteroidia > Flavobacteriales > Blattabacteriaceae > Blattabacterium > Blattabacterium cuenoti_AD. The sequence continues at coordinate 540,895 of NZ_CP059217.1, forward strand.
CTTTTCATTAAATCAACCAACAATCAAATAATACAAAAGAAAATAGCAATTAATAAAAAATATATAATAATCTCTGATCTAGAGAAACCATTATCAATTATAAATAATCAATCAATAAATGAAACAATAAATAAAAATATTTTATTATTATGTATAAATTTTCCACTATATAATATCAAAAAAATAGATTTACATCATTTTATACCAACAACACATGCACAATATTTCTTAGAAAGAAATACAGATCCTAATAACACATTACTTGCTTTAAGTAGATTTATTTTTTTACTACAAAAAATTAGTAAAAAACACATAAATTTTTCTAATATTATTGATAATTATTTAAAACCAATTTATCCTATACAAATCACAATACGTTATAACAAAGTAATAAATGTTATTGGAAAAACAATTTCTAAAAAACTTATAAAAAAAATTATTTTATTATTAGTAATAAAAATTGTAGAAGAAAATGAACAATCACTTACAGTACTTATTCCTATTTATAGAATAGATCTTAAAAGAGAAATAGATTTAATTGAAGAAATTATCCGTATATATGGTATTAATAAAATAACAAAAAAATATAATAAATTTCAAATTTATCAACCTACTTATTATAAAACTACAATCATCGAAAATATAAAATATTTAGTGACTAATCAATTAATCAATTATGGATTTCAAGAAGTTATCAATTTACCTATGATAAATGATAAAAATAAAGAAATTATTGATTTTAATTTTTTTATGAAAATAGAATCTATTCATGTTAAAAATCCTATTAATAAACATTACGATTCTATGCGAACAAATCTCTTTTTTGGAATGATTAATAATTTTAAATCCAATTTTCATAGTACTGATAATGATATTAAATTTTTTGAATTAGGAAAAATTTTTTATGATAAGAACAATCATTTTTGCGAAAAAAATTATTTAGGATTAAGTATATTAGAAAGCCAAAATAATAATTATTCTATTGAATATCGATTCTTTTATTTAAAAGGCATTTTAGAAAAAATTTTTCAAAGACTTGGTATTCATAATTATACTCAAAATATTTCTCATCACCCATTACTATACAATAGCATATTAATGATATATAAAAAAAATAAATTAGCAGAAATAGGTATATATAAAAATAATATAAAAGGAAGACATGTCGTTTATGCAGAAATAGATTGGGAATATTTTATATCAATTGTAAAAAATAAAACAATAACGTTTTATAAACATTCAAAATATCCTCTTTCAAAAAGAGATTTATCCATTTTAGTAGATAAAAAAATATTATTTGAAACAATTTATCAAACATTAAAAAAACAACAATATAAACTAAAATTAATCAAAGATATACAAATATTAGATTTATATGAAGGGAAAAATTTACCTATTTCAAAAAAATCTTATCATATAAGATTTTTATTTAAAAGCGACAAAGAAACATTAACTAATTCAATTATTAATAATGTAATCGATAATATAATAATATTATTAAAAAACAATTTAGGAGCCGATATTAGAGGAAAAATATAATAATTTTTTTAATATTTTTTTCATACTAATTTTTTCTCTTAAAATATGGGAAATTGAAGCTATTGGTATTCTTTTTTGTTGCATAGTATCTCTATCTCTCATAGTGACTGTATTATTGTGAATAGTATCATAATCTACAGTAAAACAAATAGGGGTTCCTATAGCATCCTGTCTTCTATATAATTTTCCAATTGAACTTTTTGCGTCATAAATTAATTTATAATCTATTTTGATATCATTAAATATTTTTTTTGCAATTTCTGGAAGACCTTGTTTTGAAACTAATGGAAATATTGCTGCTTTTATAGGAGACAAATAATAAGGAATTTTTAATACAATCCTGTTATTACTACTCCCACCATTTGGTGGTTGTATTTTTTCTAATTTTAAAGAAGAAGAATATATAGCTAATAAAATTCTATCTAACCCAAGTGAAGTTTCAATGACATAAGGAATATAATTATAATCTTGTTTTGATTCTTTAAAAACTCTAAATTTTTTTTTTGAAAAAAATTCATGTTTTTTTAAATCAAAATCTCTACGACAATGTATCCCTTCTATTTCTTTTAATCCAAAAGGAAAATTAAATTTTATATCTGTTCCATAACTTGCATAATGAGCTAATTTATTTTGTTCTATCATTTTATATTTATTATTTCCCAAATTAAGTTCTAAATGCCATTGTAAACGCAATTTTTTCCAATAATTATACCATTTTTTTTCTTCTTTAGGAGAAATAAAAAATTGTAGTTCCATTTGTTCAAACTCACGCATACGAAAAATAAATTGTCTAGCTATGATTTCATTTCTAAATGATTTTCCAACTTGTGCAATACCAAAAGGTATTTTCATTCTCATTGATTTTTTTACATTATTAAAATTAGTAAAAATTCCTTGAGCCGTTTCTGGACGTAAAAAAAATCCTCCTTGTCTTTCATTCATTTTAAACATCATATTAAATAAATGAATATTCGTCCAATTTTTGGATCCAGAAATTGGATCAAAAATATTTAATTCTTTTATTAAAGATTCAATATCAGATAAATTATTATTTAATAAATATTTATTCAATCTTTCTAAAAATTTTTTTCTATTTTTTTGATCTGTTTTTAATAAAAATTCTTTTATTAAAATTTCTGGACTATATCTCTTCTTAGAATCTTTATTATCAATTGATAAATCATTAAATTTTTCTATATGTCCAGATGCTTTCCATACAGCATTATGCATTAAAATAGATGAATCTAATCCAACTATATTATCATGCAGTTGAATCATAGATTTCCACCAATATTTTTGTATATTTTTTTTTAATTCTAGTCCATATGGACCATAATCATAAATAGAACTTATTCCTCCATAAATTTCACTAGAAGGGTAAATAAATCCATAATGTTTAGCATGAGTTACTAAAAAATGCAAATTTATTTGATTCATTTTTCATAAAATGATATATTATTATTCAAATATTTTTCTAAATCTAATGCAGCCATACATCCAGTACCAGCTGAAATAATAGCTTGACGATATATAGGATCCTGTACATCTCCCGCTGCAAATACTCCTGGTTTATTAGTATATGTATTACCATCTTGAACTGAAATATATCCTAAATTATCCATTATAATTTGATTTTTAAATAATTGTGTATTTGGAACATGTCCAATAGCAATAAATAATCCACTAATTAAAATAGTATAAATTTTATCAGCTTTTGAATCTAATACTTTAATTCCTTCTAAAAAATTTTTACCTAGAAACTTTACAATCTTAGAACAAAATAAAATTTTTATATTATTTTTTTGATAAATGATTTGTTGCAATATTTTAGATGCTTTAAAATAATTTTTTCTTACTAAGATATAAACATGATTACAAATTTTAGATAAAAAAATAGCTTCTTCTAAAGCAGTATCCCCACCACCTACAATAGCAACATCTTTTCCTTTATGAAAAAATCCATCACATGTAGCACAAAAAGAAATTCCTAATCCTAATAATTTTTTTTCTTTATTTATATCTATATCCAAAAATTTAGGACTAGAACCAGTTGCAATAATTAACCCTCTACTTTGGATATATTTTTTATTTTCATAATAAATGTAATGTATTCCTCCTTTTTGATCAGATAATTCTACTTTTAGAACATTTTTATAAATTAAAATAACATTAAATTTTTTTGCTTGTTCTTTGCAACATTCCATAAATTTAGATCCATTAATACCTTTAGGATATCCTAAATAATTATCAATATAATGTGTATTAATTAATTGGCCGCCTGGCATTGATCCCATAAACATAATTGGATTAAGATCAGCACGTGCTGCATATATAGATGCAGAATATCCAGCAGGCCCAGATCCAATAATTACGCAATTGTGGATTTTATTATTATTAAACATAAAAACTATATTTTTGTTTTTTTAATGTTATGTCAGATTTTAATCTTTTTATTACAAATTATTTATATTTGACTTGTGTCAATAAAAAAAATTATATATTCTGCAATATTAGAAAAAAATTTTATGTTTTTTCTGGAGAAGAATTAGTTAGACAATATATATTATTTTTATTACAACAGAAACATTACAAAACATCTGATATATGTATAGAATATCCTTTTAAAATTAATAATTCAAACAATAGATTGGATCTTTTAGTTTATAAAAAACAAAAACCACATTTATTGATTGAATGTAAATCTCCCAATATTTCAATTACACAAAAAACATTCGATCAAATTTCTAAATATAATATAAAAATTAAAGCACCATATTTAATGATTAGTAATGGAATAAAACACTTAATTTGTAAAATAAATAATCATAAATATTTATTTATGGATGATATTCCATTATAATATAAATATTAATTATAACAATAAGAGTGAATATAATCTATAAGATCTACTATTTTAGATGCATAACCCACTTCATTATCATACCATGATATGATTTTAACAAAAGTAGAATTTAACATCATACTTGAACTTGCATCAAAAATAGACGTTCTAGTATCTCCTATAAAATCTGTAGAAACTACTAATTCTTCAGTATATCCTAATATTCCTTTTAATGAAGTTTCAGATGCAATTTTCATACTAGATTTAATTTCATTATAATTTGTATAAGATTTTAAACAAACAGTTAAATCTAACACAGAAGCATCTAATATTGGAACTCGAAAAGCCATTCCAGTTAATTTTCCATTGATACTTGGAATAATTTTTCCAACTGCCTCTGCGGCCCCAGTAGATGCAGGAATAATATTATTCAATGATGATCTACCAGATCTCCAATCTTTAGCAGAAACCGAATCAACAACTTTTTGTGTTGCAGTAGATGCATGTATTGTAGTCATTAATCCTTTTGTAACTCCAAACTTATCATTTAAAACTTTCACAATTGGTGCTAAACAATTAGTAGTACAAGATGCATTAGAAATTATAGAAGGATGATGAATTTTTAATGTTTCATGATTAACCCCCATTACATACATAGGAATATCCTTATCCTTTGGTGGAGCAGATAAAATTACTTTTTTTACTCCAGATTTTAAATGAATACTAGCTAATTCTTTAGTTAAAAAAACTCCTGTAGATTCTATCACATATTCAACATCCAATTTATTCCATTTTAAATTATCTGGATTTTTTTCATTAGTAACTGTTATTTTTTTTCCATTTACAATTAAATAATTATCTTCTATGTTAATTTTACCTTTAAATCTTCCATGAACTGAATCATATTTTAACATATAAGCTAAATAATCAACTGAGGCTAAATCATTAACGGCAACAATATGAAAATTGTCTCTTTCTATCATAGAACTTAACACCATTTTTCCTATTCTTCCAAGACCATTAATTCCTATTTTAATCACAGACATAATAATATAAGTTTTAATTTTTAACTTTTAAAAAATTGATAAAAGTAGAATTAGGAATATTTACTTTTCCTATTTTACGCATTTTTTTCTTTCCTTTTTTTTGTTTTTCTAATAATTTTCTTTTTCTAGATATATCACCTCCATAACATTTAGCAGTTACATCCTTTCTTAAAGCTTTTACTGTTTCCCTTGCAACAATTTTACCAGAAATAGACACTTGAATTGGTATACTAAACTGATGTTTTGGAATAAGTAAAGATAATTCATGACAAATTTGTTTTGCTCGCATTAACATATGCTTTTTATGAACAATAATAGATAAAGGATCAATTTGTTTATGATTAATAAATATAGTCAGTTTTTTTAAATCAGAACTTTTATAAGTTAAAAAATTATAATCAAATGATGCATATCCTCTAGAAATAGTTTTTAATTTATCATAAAAATCAAACATAATTTCAGCAAGTGGCATTTCAAATGATAAATGAACTCTTTTTCCAAAAGATAAATATTTATGTGATCCAATCATATTTCCACGTTTTTCCATACATAAAGAAATAATAGATCCTATAAAATTTGCTGTACTTATAATATTAACTAAAACATAAGGTTCCTCTATTTTAATTAGTTTTTCCATATCAGAAAATTCTGAAGGATTATTGATTATAACAAAACAACCATTAAGTCTTTTTTTAAAAATTCTATAAGACACATTAGGCACAGTAATAATAATATTCAATCCATACTCTCTTTTTAAACGTTCTTTTATAATTTCCATATGAAGTATTCCTAAAAATCCACAATGAAATCCATAGCCTAACGCAGAAGAAGATACTGTATTAAAAATTAAAGAAGCATCATTTAATTTTAATTTTTCCATCGATGACAGCAAGTCCTCATAATCATTAGAATCTACAGGATAAATACTAGCAAATACCATAGGTTTAACTTCTTCAAAATCATCTACAGATTTTAATGCAGGATATTTAGCATCTGTAATTGTATCTCCAACTTTCACTTCATCTGCATTTTTGATTCCAGAAACAACATAACCAACATCACCTGTTATTATCTTATTTTTAGCAATTCTTTTTAATTGAAGTTTTCCTATTTCATGTGCAGAATACATTTTTCCAGTTGACATAAATATAAGTTTTTGTCCTTTTTTCATCACTCCATTCATCACTTTAAAATAAGCAATAATTCCTGTAAAAGGATTATAAATAGAATCAAAAATAATAGCTTGAAGAGGATAATATAAATTCCCTGTAGGATGCGGTATTTCTGTAATAATTCTTTCTAAGATCTTTTTAATACCTATACCTTTTTTAGCACTAACAGATATAATCTCTTGATGAGATTTACATCCTAATAATTCCATCATTTCAGAAATAGTATTATCATATCTAGGGTCATTATTCTCTAATAAATCAACTTTATTAATAATAGGAATAATAATAAGATTTTTTTTCAATGCTAAATACAAATTAGATATAGTTTGTGCTTGAACACTTTGTGTACAATCTACTACCAATAAAGCACCTTCACAAGTAGCAATAGAACGAGAAACTTCATAAGAGAAATCGACATGACCAGGAGTATCTATTAAATTGAGAGTATACATATTATTTTTATAACGATAGTTCATATGAACTGCATGACTTTTAATAGTAATTCCTCTTTCTCTTTCTAACTCCATATCATCTAATAACTGAGTTTTATTGCTTTTATTATTATAATGAGGGATAGGGATAGTATTTGTAAATTCTAATAACCTATCTGCTAAAGTACTTTTACCATGATCTATATGTGCAATAATACAAAAATTACGAATATAACGAATCATACAAAAATAAATTTTTAAAAGACCTTGAAGGGATTCGAACCCATTCCATAGGATCCGGAATCCTATATTCTATCCTAAATTAAACTACAAGGTCTTATTTAATTTTTTAATTTACATTTATGATTAAAAATATTCATAGTATATATTAATCCATTAACTACAAATGAAAAAATTATATCCATACTAATATCTATTTTTTTTAATATATATTTTAATTCATGTTGGTACCAATTACCTAATACATAATCTATTTTATTTGTTATGAACAAATCATTCTTAATTCCAAATCTAAGACGTGCATAATGATCAGTTTTTAATTCTTTTTCAATACTCTTCAAGCCATTATGTCCACCATTCCCACCTTTTCCTTTTAAACGAAAAGTTCCAAAATCAAGATAAATATCATCTAATATTATAAGTATGTTATTTAAAGACACTTTTTCTTTTTTCATCCAATATTTTACTGCAAGTCCACTTTCATTAATATATGTATAAGGTTTTAAAAAAAATATTTTTTTATTTTTATATGATAAAATTGAAGAAACAAATCCTAACTTTTTTTTTATAAAAGTAAATGAATATTTTTCAGATATTTTATCTAAAATAAAAAATCCAATATTATGTCTAGTATAATTATATATTATTCCAGGATTACCTAATCCTATTATTAAATATTTTATATCATTTTTATGAATACATAAAGCCATAATATATTTATTTCTTTCTTACAAAGAATTTCATGTACTTTCATACCAATTTCATAAAGTGATTTTACCATATGAATACCACATGTTTCTAATATTTCAATTTTTGATTGTGCAGTTTCAATGTCTTTTCCTATAATAGCGCCAGCATGACCCATAGTTATTCCTTTAGGCGCAGTTTGACCAGCTATAAAACCAATTATAGGTTTTTTATTTATTTTTTGTAAATTTTTAAACCATGTTGCTGCATATATCTCTAATTTACCTCCAATTTCTCCAATTAAAACAATACATTCAGTTTCTATATCATCCAAAAATAAATTAATTACATCCTTAATATTTATTCCTATAATAGAATCACCTCCTATTCCAACTGCTGTGGAAATGCCATACCCCATTTTTAATATTTGATCTGCTGCTTCATAAGTTAATGTTCCTGATCTAGATACAATTCCTATATTCCCTTTTTTTCTAAAAATCAAATTTGGCATAATTCCAATTTTTGATTTTTCTGAAGAAACTATTCCAGGACAATTGGGTCCAATTAAATAGCTTGTTTTACCTTTTAAAAAATATTTTACTCTAATCATATCAGATATTGGAATTCCTTCTGTAATACAAACAATAATGTTCATTTTTACACTAATAGCTTCCATAATAGCATCTGAAGCAACTGCGGATGGAACAAAAATAATACTGACATTACCATTGGTATGCTTTACAGCATCTTCCATAGTATTAAAAATCGGTATTCCTAAACATATTTTTCCTCCCTTACCTGGAGTAACTCCACCTACTATTAATGTTCCATAATCCAACATTTTTTGAGTATGAAATAAACCTTCTTTTCCGGTTAATCCCTGAACAATTACACGAGAATTTTCATTAACTAAAATACTCATCACAAATAATAAATTATTTTATTTTTTTTGTTATTATTCTTTCTATATAAGACTTTTTATATGTATTAATTTTAATAAATTCTCCAGTATTTATAAATACAGGTACTAATAATTTATTTTTAGTTTCTAAAATAGCTATTTTACTAGATTTTTGAATAACATCTCCTTTTTTTACAGGCATGGTCTCTTGAACTTGTAAAATCACAGTAGATGGCATTTTAATACATAAAATTGTTTTTATATTATTTTCAATTTTAAAATAAATATAAAAATTCATTCCTTCTTTTAGAAATTCAATATTTTTCATTAAAATATTATCGATTGTAATTGTTTGATAATTTTCAATATTCATGAAATAAAATAAATTTTTTGTCTTATATAAAAATCTATAAATTTTTGATTTAACTTCAACTTCTCTTATTCTATGTTTAGAAGGAAAATTATTTTCTAATATATTATTATTAATAACATGTCTTAATTTAGTCCTAATAAATGCATCTCCCTTCCCAGGTTTTACATGCATATAATCAATTACTTTATAAATTTCATTATTATATTTTAAATACAATCCTTTTTGAATATGTACATAAAGTTTTGTTCGTTTATTTTTTAACATTTTGTTATACTATTTGTTTTACTAATTTTGCGATTACTATTGCTTCCACAACTAATTGACTGTTAACATATCCTTTTCCTTCCATATGTACAATTCCCATTTTTATAGGATTTTTTAAAATTACTTTAAAAACTAATAAATCTCCAGGTACTACTTTTTTTTTAAATTTTACCTTTTCTATTTGTAAAAAATATGTAGAATATATTTCTGGATTTTTTAATTTACTTAAAACTAAAACTCCTCCAACTTGTGCTATTGCTTCTACTTGCAAAACCCCAGGCATTATAGGTTCATTAGGAAAATGTCCAATAAAAAATGGTTCATTTATTGTAACATTTTTAATACCAACTACATAATTTTCTTTTAATTCTAAAATTTTATCAACCAATAAAAATGGAGGTTTATGGGGTAATATTTTCATGATTTTTTTAATATCAAAAATTGGTTGTTGTGTTAAATTAAATTTAATATTATTTTCTTCTTTATTAATTTCACTAATCATTTTTTTAGCAAATTTTACATTAATTGAATTATATGGTTTATATGCTATTATTTTTCCTATTAATTTTTTTCCAATCAAAGTTAAACATCCAATAATATCTAAAAGAAAATGATTAGCAATTTCTTGATTATAATTCCTACTACAATAATATGAAAAAATTTGTTTTTTATTATCTGTTTCTGAACAACAACATCTTCTTTGTTGTCTATCATCATATAATAGACAAAAAGTTTTGGAACTTGCTATATGATTTTTAAATTGATTTATATGTTGAAAAATAGAATTTTGAACACTTAACCAACTTAAATCAAAATCTACTATAGTTAGTATCTCAAACTTGTTAGATGGAAATGCAAAAATTACGCTACCTGTTTTCTTATCTTCATAAGAAACTATATTTTGTATAGAATAATATTCTCTATCAGCATTTTGTTCTACAATTCCAACTTTTTCAATAGCTTCTACAAAATATTTAGAAGATCCATCCATAATAGGAATTTCTACATTATCTAATTCCACTATAATATTATCTAAATCCATCCCTGTTAAAGCGGCAAGCACATGTTCACTCGTACGAACTAAATATCCATTTTTATTTAAAATAATTCCTTTATCTGTTTCATTAATTACACATGATAAATTTGCTTGAATACAAGGATGATTCGTTATATCTTTTCTTATAAAAATAAAACCAGTATGTTCCGGGGCAGGTTTAAACGTCATTGTAACATATTTGTCTGTATACAATCCTACTCCTTTAAAAGAAATTTTTTTTGAAATAGTTTTTTGCTTTTTCAAAATATGTTTTTATTTAAAATTATCAAATTCAAATTATTTTATAACATAAAAAAAATTACTAAATTTAAATACTAAAATTAAACAATTAAACTCTGTTATTATATGTTAAGACGTTTTATATTTTTTTTTAATAGGATTTATTCTTGGATGTATAATTCTTTATTTCAAAATAAAAATTTAATCACAAAACTATTTTAGTTCAATTTTTATGAAAAGAACATTTCAACCTTCTAATAAAAAAAAACTAAATCTCCATGGATTCTTAACAAGAATGAAAACGAAAAATGGAAGAAAAATTATATCTAGAAGAAGAAAAAAAAAAAGAAGTCAATTATCCGTAAAAAAATTTAAAAAATAAATTAATAAATATTAAAGAATTCTATTTCTCCTTTGTTTGGAAAAAAATTTTGTCCTTGTTTGTTGTAGATACTTTGACCTTTACATAATATATCTTGATATGCAAAAAAATTAGATAAATCACCTATATCTATCACTTTTTGTATTACATCAAGATCATTTGTAACACCATTATACTTGTCAATATAATTTATTCCTATATCCAAAATAAATTTTTGACTGTTTTTTTTAACTACAATTTGTCTATAAATTTTATCCATTAATTTGATTGTATTTTCAGAAATCGAAAAATAATCATAGTATTCTTGTTCCATATTTTTTGTAGTAGAAAGAATATACAGTCCTATTAAAATAGATAATGCATTATATTTTCTTATAATTGTTTTTTTAAAGTCTCCAGGATAATTTCCAGCTTCAAAAAGAATACAAGATTTTCCAAGTTTTTGCAAATTGTCACCTACTGATGTAGGATATATTTGATCAGAATATCTACCTATAGATCCTATTTTAGGTAAAAATTTAGATATTGTTTTTGCAATAAGAGAAATAAATCCCATAGCTTTTTTTCTTTCTAAATTAATATGAATTGATTGTTCTTTACCAATTGAAGGAGATAAAAATGATATGATAGATGGATTAAACATTTTATCACCAATATTATAAATACTTTTTTGATCATGTAAATTAAATAATATATTTGGTTGATTAATTTTTATTTCATTAAATAAAACTTTAATTTCAGGAGATTGTAATCGTAATGCATCTCTATTTAAATCAATATTAATAGAATTTCTTCTTTTAAATGTTTCAGCTCCATCTGGATTTAACATAGGAATAAAAACAATATTTACTTTTTGTTCTAAAAATTTTACTAAATCGGTGTTTTTTTGTTTTAAAAAAAAATGTAACATATCAAACATAGCTTTTGTTCCTGTTGTTTCATTACCATGCATTTGAGACCAAATAAAAATTTTATAAGATCCTGTTCCCCATTTGATTTTAAAAATTTTTCTATTTTCTATAGATCGTCCAATTGGAATAATAGAACAAATTTTTTTATATTTTTTTATAATCTTTAAAAGATTAATATATTTAAATACTTTAGAATTATCTATTTCATGATCCATAATTATAGAATCATAATTAGATAACCAAGTATTTATATTAAAAAAATTCAATATATTACTCATATTATATTATAAAAAAAAATTATATATCACTATTGTATTTGAAATAAAAGAATAAATTGTAATATAAATGCATAACTATAATTAAAAATTAAATTTTTATGAAAAGATTATATAGAATAAATTATATTGAATCTTTTATATTAATTTTAAAATTTTGCATATTAAATGTTATTAATGTTTTTTTAAAAAATTTATTAATATCAATTAATATACCTAAATATATTATATTTTCAATATTATATATTATTCCATTTTTATGTTTATTTGCATATATTTTTTATACAAATAAAAAACAAAATAAAATTATAGATTTTTCACTTAAAATTTCTTCATATAAAATTTATACTGTATTATTTTTTATAATGTTATGTATAATAATATGTAATAATTATTTAATTTGTTTAATTCCTAAAAATGGGCCAATTATAGGCAATATGCATAAAGAAATAGAAAAATTTGTTATAGAAGAATCTAAAAATACAATTACTTTTTTTTTTATAACATCTATATTAGCGCCTATATGTGAAGAAATACTATTTAGAGGCATTATTTTACATGGAATGTTAAAAAATAATATACATCCAGTAAAAGCTATTTTATTTTCTTCTTTCCTATTTGGGTTAACTCATATGAATCCTTGGCAATTTATAAGTGGATTGTTAATTGGAAGTTTTATTGGATTTATTTACGTTGTTAACGTTTCTATTATAGATTGTATATTATTACATATATTTAATAATATTGTTGCTTCATTTATGTTATTTTTTATGACAAAAAATGAACAAATATTTTATAATTTGACTTCAAATTATATTATATTAATTAGTTGTATTACTATTATTATTTTTGGTTGCATTTTTATTTTTAAAAATAAAACAAAATGGAAAATCCTTCCTTAACCATTCTAGGATGTCACTCTTCAATACCTACAACTAAATTCTATCCCACATCTCAAATTTTGAAAATAAAAGGTTATTATTTACTTATAGATTGTGGAGAAGGTACGCAAGTACAATTAAGAAAGTCAAAAATAAAATTTAATAAAATTGAACATATTTTTATTTCTCATTTACATGGAGATCATTTTTTTGGATTAATTGGGTTATTATCTACATTTCATTTATTAGGAAGAGAAAAATCTTTAAATATTTATGCACCAAAAGGGTTAAAAGAAATTATAGAATCACATTTTAAATGGTCTAATACTAAATTAAAATATTACATTATTTATATAGAATTATCTTCTAAGCAAAGAGAAAAAATTTTTGATAATGAAAATATCGAAATTTATACAATACCATTAAAACATAGAATTTATACTAATGGCTTTTTATTTAAAGAAAAATATAATTATCGAAAATTAAATATGCATGAAATACAAAAAATTCCTTATATAAATTTTGTTGATTATAAAAATTTAAAAATAGGAAAAGACTTTAAAACACATGATGGTATCATTATTCCAAACTCCAAATTAACTTTTAATCCAAAAAAAACATTATCTTATGCTTTCTGTTCTGATACATCTTTTGATCCTAATATTATAGAACACATACAATTTGTAGATTTATTATATCATGAATCAACTTTTCTTAATATAGAAAAAATGAGAGCGATTAATACAGGTCATTCAACGGCTTATCAAGCAGCTTTTATTGCAAAAGAAGCAAAAGTAAAAAAATTATTATTAGGTCATTATTCTCATAGATTTACGGATATTCAATCTTTTGAAAAAGAAGCTAAACAAATTTTTCATAATGTAGAAGCATCTAAATCTTTACATACTTATTTTTTATAATATCAACAAAAAATTGTTTTGCTAAAAAAACGTTATCACAAATAATTATTCAAAATAATAAAATTTAATTTAGGAACTTTTTTTACATGATATCGTAATTTTTTAGAAAGAAATTTTCTATAAATTTTAGTTTGTGATTTAATTTGTGTTAAAATTTGTTCATCTATAAAAGGATAAATTGATATATATCCTTTTATCAAATTCATATTTTTACTAAAATTAATTTTAATTAATGTAATTACAATTCCTTTTTTTAAAACTTTTTTATATATATCTTGTTGAATAAGATTTGCTATTTCTGAATAAAATATTGAATTTAATTTTTTCTTTTTAATAGTATCCATTTATATCATTTTAATTAATAAAAATTTGTAATCATATAAATATTGTTGTAAAATTGTATTTTTATTGCTTGGTCCCATAGCTCAGTATGGTTAGAGCTCCTGACTCATAATCAGGAAGTCGTTGGTTCAAATCCAACTGGGACCACTATTCTTCTTCCTATTATCACTACTATTACTATACTATTACTATAATGATAGTGATTGGTGACTGGATGAGGATTCGAACCTACAACTTATAGTTTAGGAAACTATTGTTCTATCCAATTAAACTATCCAGCCAAGTATTTTTTTGATATAATAGATATTGTAAACTTCTTTTTTCCTTTTTTAAAATAAACAAAACCATTTTTCATTGCATATAATGTATGATCTTTTCCAATACCTACATATTTTCCAGGTAAATATTTTGTTCCACGTTGACGTACAATAATACCACCAGATTTAATATATTGATTACCAAATATTTTTACACCTAATCTGCGACCAGCAGAATCTCTACCGTTTCTAGAACTTCCAGCCCCTTTTTTATGTGCCATATATTATTTTTTTTCTAAAAAATTAATTACTTTTAACTTAGTAAATTTAGGTTTAAATCCTTTTTTTACTTTATAACCTTTTCTTCTTTTTTTTTTAAAAATAATTAGTTTATTTCCTCTTACATGTTTCAAAATTTCAACTTTAATCTTTATTTTTTCTAAAAATGGGCTTCCTATTTTAATTACTCCATTTTTATAAAAAAATAATACTTGATCAAACATAACATGTGTTCCTAATTCCATCTCACAATTAAAAGGAATATATAAATATTTATTTTCAATAAATTTAAATTGTATTCCTCGAATATTAACAATAGCATATATCATAATATAACTGATTTAAATAGCATATTTTTTGCTTTAATAAGACATTCATAAAGATAATCTACTTCTTGAAAAGTATTATAGATAGAAAAACTAACACGAATCATACCTTCTACATTGAAAAAATTAATTAATGGTTGTGCACATAAAGTTCCAGTTCTAACTGCAATTCCTAATTTATCTAAAATCATACCAACATCAAAATAATGTAATCTATCTAAATTAAAAGAAATAATACTTGATTTAACATCAATATTATTCATCCCACCTCCATATAAATGAATTCCATCTATAGAATTTAAACGTTTTATTGCATAAATTAAAAGTTCTTTTTTATATAATTGAATATTTTTTATTCCAAGTTCTTGAACAAAATCAATAGCGCTACCCCAAACAACAATTCCTTCTATATTTGGAGTCCCAGCTTCAAATTTAAACGGTAGATCTGAATAATTACATTTTTTAAAACTTGCATATTTAATCATTTCTCCTCCTGATTGATAAGGAGGTATTGTATCTAAAATATCTTTTTTCCCATATAATATTCCAATTCCAGTAGGACCATACATTTTATGTGCAGAAAATACATAAAAATCTACATTTAAATCTTGTACATCTATATCTAAATTTGATGGAACTTGTGCTCCATCAATTAAAACCATTGATCCATACTTATGAGATTTTTTTATAATATCTTTTACTGGATTTATAATTCCTAATACATTAGATAAATGAGTGATGGAAACTAATTTAGTTTTATATGATATAATAGATTCAAAATATTCTAATTCTAATAAGCCATTTTTATTAATTGGAATAATTTTTAATGTTGCTTGTTTTCTATCACAAAGAATTTTCCATGGAATAATATTAGAATGATGTTCCATATATGAAATAATAATTTCATCTCCTTTTTTAATCAAGGGCTCAATACTGTAAGCAATTAAATTAATAGATTCCGTTGCTCCTTTTGTAAAAATAATTTCTGAAGACAATTTAGCATGAATCATCTTTTGTATTTGTTTTCTAACAAATTCTACTTTCTCAGTAGCTTGTCGACTTAAAAAATGTACACCTCGATGAATATTAGAATTTTGTTTTATATAAAATTCATTTGCTGTTTGAATAACTTTTATTGGTTTTTGAGTAGTAGCCGCATTATCAATATATACTAAAGAATTATCATTAATTTTAGTTTTTAATATAGGAAATTGATCTCTAATTTCTTTAATTTTTTTTTGTGAAAACATTATACATTATATGTATTTTTTTTAATATTTATTTTAATTTTGTGTTTTATATAATTAATAATTAATATTTTAATTTTACTAATATTAATAGTTTTTAATATTTCTTCTAAAAAAGCAATCAACAATAAAATTTGTACATTATATTCACTAATTCCTCTAGATTGTAAATAAAATATATCATTTTTATTAAAATGTCCTATAGTACATCCATGTGAACATCTAATGGCATTAGAAAAAATTTCCAATTTAGGTTTGGATATAACATGAGCTTCTTCTGAAAGAAGAATATTTTGATTTTTCTGAAAAGCATTAATTCCTTTAATAAATTTACTAACAAAAATTTTTCCATTGAAAATACTCATTGATTGATCTAATAAAATATTTTTATATAATTGTAAACATTTTGAATTAGAGAATAAATGTTGAATGAATGTTTCATTGTCAATTATTTGTTGTTTAGATAACAAAGAAATTCCATATAAATAAGATGAAGTATTATTTCCATGAGAAAAAAAATTGAGATTATTTTTAATAAATTTTCCTGTCAATGATAAAGTATATGTAGAACAAGAACTATCCATATATTGTTTAATGTAAGTATTATCCAAAATATATGATGTATTTTCCAAACCATATTGGACTTTATAATAATCAATTTTGCTATTATCCATAGCATAAATTTCAGTTACATAATTATTAATTAATGCAGATTTTTCCAATGATAATGATTTGCAACTTTCAATAATTTTTACATAAGAATATTTTCCAACTATAATTAAATTCCTTAAATATAACATAGTCTTTTCATAAGACTGTGTATAAATATTACATATTTCTATTGGATATTTTAAAATAATATTATCAGGAATATATATATAAACACCATTTTTTGCAAACATCGTGTTTATTACACTAAATGGATTATAATATAAATTTAATAAAGTATCATAAAATGGTTTAATATATTTTTCTTTTTGTGCAAAAAGATTAGATATAATAATATTTTGTTCTAATTTATCAGGATAAATAATAGAATCATATTGTCCATTAATAAAGACAATAATATAAGAATCTTTACCATAACCCCCTATCAAGTTCTTTATTCGTTGTACTCTTGTATAGTTTTTATGTACTACTTCTTCTATATTGCTTGAAAAAAAATTAAAATGTTTATCAAAAATCGAAAATAATTTATTATATCTATTATTAGACAATACAAACCCTTTTTTAATAAAAGTATTAATTGCTTTACGTCTTAATTCAGAAATAAAAACATGTTCTCCTTTATAGTGTTTTTCTGAAAAAGAAGAAATTATTTTTTTTTTTAAAAAACATTCGTTTTCCATACAAATACATAATATATTATTACTTTTTCAATATATAATTAGTTTTTTATCCAATCATATCCTTGTTTTTCTAATTTATCCACTAATTTGTTATTTCCAGATTTCACAATGGTTCCATTATGTAATACATGAACAATATAATCTGAAAATAAATAATCTAATAATCTTTTATAATGTGTAATAATAATAATAGAATTTGTATTGGTTTTTAATAATTTGATTACATTTGAAATAATGCGTAAAGAATCAATATCTAATCCAGAATCTACTTCATCTAAAATAGATAACAAAGGATTTAACATAGCCATTTGAAAAATTTCATTTTTTTTTTTCTCTCCTCCTGAAAATCCATCATTTAAAGATCTATAAAAAAAATCTTTTTCCAACTTTAAAAGTTTAGCAATTTGTCTCATTTTTATTATAATATCTTTAGCTGGTAATTCTGGTAATCCTTTTGATTTTCTAATTTCATTAATCGATGTTTTGATAAAATTAATAACAGAAATTCCTGGTATTTCTATAGGATGTTGAAATGATAAAAAAATACCTAATTGAGATCTTTGTTCAGGAGAATAATTAATTAAATTTTTATTATTAAACAAAATATTTCCTTTTGTTATTTTATATTCTTCTTTTCCAGATATAACAGATGCTAATGTACTTTTACCTGATCCATTAGGCCCCATAATTACATGTATTTCTCCAGGTAAAATTTTTAAATTTAATCCTTTCAAAATTGGAGTTTTATTAATATACACATGTAAATTTTCAATATGTAACATATAATGATGATTTGATTATCCTATAGTCCCTTCTAGGGAAATTTCCAAAAGTTTTTTTGCTTCTATAGAAAATTCCATTGGTAATTTATTTAAAATATTATTACTAAATCCATTAACAATAAGAGAAATAGCTTTTTCTTTCCCTATTCCTCTTTGATTACAATAAAAAATTTGATCTTCTCCTATTTTGGATGTAGTTGCTTCATGTTCAACTTGAGAAGTGGAATTATGAACATCAATATTTGGAAAAGTATGTGCTCCACATTTATTTCCTATTAATAATGAATCACATTGAGAAAAATTCCTAGAATTTTTAGCATTCTCAGATATTTTAACTAATCCTCGATAATTATTTTGTGCATTCCCAGAAGATATTCCTTTTGATATAATAACACTTTTTGTTCCATTTCCTAAATGGATCATTTTACTTCCTGTATCAGCTTGTTGAAAATGTTTAGTCATAGACAATGAATAAAATTCACCAATTGAACCATCACCTTTTAAAATACATGATGGATATTTCCAAGTAATAGAAGATCCAGTTTCTACTTGAATCCAAGATATCTTAGCCATGTTTTCACATAATCCACGTTTTGTGACAAAATTGAATACTCCTCCTATACCTTGTTTATTTCCTGGGTACCAATTTTGCACAGTAGAATATTTAACTTCAGCTTTATCTAAAGCAACAATTTCTACAACAGCAGCATGTAATTGATTTTCTTTTCTTTGAGGAGCAGTACACCCTTCTATATAACTAACATAAGATCCTTTATCAGCTACAATTAAAGTTCTCTCAAATTGTCCAGTTCCACTTTCATTAATTCTAAAATAAGTAGATAATTCCATAGGACAACGTACTCCTTTTGGAATGTAACAAAAAGATCCATCCGAAAAAACAGCTGAATTAAGTGCAGCATAAAAATTATCTTGATTACCAACTACTGAACCAAAATATTGTTTAACTAAATTTGGATATTTTGTTATAGCTTCATTAATGGAACAAAATATAATACCATTCTCTTGTAATAATTTTTCTTGATATGTAGTAGTTAATGAAACAGAATCTAATACAAAATCCGTAGCAACATAATTATTTGTATAAATACCTAATTTATCAAATGTTTGTGATAATTCTGTTTTTTTATTTTTTAATTCATTTCTAGTTAATTTTATTTTTGGAGCAGAAAAATATATAATATTTTTAAAATTAGGTATATTATATTTAATATTTGACCAAGTTGGAATTTTCATATTTTTCCATCTTGAATAAGATTCTAATCTCCAATCTAACATCCAATCCGGTTCATTTTTTTTTTTTGATATTGTTTTAATAATTTCTACGTTTAACCCTTTTGGTATTTGATATGATTCTATAGGTGTATAAAATCCATATTTATATTCAGAATTAATAAAATCATCCAATGATTTGTTGTTATTTTTCATATTTTATGATGAAAAACTTTTGCCACAACCACAAGTATGTTGAGCATTAGGATTTTTAAAATAAAATCCTTTTCCATTTAATCCTCCTGAATATTCTAAAGTTATTCCTAATAAATAAGGATAACTATTTTTATCTATCAAAATTTTCATTTCTTTATAATGAAAAATTTTATCTTCTTTATTTTGTTGATTATCAAAAGATAATTCATATGATAGGCCAGAACATCCTCCATTTTTAACTCCAAATCTTATAAATGAACTATGATGAGATAATCCTTCATCTTTCATAAGAGAAACTAACTTAATTTTAGCTTGATCAGATATAATAATCATATATTAATTTTTTATTGTTTTTAACAAAAATTTTGTTTTATTTAATTTAATACTAAATTTATCACATAACCCAGAATTAATCTCTAAAATATATTTTATATTATTTGCCATGGGCATTATATCTTCCATTGGCATAACATTTTTTTTAATAAACGACACAACATAATTTTTATTTATATAGATAATATCTAAAGGAATTCTAATATTTTTCATATTTAAATTATTTATCTCTGCTGTATTATTCAAAATGAATAATATTCCTCTATCTTCTTTTAAAGAAGATCTATATGATAATCCATTATTGATTTTTATTTTATCTGTAGCTATTTCCACATCTATCTTTTTTATATTATTGTTATTATTTATTATATATAATTCTCCATCTTTAATAAAAGTAATTTCTAATTGATTTCCAATATCAAAAAACATATTATCTTCATTATCTTGTTTGTCAGAAGAAATCATAATCAATAAAAATAAAAAAAAAATAATAACCAATATTTTTCTCATTCTTTTTAAGAAAAAAACTTTTTATTTTGTTTTATAATCAAAAGAAGAATCATTCCAAATATAATACAAGGAATACTTAGCCATTGAGCTGTATTTAACAAAATAATATCATTATTAATTAATTCATGGTGTTGTGATTCTTTTAAAAATTCTAAAATAAAACGAAATGACCAAACAATTGTAAAAAATAAACCAGATAAATATCCAACAATATATTGATATCTTTTTATAAAAAAAAATATACATAATAATAAAAAAACAAAAAAATAAATAATAGATTCATATATCTGAGTAGGATGTCTAGGAATTAATGATGATCCATATACACTATCCATTTGATAAAATATTACAGACCAAGGTAAATTAGAAGGTTTACCTACTATTTCAGAATTAAAAAAATTTCCTATTCTTATAAAGAATGCCGATAATGAAATTACTATACATAATCTATCAGTTAACCAAAAAAAAGGTTTTTGAATTACTTGTTTTATGTATAAAAAACTAGATATAATTATACCTATTGTAGCACCATGACTAGAGAGGCCTCTAAATCCAACAAATTCATATCCTTTAATAATCCCTAATAAAATATGTGTTTTTTTTTCTTTAATTGGAAAAAATGCTTCAATCCAATGATCAGAAAAATATGAAAAATCATAAAAAAATATTTGGCCACATCTAGCTCCAATAATAGTTCCTAATGTTGTATATATCAATAATAAATCCAAATATTTTATAGAAATATTTTCTAATTCATAAATATATTTCATAATGTACCAGCCTATCAAAAAAGATAAAAAAAACATTATACTATAAACATGAATAGTAAAATATCCCCAAAAAACAAATTTATTTATTGGATCCCAATTTATATATATCATTATTTATAATTTATTATATAATATAATAACTATATGAATAATGAAATGTCATAAAGTATATGAAATAATATTTTAAATTATTTATCCAAGTTGAAAAACTTTTCATACATATTAAAATTTATTTTGTTGTATAAAATTTAAATAAGATCCATATTCAAACCATTTAATTTCTTCTTCATTATAAGAATGTTTCACAGTTATATTATCAACACAACCATTTTGATGAATTAATTTAACTTTTATATTTTTACCATTTTTAAAATTATAATTACTTATAAAAAAATTCAAAAAATCATCTTCATCTATTTTATCATAATCAGATATATTTAAAAAAGTTAATGCTAAAATACCTTGTTTTTTTAAATTAATTTCATGTATTCTAGAAAATGATTTTACTAAAACAACACGTATTCCTAAATAACGTGGTTCCATAGCTGCATGTTCTCTTGAAGATCCTTCTCCATAATTTTCCTCTCCTACTATTACAGTACCTATATTTGCACTTTTATAATATTTAGCAACTACTGAAACAGTACCGTAATATTTTGTTATAACATTTTTAATATTGTTATTTTTATTATTAAATGAATTAATTGCTCCAATTAATAAATTATTAGATATATTTTCCAAATGTCCTCTATACTTAAGCCAAGATCCAGCCATAGATATATGATCTGTAGTACATTTACCTTTTATTTTAATTAATAATCTAAGATTTAATAAATCTTTTTTATTCCAATATGGAAATGAGGATAATCTTTGTAATCTTTCTGATGTAGGATTTATATTAATCGATATATTATTCTTTTTATTTTTTTTTGTATAAAAAAATTTATATCCAATTAATTTTAATTTTTCTTGTTTATTTTTAAAAAAAATTGGAATATCACTATATTTAGGAGTATCTAATTTTATATTGATTCCATTTGCATTTTTTATACTATCTTCTTGTGGATTAAAAGTTAAATTGCCAGAAAATACTAATGCTGTTACAATTTCTGGTGATGCTATAAAAGCATATGTATTTGGATTACCATCATTTCTAGACGAAAAGTTTCTATTAAAAGAATGAATAATTGTGTTTTGTTTTATATTATTGTTATTATTTTTATTATATCTACACCATTGTCCAATACATGGCCCACATGAACTAGAAAATATTTTAGCTCCAATACTATTAAAAATTGATAACCATCCATTTTTTTTCATTAAATAATAAATTATATTAGAGCCTGGTGTAATTAAATATTCAGAACATAGTTTTAATTTTTTATTTTTGGCTTGTTGAATAATAGATATTGCTTTTGAAAAATCTTCATATGATGAATTTGTACAAGACCCAATTAATCCTACTTCTATCTTATTTGGCCAATTATGTTTTAATACTTCTTTTTTCATATTAGAAATTGGAATACTTATATCTGGAGTAAAAGGCCCATTAATATGTGGTTCTATCATAGATAAATTAATATTAATAACTTTATCATAATATTTGATTGGATTTTCATAAACTTGTATATCTGATTGAAAAAGATTTTTAATTGGATGTAACATTTCAGATATTTTTTTTCTTCCACTTTTATATAAATAATCTTCCATTTTATCATCATACGGAAATATAGATGATGTAGCTCCAATTTCGGCTCCCATATTACATATGGTAGCTTTGCCAGTACATGATAATGTTTCAGATCCTTTTCCAAAATATTCTATAATGTAACCTATAGAACCAGATACACCTATCATACCGGCTAATTTTAATATTACGTCTTTAGGAGACGCCCATCCACTTAATTTACCAGATAAATGAACTCCAATGATTTTTGGTTTTTTTAAAATAAAAGGGAGACCATACATTACTTCTACAGCATCTGCCCCACCTATTCCTATTGCTAACATTCCTAGTCCTCCAGCATTAGGAGTATGAGAATCTGTTCCCAGTATTAATCCTCCTGGAAATGCATAGTTTTCTAAAAGAACTTGATGAATAATTCCATATCCAGGTGGCCAAAATTCTATTCCATATTTTTCAGCTGCAGATTTGAGAAAATGATATATTTCTTGATTTTTAATTTCAGAATTTATGACATCATATCGATATCCATCTTTAGCTTGTATTAGATGATCACAATGAATAGTAGTAATAATTTCAGTATGGTCTTTTTTTGTCTGCATAAATTGTAATAATGCCATTTGAGCTGTTGCATCTTGCATAGCTAAACGATTGGGCATCAATTTTAAATCAGAATAATTTTTAATTATATTATTTTTTAAATCATATAGATGGGAATACAATATTTTTTCAGAATAGGTCATTGGGGTTTCTATTCTTGCTTTTATTTCATTTATTTTAACTTCAAAAGTTGAATAAAAATTTTTAATCATATTAAAATCAAAAATCATAATTATTTTTTTATTAATTTTTTATAAAATCATAAACTTTTTGATAAAAATCAATCGGGTTATCTATGTGTATCCAATGTTTAGAATTATTAATCGTAATTATATAAGAATTAGGAAACATTTTTTTTATTAAACTATAATCTTGATATAAAATATATTCAGAATATTCTCCTCTCATAAATAATGTAGGATTTTTATATATTCCTCCTGTTATTTTTTCTTGAAGAAAATGATAATTTTTTGAAATACCATATAAAAAAAAACTAAATGATAATTTTCCATTACTTTTTATATTAGTTGATTTTAAAAAAAAAGATCTAATTTTTATATTTTTAATTGATGATGATAAAAAAATATCAAGATCTTTTCTTGTTTGTATTACGTTAAAATTTACAGAATTTAATGCCTGTAATATATTATAATTATCATCATTATAATAATTTTTAGGACATATATCTACAATAATAATTTTTTTTGGAATTAATGGATAATTTAACGAAAATTTTATAGCAGCCTTTCCTCCCATAGAATGTCCAATTATAATAGGATTTTTCAAATTATAATGATTAATATAGTATAAAATATCTTTTGATATACATTCATAATTCATAGTAGTAGAACAAAAACTATTTCCATGATTTCTTATATCTACTAAGTGAATTTGATAATATTTAGATATTTTTTGAGAAAAAGACATCCAATTTCTGCCATTTCCAAATAATCCATGAAGTATTATAATAGGAGGATCCCCTTGACCAAAAACTTGAGAATATAAAATCATTTTTATAATTATTAAAAAGTAGTACTTATAATAGTATTAATCTTAATCAATATTTGATCAATTTTGATTTGAAGTAATTTGTGTAACTAATAAATTAAATTCTTTAGCAGCAGTTAATAAATGATCAAAAACACTTGATTGTATTTTTTCATATCGTATAGATTCAGAAGTTATAGCAAAACAATAAAATTCCACAGGTAATCCATATGGTGTTGGTTCTAAATTTCTAACCATTAATACCTCTTTATTTGATATTTTTGGATGTTGATATAAATATGATAAAGCATATTGTCGAAATAATTCTATATTTGTTAAATTCATTTTTTTTAAAAACGAATTTTTAATAAATTGATTTTGATTTATCATTTCTATTTCTCGTTCTTTTTCTTGAATATAATTTTTAATCAACTGTATTTCATCAAATTTTTTTAAAATTGAAGCATTACAAAAATGAAATGATCTAATATCAAATAGAATAGATCGTTTAATTCTTCTAATGTTTTTTCTTTTCATGACTTCAAAATTAGTGATTGCTGTAGATATTAAATCATAAGTAGGAACAATTGTAATAGTTTTATCAAAATTTTCTATTTCTGCAGAAATTAAATTAATTTCTTTTATCGTTCCTTCTACTTTATATTTATGAATACCAACCCAATCTCCTACTTTAATCATTTTAGTAAATGCCATTTGAACTCCAGAAACAAAACCTAATATTACGTCTCTAAATACTAAAATTAAAATAGCAGTAATTGCTCCTAAACTAGTGAATATAGTTGTAAGATTATTTTTTGTTAATATTGCGATAATAATTAAAAAACAAAAAATAACAGATACAATTTTCAAAAGTTGAGAAAAAGATCTTACTGCAATTGTTTGATGATTATTTTCATTAGTAGCAATCTTCATAATAGAGTTAATTACTCTAATTAAAAATTGTAACATAATCAAAACAAATAATATATCAAATATTTTTGATATATAAATAATTGCATTTTTATATTCATTAAAAAATGGGTTAATTAAAATATAACTAATAAAAAATGTAAAAAAATGAGATAAACTATTAAAAACTTTATTTTCGTAAAAAATATTGTTCCAATTAAAATTAGTAGAATCTCCTATTTTTCTACTTATTAAACGTACTCCTTTATTCAAAATACATGCCATAACAATAATAAAAATAATAAATAATAATAATTTTCCAATTATAATCATTATTATGCTCCACCATTTTTGAATGTATAATTGATAAAAAAAAATCATGATCCCCATCATACTGTATATTGACCAATTCCAATGTTTTTATTAAATATGATACACAATAATTTTTTAATCATTGTATTTTTCTTGGAAGATTGAATAATATAATAGATATTAAGTTGTTTTTAATTTTCAAAAAAGTAAAATATAAAACAAATTTTTGATTCAATTGTTAAATTAAAAAAGT